>CAZKTH010000252.1:0-5279 GCA_964555575.1 uncultured Devosiaceae bacterium | reverse complement strand
CCCTCACCCGGACCTTCGCTTCGCTGCGGCCCGACCTCTCCCCCAAGGGAGAGGTATGGGCGCCGGTCGAGCCGTTTCCGTGCAGATCCGAAATGCTCTAGAAATCCCTGATCCTCAGCAGATAGGTCGGAATGGCCAGGCCGGCGCCGATGGCGCCGAGGGTGAAGATGACCCTGAGCATGTATTCCATGGCCATGACGATCATGGCGAGTTCGTTGTCGGGCTGCGGTGCCGTGACGGCGAACAGGCCGAGGATCGCCTGGCTCAGGAAGGCACCCGGTACCATCGGGATGCAGCCGGCCAGCGCCACGGCGTTGCGCGCCGCGCCGAGCCAGATGCGCACGAACCGCACCGAAGTGGACGCCGCGATGGCGGCGATGAAGGAGGCCACCTCGAGGCTCCAGCCGGCATCCTGGCCGAGCGTACGGACGCTCAGGGCGAGGGCGCCGGCTCCCATGGCCCAGACGAGTGTCTTGGGGCCGATGTTGAACAGGACCCCGAAGCCGGCGGCGGCAAGAGCGCCGAACAGCGCCTGGTGGGCGAGATGAAGCAGGCCGGCGTCCATCAGCCCATTCCCAGCATGAATTCGGCCAGACCCACCCCGACAGTGGCAAAGACCATGATCATCAGCACGGTGACGGCGCGGGCGCTGCCCATGGACGGGTAGCCGTCCATGATGTCCATCTGGGCATTGGTGGCAGGGACGCCGGGCACCAGCAGCAGAATGGACGCCACCATCGCCAGCGGGGCCGTCGTGCTGCCGAGCAGTTGTGCCCCCAGCCCGCCAAGGGCGGCGGCAATGAAGGCCACCACCGCGGCCATGACGTAGTAGTTGAGCTTGTGCGTCCGCATCAGATGCCGGGCATACTGGCCGACCGAACCGGCGATCAGCACCGGACCGGTCGCGGCCCAGTCGATGCCGAGGAGCTGGCCGAAGGAGGCGCAGGCGATGCCGACCGCCAGCGCCACCGTGACGGGTGCGTAATGCGGCGTCGCGGCGACCAGGCGGTCCATCTCCACCTCGATCTCGTCGACGCTCATGCCCCCCCTG
The DNA here is from genome assembly GCA_964555575.1 of uncultured Devosiaceae bacterium. Taxonomy (GTDB): domain Bacteria; phylum Pseudomonadota; class Alphaproteobacteria; order Rhizobiales; family Devosiaceae; genus JAHJQZ01. The sequence goes on along the minus strand of CAZKTH010000252.1, from coordinate 4,228 downwards.
GAGGCGCGGATGCACAGGGTCCGCAAGGCATGGTCGAGCCGGTGATTTACACATTGCGGCCCGACCGTCGTCATGCGGGTGATGGTGTTGATCCCGTGCGATACGGTGATCTCGTGGCTGGCATAGCCGGCACGCTGGCCGACACAATTGACCCCGAGTCCCTTGATGATCAGCCCGGCGCCCTCATGCACCACCTTGACCCGCGCCCCGGATTCGAGAAACAGCCGTGCGGCACGCAACGCGATCATGGCGATGCGTTCGAGTTCGCGGTGCTTCACAAGGATGGGATCGGCGGGTTCGGACATCGGCATGCTGTGGCGGGGCGCTCACGCCAGCATAGAGGCTTTCGAGGCGACAGCGAAGGCCGTCGTTTCGACAGGAACGGGCACAGCGCCGAAACGGCAACAGGGCAGTTCGGCATAGGACGCATCACCGCCCTTCGTTTCGCCTTTCCGGCATGCCGGCACCCTTTTTGTTCCCCGGCAAACGAGGCGGCAGCATTTTGTCGGTCATCTTGCCGAACACACCGGCAAGTCGCGGGTTTCCGATCTGAAGCGCATCGCCGGCATCTTCGCCTCGACCGCCGTCATTCTCGCCGCGGGCGCCGATGGTTGCGACATTTGATTCATCGTCGAATGCCGATATCGGTTGTATAGGGAGGCCAAGACATTCAGTCTCAATGGAGAAATCTCGATGAAAATCGCCATACCGGTGGAGGACGGCAAGCTGGCCGGCCATTTCGGACACAGCCCGTTCTTCGCCTTCATCGACACCGACGACGAAACGGGTGCGATCGTGGCGCGCAGTGACGAGGCGGCACCGCCGCACGAGCCGGGCGTTCTGCCGACCTGGCTGGCCGAGCACGGCGTCGACATGGTGATCACCGGAGGCGTCGGCCCCGGTGCGCAGAACCTTCTGACGAAAAAAGGCATCGGCATCGTCGTCGGCGTCACTGCCGATACGCCGGAGGCCCTTGTGGCGGCCCATTACGCCGGCACGCTGGCAAGCGGTGTCAACGGCTGCTCGCATGATGGCGAAGACGGTCACGGCCATCACCACCACCATCACGATCATCACTGACGGGCTTTGCGGCATTGACCGCTTGAGAACGGCGGCGGCGCGTTGCCCGGAGGGCACTTCAGTGCGCCGTCGCCGCTACCCCGTCCCGATCCTTTCCATCTGCGACAAAATGCCCCGACAGCGGCAGCCGGTTTTCGCTTTGGTGCCCCTGAAAATGCGCATTTTCGCGCCAGAACCGGCCTCGTGAATCCCACAACGCGCGTTTTCTGCGCGATCGCGCGCTCATCCTGACGACCGGCACGGCAAACCCGAAGCGTCCTCTCGGCCTCCATTCTCCTGTGAGGCGGAACGAACACAACGGGCTTGGTGAATTCTGCCTTCGGCAGAAGGCCGGGCCGGTCGGCAGATTTGGCAATCAAGCGGGTCAGGCCGGCCTGTAGCGCGAGCCTGGTCGGAGATCAGGAAAGATGACAATGCCCAATCCAGAAAAATCCACCGCCACCAGGAGTGGCGAAAACGTCGTCGATGTCCTCGTCATCGGAGGGGGGCCGGGCGGTACACCCGCGGCCATGGCGCTTGCCCAGGCCGGCAAGCGCGTGATGCTGGTCGAGGCCGGCGCCGGACTTGGCGGCACCTGCCTGTTCTCCGGATGCATCCCTTCCAAGATCTTTCGCGAGACGGCACACCGTCGGGCCGAATTTGCGCGCGGCGGTACCTTCGGGTTGAGCGTTCCGTCCGACTGGACCGGCGAGATCAACTGGTCGGCGGTGCAGACCCGCCGCCATCACATCCTTGCCGGGCGTGCGGCGGGCGCGCTGGAAAACGCCCAACACCTGCAAACGCTTGAGGTCGTTTTTGGCCGGGCCCGCCTCACCGGACCGCGTTCGGCCATGATCGAGCAGCACGGACAGTTGCCGCGCGCCGTGCGTTTCGACCGCGCCATTCTCGCCACCGGCTCCTCCCCGAGCCGCCTGCCGATTCCCGGCGCCGACCTGCCCGGCGTTCTCGATTCGGAAGGGTTGATCGGCATCGGTTTCGTGCCCAGATCGCTGGCGCTGATCGGAGGCGGACCGATCGGCATCGAGATGGCCCAGATCTTCGCCATGCTCGGGGCCGAGGTCACGGTGCTCGAGGCCATGCCGCGCATCCTCGGGCCGATCGACGGCGTTCTGGCCAAGCTGTTGACCGCGCATCTGTCGGATACCGGCATCCGGATAGGGACCGACGTCCAGATCGAGCGGATCGAGGCCATGGAGGGCGGCCACACCGTCCACTACCGTCATGGCGGAGAGACGGACAGCGTCTCGGCGCAGGTCGTCGCCATCGTCGCCGGGCGACACCCCAATGTCGTCGGCCTCGGGCTCGAGGCGACGGCGGTCGCGCACGGCCCGCACGGTATCGCGGTCAATGATCAGCTCGAAACGGCCGAGCCCGGCATCTTCGCGGTCGGCGATGTCGTGGGCAACCCGATGTTCGCGCACTGGGCAACCGCGCAGGCGCTGGCGGTGGCCCGGCACATCCTCGGGATGCCGGCCGCCTTTCCGCGGCCCGAACACAACAGCGCCGTGATCTTCTCCTCGCCCGAGATCGGCATGGTCGGACTGACCGAGGAGGCCGCACGGGCGGCCGGCATGGACGTCGGCGTGGCCGAATACGATTATCGCATCGATGCCCGCGCCCAGATCGCGGGTGAGGCACTGGGACGCCTGCGGATCGTTTTCGACAGGCACGACCATCGCATCGTCGGCATTCATGCCCTTATCGAGGGCGCGGCCGACCTGATGGGCGAAGCCGCGCTAGCGGTACGCAACGGGATGACGCTTGAACAGATGACGGCGAGCATCCATCCCCACCCGACCCTGACGGAGGCTTTCGGCGTGGCCGCGCGCGCGGCACTCGCGCCGCATCCCGGCGGCTAGAGCATTTTCCGTTCTGATGGAATCAGAACGGAAGCTCCAGGTTATTGAGTGGTCGCGTTTTCGAACCGGCGAACCGGTATCCGCTTCGCCTGAAAACGCTCTGGAAGACGTTACGTCGCGATGGCACGAAAACGCCTGCGCGGGGAATGAGCGAATATCCGGGGACAGCGTTTGCGGCGCTGCCCCCCAAATCCTATTTCAGATCCCGCCAGGAAAATTCGGGCGCGTAGCCCAGCACCCGGCGCGCCTTGTCGATGCTCAGAAGCGTCTCGTGCGCGCCGACCTCTTTCCGCAATTCGACGCCGGGAAACACCTCGGCGAGCAGATCGGCGTTGGTACGCGCCATCACCGTATCGGCATTGGCGATGATGAAATGGTCGACGCCGACGAAATCGACCTCGAGACTCTTGCGCACCGCCTGGGCGCCGTCACGGGCGTCGATATAGCCCCAGGCGTTCCACTGGCGCTTGCTCGCATCGTCCTGCCAGGTCTTGAAGTTCGCGTAGTCGTGCGGCTCCATGACGTTGGAGAGCCTCAGGCCGATGAAGGTCATGTCCGGGTTCCAGCGCTGGAACTGGCGCGCCATTTCCTCGCCGAGATCCTTGCTGAGCGAATAGGCGCTGTTCGGACGCATCGGATGGTCCTCGTCGACCGGCAGATAGGCCGGCGGGTTCTCGGGGTTCATCGGCAGGCCGAGCGTGGTTTCGCTCGAGGCCCAGACGACCCGCTTGACCCCGAGGCGCACGGCGGCGTCGAACATCACATAGGTCGAAATGACGTTGTTCCTGAAGGTGGAAATGTCCGATTGCAGTTCGGGCGCCGGCAGCGCTGCAAGATGGACGATGGCGTCGGGCCTGGCGAACGGGCGGAACGGGCTGTCCTTGCGATTGGCCCTGTCCATGGCATCGAGCACCTGGCCGAGATCGGTCAGATCGACCTTCATGAACGAGCAGACCGGGTCCTTTGACGGCTGGATGTCGAGATTGAACACGGTGTAGCCGTGATCGACCAGATCGCGACAGACCGCGCGTCCGGCCTTGCCGCTGCCGCCAGTCACCACAATGTTCTTCATTTTCATATCTCCAATGATTCGGATTTCCCGGCGGGACCCTATGCGTTGACGGTGATCATGCACAGAGCGTGGGGCGCGATCGCACAAAGGTTGTCTTCGTCCGCGAGCACCGTCTTGCTCGGCACAGCAGCGTCGGGGTTTTCGACCGAATTGAACGCATCCGGCGACGAACTCGTCGGTGCCGAATGTGTTCGGTTCGGGGACGCGCCAGGCCTTG
>CAZKTH010000251.1:0-5289 GCA_964555575.1 uncultured Devosiaceae bacterium | reverse complement strand
TGCGCTTGCGGCAAGGCCCCCTCACCCGCCGCTACGCGTCGACCACACCCCCCAGGGAGAGGTAAAGGCGTCAACCGAACCGCTTCCGGCAAGACCGGTTCGCGTCGAACAATGGGATGGTCTGGCTGGATTCCGGCCTTCGCCGGAATGACGAAGGTGGTGTTGCCGCCTCCATATCTAAAACTTCCGCCGTCACCCCGGCGAAAGCCGGGGTCCAGAAGCGGCACGCGCCGAGTGCGAACGGATTGCCTCGACGCCAAGTCACCAGCAATGACGATTGCCAAACTTCCCATCACATACACACTCTCAATAACTCAAGGGCGGCGGCGGCGCCTTTTCGGGCTCCGTCAGACGCATGGTGTCGGTGTTGTCGGCATCGAGCTCCTGATAGGCGCGATAGCCGAGCACGAGCAGGAAGGTGAACATGGCAAAGCCGATGACGATGGCGGTCAGGATCAGCGCCTGCGGCAGCGGATTGGCGAAGGGTTCGGTGATCTGGCTGGCATCGCCGGCCACGATCGGCGGCACCTGCCGCGTCAGTCGTCCGGCCGTGAAGATCAGGAGATTGACCGCGTTGCCGAGAATGGAGATCCCGAGGAGCATGCGAATCACCGACTTGGAAAGAATCAGATAGGTGGCGACGGCGAAGAACACCCCGATCAGGACGGCGTAGACGGCTTCGATCATCATTTGTCGTCCTCCGGTTCCTCGAGGGCCAGCGCCACCGCCGAAATGGTGCCGAAGACGACGAAATAGACGCCGATATCGAAGACCATCGGCGTCGACAGCGTCACGTCACTGCCACCAAACACAAAGCTGAGCCATTGGCTGGTCATGAACGGCTCGCCCCTGAAGGCGGAGACGAGCCCGGAGCCGCCGGCGAGGAGGACGCCGAACCCCGCAAAGGCGAGCGGATCGATCTTCATCGCCCTGCGCACTTCGGTGACGCTGGCCCCGATGCCGTAGATGGCAATGGACGAGGCGGCGATCAGCCCGCCGATGAAGCCGCCGCCCGGCTCGTTGTGGCCGCGCAGCAGAACGAAGACCGAAAACACGATCATGATCGCCGCGATCCAGGGTGCGACGGTGCGGAAAATCACCGTGTTCATGACGCCGCCCTCCGGGTTCTGCGTTTCGGCTCGGGCTTCTTGGCGCCGATGCCGGTCTGCTTTCCGCCGCCGCGCATGCGGATGAGGGCGAAAATGGCGATGCCGGCGGTCATGACCACCGAAATCTCGCCGAGCGTATCAAGGCCGCGATAGTCGACCAGGATGACGTTGACGACGTTGTGGCCATGAGCGATCGGCACGCTCGTTGCGGCAAACAGCTCGGTCAGCCTCAGATCGAGCGGATAGCGCAGGATGACGAGCAGCAGCATGCTCACCGCCGCGCCCGACAGGAGGGCGAGCAGGCCGTCGCGGAGCATTTCGAACGGAATGCGCCGGTCGCGCTGGTCGAGATAGAGCCTTGTCATGACCAGGGCGAGAATGACCACCGAGAGCACTTCGACCATGAACTGGGTGAAGCTCAGATCCGGCGCCCCGAACAGCATGAAGATGAGGGCAACGGCAAAACCCTGGATGCCGAGCGAGACGATGGCGACGAGCCTTGTACGGGCGAGCAGCACCGCCGCAAGACCGATCAGGGCGATGGCGATGACCCCCCATTCGTAAAAGGCGAGTTCGGGCAGGCCGGTGAACTGCGGCCAGTCCTGATAAACGAGGACCGGCGTGCCGACGGCAAGGGCGAAGCCGACGAAGACGACGACGAGATAGAGTTCGAGCCTGCCGTGATGCAGCAGCTGCGTCAGGGCATGGGCGCCGCGAATGAGCCCGAACATCAGGGCGTCGAAGATCCTGTCGAAGGTCCAGCCCGTGGCATCGAGCAGGGCTTTCAGTCCGGTACGGATTTCCGAAAGCCGCCAGAAGAAGAAGAAGCCGAGCGCCCAGGTCAGGATCGAGACATAGACCGGCAGCGCCAGGAAATCCGGCACGAGGCTCGGACGGGCATGGACCGCCTGGCCGGAAATCGCGCCGACAGCAGGGGCAAGGAAGTTCTCGCCGAGCCAGCCGGTCAGAATGCCTCCGGCAAGCGCGACGAGGCCCATCAGCATCGGGCCGCCATACATGGCGAACGGGCCTTCATGCGGGTGCTTGGGCGTATGGGTCGGACCGCCGAAGAAGGGCAGGAGGACCACGCCAAGCGCGATCGCCATCATCAGCGCGTTGCCGACGAGCACCACCGCCATGACAAGATAGGCGGTCGGGTCGCCGGCGCCGGTGAAGCCCAGATACATCTCCTCCTTGGCGAGGAACCCGAGGGTCAGCGGCAGTCCCGCCATCGACAGCCCGCCGAGCGCGGCGGCGAAAAAGGTCAGCGGCATCCGCTCCAGAAGGCCGCCCAGTTCGGTGATCTCGCGCGTGCCGGTCGCGTGGTCGATCAGCCCGGCGACAAGGAACAGCCCGCCCTTGTAGGCGGCGTGGGCGATCAGATAGAGGGCGGCGGCGGCGATCGCCGCCTCGGTCCCCTGCCCGGTCAGCAGAACCAGAAGGCCGAGCGAAGCGACGGTCGTGTGCGCCAGCATCTGCTTGAGGTCGGTCTGTCTCAGCGCCAGCGTTGCACCCCACAACAGGGTGATGCCGCCGACGACCGTCAGAAGGACCATCCACACTCCGGTGCCGCCAAGCAGCGGATTCATCCGCATCAACAGATACACGCCGGCCTTGACCATGGTCGCCGAATGCAGGAAGGCCGACACCGGCGTCGGCGCTTCCATGGCGTTGGGCAGCCAGAACTGGAAGGGGAACTGTGCCGATTTGGTGAAGGCGCCGACAAGCACCATCAGCAGAACCGGCAGATAGAAACCGCCCTGGCGCAACAGTTCGCCATTTTCGCGCATGTCGCTCAAAAGCCAGGTGCCCGTGCCCCCGGATGCGTCGATCGTCCACAGATGCAGCAGCACGAAACCGGCCAGCAGCACCAGCCCGCCGCCGCCGGTGACGATCAGGGCCTGGATCGCCGCCCGCCGTGCCGCCTCGCGATGATGGTCGAACCCGATCAGGAGGAAGGAGGTGATCGTTGTCAGTTCCCAGAAGACGAACAGCACGATCAGGTCGTTGGCGAGCACCGTCCCGAGCATCGAGCCCATGAACATCAGGATGAAGCTCATGAACCGGCCCTGATGGACATGGCCTTTGAGATAGGCGCCCGAATAGATGACGATGATGGTGCCGATGCCCGAAATCAGCAGCGCGAAGGTCAGGCTCAGACCGTCGATGAGAAAGCTCAGCGAAATGCCGAAATCCGGAATCCACGGAAGACTGGCGGTAATGGGAATTTTCGGCTGGGCCGCAACCGGTTCGATGAACCTCAGCAGAAAAACGAAGATCCCCGCCGGCACGATGGAAAGCACCCAGCCGGATGCCGCCCCGACGAAACGCTGCACCAGCGGGGCGAGCAAACCGGCCAGAAAGGGCGCGATAGCCAAGAACATAATGGAGAAATCGAGATATTCCGGCAAAAGACCCTCGACGCGCGTATTCAGCCACATGCGCCGGAATTCCGGCACGAATCGCGGAGTTCAACGGTAGCGGCTTGTCCCTCACGGACAAGATTAATCGTATGTGATCTGGAGTTTACCCACTAAAGGGCCGCAATGATGGCAGATGCTTCCTTTCTGGCCCATATAGGTGAAACAAAGGAGCCATCAATATGAGCGCCACGAAAATCAGCAAATCCAGAGCCGAATGGAAAAGCGAGCTGTCTGCGGAGCAATACCGAATCACCCGCGATCATGGCACCGAACAACCGTTTTCGAGCCCGCTCAATGCCGAAAAGCGCCATGGCGTGTTTTACTGCGCCTGCTGCGGCGCCCCGCTCTTTTCGAGCGAGGCGAAATATGACAGCGGCTCGGGCTGGCCGAGCTTTTATGCCCCGGCTTCGAAAACGGCGGTCGAGGAACACGACGACAGCTCGTTGTTCATGCGCCGCACCGAAGTGCGCTGTACCAATTGCGGCGCGCATCTGGGTCATATATTCCCCGATGGACCGCAGCCGACCGGCCTGCGCTATTGCATGAACGGCGTGGCGCTCGCCTTCAAACCTTCCTCCGACAACTGAACGGATCTTTCTTCAATGGATCAATCGCTGCCCAAGCCGCCGCGCGCGGCCCGCAAATCCCATGTCACAAGCCATCACGGCATCGAGCGGGACGATCCCTATTTCTGGTTGCGTGCCGACAACTGGCAGGAGGTGATGCAAAGCCCCGAGGCGCTCGATGGCGAAATCCGCACCTATCTGGAAGCCGAGAACGCCTGGTTCGAGGCGGGGTTCGGCAACCGGGCGGAAGACCTCAAGGAAAGGATCTTCAAGGAGATCCGCGGCCGCATCAAGGAAGACGACAGCTCCATTCCGACCCCGGACGGACCGTTCGCCTATTTCTCGCGCATGCTCGAAGGCAAGCAGTACCCGCTGATCGTCAGGACGCCGCGCGAGGGTGGCGAGGAGACCATCCTCATCGACTGCAATGCCGAAGCCGAGGGCACGGAGTATTTCGGCTTCGGCGGCGGCGCCCATTCGCCCGACCACAGGCTCATGGCCTGGTCGGTCGACCGCAACGGTTCGGAATACTACACTCTTGTGGTTCGCGATCTTCAGACCGGCAAGGAACTCGCGGACCGGATCGAGCGCACGGCCGGCGGTGGCGTCTGGGCGCCCGACAGCAAGACGATCTACTATACCGAACTCGACGACATGCACCGTCCGTACCGGGTGCTGCGTCACCGCCTCGGCACGCCGCAGTCCGAGGACGAGATCGTTTATGAGGAAAAGGATGCCGGCTTCTTCGTCGGCGTCGGCAATACGCTGTCGCGCCGCTTCATCGTCATCAGCGCCCATGACCATCAGACCTCGGAGACGTATCTGATCGATGCGGAAAATCCCGGCGCGCCGCGGCTGATCGCGCCCCGCCAGACCGGGCGCGAATACGGCGTCGACGAACGCAACGGCCTGCTCTACATCCACACCAATGCCGACGGCGCCGAGGACTTCAAGATCGCCACCGCCCCGGTCGATAATCCCGGCCCCGAGAACTGGACCGATCTGGTTCCCCATCGCCAGGGCGTGCTGATCACCGCAACCATCGTCATTTCCGGCCACCTGATCCGGCTTAAAGCGGCCACCCGTTCCGGGGCCTGGCGGCCATCGAGACTGTCCGGTTAAGCACGGGCAGGTCCCATGCGGACGTTGATCTTGTGCTTGATCGGCCCATCCTCAAGGTCAATGGCCTCA
>CAZKTH010000250.1:0-5422 GCA_964555575.1 uncultured Devosiaceae bacterium | reverse complement strand
CTTGAGCGCTTTCAGTGCGTCCCGGACCGTCGTGTCGATCGGCAGAACCACGAATCTGCGGCTCATCAGTTCCCTGGCCGGCTGCACCAGATACATGTTGGTGTGCCGATCGGTCGGGATCGGCGTGCCGCGGCTTCTGAGCTTGATGGTGTAGATGTCTGAGACGATCAGGGAACGCCTTACGCCGACCGCGAGCGCCACAGCCAGCACGAGCGGGACGATGACGTTGTAGTCCCGCGTCATCTCGAAGATCATGACGATGGCGGTCATGGCCGCGCTTGTGGCACCACCGACCACCGCGCCCATGCCCACCACGGCAAAGGCGACGCTGCTGAGGTGAGCATCGGGGACGATCAAATTGCCGAGTTCGGCAACGACCACGCCCAAGGTCGCCCCCATGAACAAAGAAGGCGAGAAAACGCCGCCCGAGGCGCCCGAACCGAGGCTGATCGTGGTTGCCAACAGCTTGGCGACCAGCATGGCGAGCACCAGAAGCAGCAGGCCGTCCTGCCCCTTCAGGATCGCCTGGATGGTGGAATAGCCCACGCCCTCCGTGTGGTAGTGCCCGGTGAAGACCATGAAGCCATAGGCCATGACGCCGATGATCGCCATGCCATACATGTTCTGGATGTAGGCGTTGCCCGGCAGAGTGGGGAAAAAGTCCTCGAAAAAGGCCAGCAGCCTGACGAATCCCCACGACACCACGCCGGCCAGAACGCCCAGAACGGCGAACATGAGCAATTCATAAGGGTGCAGGCCGGCGGCGCCCTGCATAACGTCCGGCGGCACGAAAAAGGCGGGATCGTAGCCCAGGAGAAGCCGGCTGATCGAGATGGCGGCGGTGGTGGCGACGACCGTGGGCAGGAAGGTGCGATTGCTCAGTTCGGGCAAAAGCAGTTCCACCGCAAACAGCACCCCGCCGATCGGCGTGTTGAAGGTCGCCGCGATCCCGGCTCCCGCGCCGGCCGACAGCAGCGTGATCTTCTGCCAGCGTGCCAGGTTCAGCGTGCGGGCAAGGGTCGATCCGAAGGAGGCGCCGATCTGGATGATCGGGCCTTCGCGCCCGACCGAAGCGAAGGTGCCGATGGACAGGGCCGAGGCCAGCGACTTGATGACCGAAACCACCCCGCGCACATTGCCGTTCTGGTGATAGATGGCGTACATCACCTCGGGCACGCCGTGTCCCTTGGCTTCGGGCGCGAAGCTCTTGACCAGCCAGATGACGATCAGTCCGCCGATGATCGGGATGAAGATCACCATCCAGCCAAGCGGACTGGGTGCGCTGTACTCGTTGGCGTCGTAAAACGGCGAAAAACTGCCGTAGAGTGAGAGATTGTGGACGAACCCGATCATCAATCGGAAGAAAACCGCCCCGAGGCCGGCAACGATGCCGACGGTTACGGCAAGAAGGGTGAGAATGGGCAGTGAGACGACGCGATCTTCCAATATCTCGTTGCCGCCGGGATCGGAAGAAGCCGTTTGAGACGTGGATTCGGACATGGTTGTGCTGGGTTGGGGATTTGCGAGGGTTCCTGCACTTTCCGGCGCATGACGTCAAGATTGGGCGATCAATTTCCGGCCGAAAGCGCTTGTCACGACAATCAGCATGAGCCGTATGCGGCGCTTTGTGGCACGAATGCGACGGCGGCACCTGTTCAACCCGAATTTTCGGCACCCGGCGGCCCCCCGGACCGCGCTGCCCACGCCGAACCAGCATCCCCGATGCCATGCCTCCGGCGAAAAGCCTTCCGTCCGCCGCCGTTCCACCCTTGCGGCCATCCGCCCGGGTGACTAGACCATGTTCTGCCTTGCCGGGATCGGAACACATGGTCCACGCCTTCGAGTGGTCGCATGCTCGAACCTTGCCGCATATTTTCAGGAGCCCCCCATGCGCAATACCTGTCCCGACGTTCCTGCCATGGTCGGGAACACCCCCCTCATCCGCCTCAACCGCGTTTCGGAACTGACCGGGTGCGAGATCTGGGGCAAGGCCGAATTCCTCAATCCCGGCCAGTCGGTCAAGGACCGGGCGGCTCTCTACATCATCCGCGACGCCGAACGGCGCGGCCTTCTGAAGCCGGGCGGCACCATTGTCGAAGGCACGGCAGGCAATACCGGCATCGGGCTGACCGTGGTCGGAAATGCCCTGGGGTACAGATCGGTCATCGTCATTCCCGAAACCCAGAGCCAGGAAAAGAAGGACACACTGCGCCTCAACGGCGCCGAAGTGATCGAAGTGCCGGCCCTGCCTTACAAGAATCCGAACAATTACATAAAACTTTCCGGTCGGTTGGCGGAAAAACTTTCCAACGAGCTTGAAGGCGGTGCCGTCTGGGCCAACCAGTTCGACAATGTCGCCAACCGTCAGGCCCATATCGAGGGAACGGCGCCGGAAATCCTCGAGCAAACGGGCGGCAGGCTCGACGGCTTCATCTGCGCCGTCGGTACCGGCGGCACGCTTGGCGGCATGTCGCTGGGGCTCAAACAGGCGAATCCCGATATCCGGATCGGCCTCGCCGACCCGGAAGGCGCGGCGCTTTTTTCCTGGTACACGACCGGCGAACTCAAATCCGAGGGCAATTCGATCACCGAGGGCATCGGCCAGGGGCGCATCACCGGCAATCTCGAAGGGGTGATTGTCGATCACGCCTACCGAATCTCCGACGCCGAGGCCCTGCCCTATGTCTACGACCTGATCGCGCACGAGGGCCTCACCCTCGGCGGCTCGTCGGCCATCAACATCGCCGGCGCGGTGCGCATGGCGCGCGAGCTCGGGCCGGGCAAGACCATCGTCACCATCCTCGCCGATTACGGCTACCGCTATCAGTCCAAGCTGTTCAATCCGGCCTTCCTGAAATCGAAGAACCTGCCGGTGCCCGCCTGGCTTGAACGCGAGGCCGGGATCGATATCAAAAGCGTGATGGAATAAAGCCTTATGTCCGAGCCGACCAAACTCCTTTATCGCGACGACGCCTATCTCAAAGAGGCGACGGCCCGCGTCACCGCCCTGGGCGCCGAGGGCGGCATCGAATGTGATCGCACCGTGTTCTACGCCAATTCCGGCGGCCAGCCGGGCGACAGCGGCACGATCGTCTGCGCCGACGGACGCGAGATCCCGGTCGCGAACGCCGTCCATCCCGATGGCGACAAGTCCCGCGTCCTGCATATCCTCGCGCCCGACATCTCCCCGCCGGCGATTGGCGAAGAGGTGCGTTTGCGGATCGACTGGGAGCGCCGCCACAAACTGATGCGCATGCACACTGCCCTGCATCTGGCGACGGTCGTTTTCCCCTACCCCGTCACCGGCGGTCAGGTCGGCACCGAAAAGAGCCGACTCGATTTCGACATGGAAACACCGCCCGAGGACGTGTCGGCGCTCGAAGCGCAACTCAACGCGTTCATCGCCGAGGATCATGCCGTCAGTGCCGAATGGGTTTCCGCGGAAGAGCTCGACGCCAATCCGGGTCTGATTAAATCGCTCAACGTGGCGCCGCCGCGCGGCGAAGGCCGGGTGCGCCTGATCCGCATCGGTGCACCCGACGATCCCGTCGACGTCCAGCCCTGTGGCGGCACCCATGTCCGCGCGACCGGCGAGATCGGCCCCGTGAGGATCGGCAAGATCGAAAAAAAGGGTCGTCAGAACCGCCGCGTCAACCTGCACTTCGCCGAGTGAAGCCCGAAATGTCCACCTCGCCCCTCGTTACGACCGAATGGCTCGCCGAGCATCTGTTCGACGCCGATGTCCGCATCATCGACGGCTCCTGGTATCTGCCGGCGTGGAACCGCGATCCGGAAGCCGAATACCGCGCCGCCCACATCCCCGGCGCCGTGCGCTTCAATCCCGACGAGATCGCCGATATCTCGATCCCGCTGCCGCACATGCTGGCCAGCCCCGAGGTCTTCGCCACGGCGGCCGGCGCCCTGGGTATCTCGGAAACCGACCGCATTGTCGTCTATGACGGCATGGGCCTGATCTCGGCGGCGCGGGTCTGGTGGAATTTCCTGATCATGGGCGCCACCGACGTCTTCGTCCTCGATGGCGGACTGCCGAAATGGATCGCCGAGGGCCGGCCCCTCGTCGCCGGTGAGATGGAGCCGCCCGCCGCGACCTTCAACGCCACGTTCGATCCGTCCGGCGTCATCGATGCCGCCGGCGTGCTTTCAGTCCTCGACGACCCGTCGATCCAGGTCGTCGACGTCCGCCCGTCCGGGCGCTTCTTCGGCACCGAGCCGGAGTTTCGCCCCGGTCTGAGGTCCGGCCACATGCCTGGAGCCAAGAACCTGCCCTATGGCGATCTCATCGACAATGGCCGCCTGCGCGATCCGGCAAGCCTTGCGTCCCTGTTCGCAGCGGCCGGCATCGATCCCGGCAAGCCGGTCATCACCTCCTGCGGATCGGGTGTCACCGCCCCGATCGTCTCGCTGGCCATGGCGATGCTGGGACACCTGCCCGCTGCCGTCTATGACGGTTCCTGGACCGAATGGGGCGGCCGCGACGACCTGCCGGTGGTCACGGAAGACTGAAGAAAGCGCTGAAAGGCGAGGCCCCCATCCCCCGTCATCCCCGACTCGATCGTGGATCCAGCCACGCGCAAGTCTTTGCGCGAAAGGACTCTTTCGCTCGGCAGACGCCTCGCACTGGATCCCCGATCGGGTCGGGGATGACGAGAGTGAATGACGACTCTACCCTCACCTGACCGGCGGCGCGTAAAGCAGGCCGCCCTGCTTCCACAGGGCATTGATGCCGCGCGGAAGGCTGGCGCCGGTCTGGGTGCCAAAATTGCGGGCGTAGATCTCGCCGTAATTGCCGACGGCATGGACGACGGTCTGCATCCATTTCGGATCCAGGCCGAGCGGCGTGCCGAAATCGCCGTCAAGGCCGAGGAAACGCTTGATGTCCGGGCGGCGGGTCGATTGCATCGGCTCGAGATTGATCGAGGTGATGCCCAGTTCCTCGGCATCGATCAGGGCGTACAGCGTCCAGCGGATGATGTTGAACCACTGGTCGTCGCCCTGCCGGACAACCGGCCCATAAGGCAGCTTCGACAGGCGCTCGGGCAGGATGCGGCCGTTCGCCTTGTCTCCCGCCATGCGCTGATAGGCATAAAGCCAGCTTGCCGGCGCCAGCATCACGTCGCATTTGCCCTGGGCGTAGGCGACGGCGAGATCGGCCCGCTCCTCATAGCGCAGCTCGGTATAGCTCGCCTTGGTCTCGGCAAAGAAGTTCTCGACGGCCTTGCGTTCGTCGGGATCGTCGCGCATGCAGATCCTGACGTTGTCGAGCTCGAAGGCCGACACCGCATCGATCGAATCCGGCGCCATGAAGGTGAGGCCGTCATAAAAGGACTCGCCGACGAAGCTGACGTCGAAATTGGTGTCGCGATTGAGCGTCCAGGCGGCATTGCGGGCCAGGAGATCGACG
>CAZKTH010000249.1:0-5430 GCA_964555575.1 uncultured Devosiaceae bacterium | reverse complement strand
GCGGGTGGTGAAGCCGAGGATCTCGACCTTGACCCCGCAGCGTTCCAGGGTCCGGGCGAGGATGTCGCCGCAGATGGCCGCGATGGTGATCGGCCGGCCACGCATCGAGCCGGAATTGTCGATAAGAAGCGAGACGATCGTGTCGCGGAAATCCGCCTCGTTCTCGACCTTGAAGCTCAGGGGCTGCAACGGATCGGTGACGACGCGGGTCAGCCGGGCCGTATCCAGAATCCCCTCGTCCAGATCGAAGGTCCAACTGCGGTTCTGCTGCGCCATCAGCCGGCGCTGCAGCTTGTTGGCGAGGCGGGCGACGGTGCCGGCAAGGCTTTCCAGCTGCCGGTCGAGCAATTGCCGCAATTGCTCGAGTTCCCCGGTCGGGCACAGTTCCTCGGCGCCGACGACCTCGTCGAAACGGGTGGTGAAGATCTTGTAGGTCGGGGCATTGGCGAGGCGATCGCCTTCAGGGCCGCGCGGCGGCGGCGCCGGGCTTTCCTCGCCGGTTTCGGCCTCCGTTTCCTGTTCGGCCTCGCGGAAATCGGTGTCGGTGCCCTCGGCCTCGCCCTCTTCCTCGGCGCTGCCCTCGGCGTCGGCGTCCTCGGCGTCGGCGTCCTCGGACTGGCCCTGACCCTGTTCGGGCTCCTGGGTCTGGTTGTCGCTGCCTTCCTCGTTCTGGTCGTCGCCCTCGTCCTCGTCGTCGAGATCGCCGATATCGGCATCCGACAACAGTTCGAGCTCGTTCAGGAGCCGCCTTGCGGCGCGCGAGAAGGCGTTCTGGTCGGCGATCGACTCGTTGAGCGCCTCCAGGCTGTTGGCGCAGCGGCTTTCGACGTCCTCGCGCCACAGATCGACCACGGCCCGACCCGATTCCGGCACCGCGATGTCCCCGAGCCGCTGCCTGAGCATCATCCCGAGCGCTTCGGCCAGGGGCGCGTCCTCCTTTTCGGTGACATGGCCGAGATTGGCGCGGAACAGCCGGTCGTCGAGGGCCTCGCCGAGATTGAGGCGCATGCCGGGCAGGCGCCGGCAGCCGAGCGCCTCGACCCGCGCCTGTTCGAGGGCGTCGAAGGCGGCGCGCGCCTGCGGATCGGCGGGGGCGCGGCGACGATGGGTCTGCTCGTCATGGGCGGCCAGACGCATGGCCATGGCGTCGGCCTGGCCGCGGGCGACGGTGACGTCGTGCATCGAAGGCACGCGCGGCAGATTGGCGATACGGGCCTTGTCCTGGGTCAGGATCGGCCGGTCGGAGGAAAAGGCCACCTCGACGTCCGGTTTGCCGGCAATGGCGCGCAGGGTGGCGCCCACCGCGCCCTTGAAGGGCGCGGTTGCATCAGGCTTGTTCGGTTTGCGCGGCGGCTGTGGCATGCCAGATACCCGGGGTCTCATCCTGAGCTTGCCGAAGGATGGGACGGAATTCTACGAGCGCCCCTCGTGGTTCGACAGGCTCACCATGAGGGGCGGTTGACTCAGGCGCTGATCGCCAGATTGGCGGCGCTTTCCGGCAGGTCGGCGCCGAAGACGCGCTGATAGAACTCGGCGACGACCGGGCGTTCCAGTTCGTCGCACTTGTTCAGGAAGGTCAGCCGGAAGGCGAAACCGAGATCGCCGCCGAAGATCTCGGCGTTCTCGGCCCAGGTCAGCACCGTGCGCGGACTCATCACCGTCGAAAGATCGCCGTTGATGAAGGCCGAGCGGGTCAGATCGGCGAGCCGGACCATGTTGGAGACGATCTTGCGTCCCTCCTCGCTGGCGGCATAGGTCTTGGCCTTGGCCAGAACGATGCCGGCTTCCTTGTCGTGCGGCAGGTAGTTGAGGGTGGCGACGATCGACCAGCGGTCCATCTGGCCCTGATTGATCTGCTGGGTGCCGTGATAAAGCCCCGAGGTATCGCCGAGACCGATGGTGTTGGTGGTCGAGAACAGCCGGAAGGCCGGATGCGGCGTGATCACCCGGTTCTGGTCGAGAAGGGTCAGCCGGCCGGACTGTTCGAGCACGCGCTGGATGACGAACATCACGTCCGGGCGGCCGGCGTCGTATTCGTCGAAGACCAGGGCGATGTTGTTCTGCACCGCCCAGGGCAGGATGCCGTCGCGGAACTCGGTGATCTGCTTGCCGTCCTTGAGGACGATGGCGTCCTTGCCCACGAGGTCGATGCGGGAAACGTGGCTGTCGAGATTGACGCGCACCAGCGGCCAGTTGAGGCGGGCGGCGACCTGCTCGATATGGGTCGACTTGCCGGTGCCGTGATAGCCCTGGATCATGACGCGGCGGTTGTAGGCGAAGCCGGCGAGGATGGCGAGTGTGGTGTTGCGGTCGAACAGATAGTCCGGGTCGAGCGGCGGCACATGCGAGCTTTGCTCGGCATAGCCCCTGACCTTCATGTCGGCGTCGATTCCGAAGGTCTTCCTGACGTCGTAGTCCTTGTCCGGCAGATTGGCGAATTCGGTCATTTCAGTCCCAGTCGGGCGCAGGTTTCACCCGTTTTCGTTAAGCAGGCGGGTCTATAGCAGCTTCGAGGCGGCTGGCCTAGATAGCGGACCAGTCGCGGCGATGACAAAGGCAAATGCCCGCCATTGACGGTGTTGACACGCCAGCGGAGCACGGCCCTGAAGGTGGCCTATACGAATCCCTTCTGCTTGAGATGGGTATAGGCGAGGATGATGGACCTCAGCCGATCCTCGGATGCCTTGGAGCCATTATTGGCGTCCGGGTGGTGGATCTTGACCAGGGTCTTGTAGGCCCTCTTGATTTCGGCCGTCGGCGGTACGCCGTCAAGTCCCAGGGTTTCCAGCGCCCGCCGGTCGGGCTCGGCCAGACGACGGCGCTGTTCGGCCTGGGATGCGGCGGCGGCGCCCTTGCGGCGGGCGAGGCGGGCGAACAGGTTGAGCGGATCGTTCATCCTGTGACCGGAAAAATCGCGCGGTCGGGCGGTGCGCGGGTGGGCGCCGGGCTTGTTGGCGCTGAGGGTCTCCCAGGTCGGGCGCTCGCCGGTCGCGGCGGCGCGGCGTGCCATTTCCTCGATCTTGTCGTCGGTCGCACCGGCGAAGAAATCGAAATTCTGGTTGTAGAGCCGGACATGCTCCATGCAGAACAGATGGTACTCGCCGGCGGCTCGCCAGCCCTTGGGCGCCTTGTAAAGGCCCGGACGGGCGCAGCCTTCCCATTCGCATGGCGCGATGTGGTGCTCGGACTTGGCCTGATGGCGCGGCTTGATGCGGACGCCGTCAAAGAACTTGGAATTGAGCTTCATCGACATTAACTGAACACCACGTCCCTAAATGAACAATCCGCGCCGGGAGCCGACCGCATGACCGTCACCCAAGATATTACCGACAAACTCACCGCCCGTTTCGAACCCAGCCTGCTCGAGGTCATCGACGAGAGCGGCAAGCACCATCATCACCAGCACCGTCACGGCCAGGCCCATGATCCCAACCATTCCGGTCACAGGAAAGGCGGCGAGACGCATTTCCGGATCAGAATCGCGACCCGCCATTTTGACGGCCTGAGCCGGGTTGCGCAACACCGGCTTGTGATGGAAACGCTCGACGACGAAATGAAGGCCGGCGTGCACGCCCTCGCCATCGAAGTGGTGCCGAGCTGACGTCCTGGGTCCCGCTAACGCATCGGGCCGGCGATTGGAAGCCGGCCATTTGCCGCGTTGCCGCGATCGGCGACACTACCCAACTATATAGGGTATGGCCCCCCGGGGCTCATGCCGCCACAAGCGGCATGATCCGCAACTGCGTCAGCCGGTTGCGCTGCTTCCTCAGGACGCGGAACCGGCAGCCGTAGAAGGTGAACTGCTGCCCCTCATTGGGGATCATCTTGGCCTCGTGGATGACCAGGCCGGCGATGGTGACAGCCTCCTCGTCGGGCAGGTGCCAGTTGAGCGAGCGGTTGACGTCGCGGATCGGCACATCGCCATCGATCAGATAGGAACCGTCGGCCTGTTTGACGATGCCCTGGATGACCTCGTCATATTCGTCGGCGATGTCGCCGACGATCTCCTCGAGAATGTCCTCCAGGGTGATCAGCCCCTCGACCTCGCCATATTCGTCGATGACCAGGGCGAAATGGGTCTTGGCCTTCAAAAAGGCGTTGAGCTGGGCCGAAAGCGGCGTGGTGTCGGGCACGAACCACGGCTTGGTGGCGATCTTTTGCATGTTGATCCGGCCCAGCTCGCCATGAGCGCGGATCAACGCCCTGAGGACGTCCTTGGAATGGACGATGCCGACGATGTCGTCCGGCTCGCCGCGATAGAGCGGCATGCGGGTATAGGGGCTTTCGAGCACCGCCTTGACCAGATCCTCGATCGGTTCGCTGGCGTCGAGCGCGACGATGCGGGTGCGGTGCACCATGACGTCGGAAACTTCCAGTTCGCCGAAACGGAAGAGGTTGTGGATATAGGTCGCCTGGCCGGCCTCCATCTTGCCGTGCTCGGCTGAGACTTCGATCAGACCCTCGATCTCCTCGTCGGTCAGGATCTCGATATGGCTGGCCTTGGCGACGCCCAACAGCCGCAGAATGCCGCTGGCGGCGGCGGTCAGGGCCCAGGTGAAGGGGAAAAGCACGACATAGGAAACGTTCAGCGGGTAGGCGATGAACAGCGACACCGGCTCTGGCTTGCGGATGGCTAAGGTCTTGGGGACCTGTTCGCCGACGACGATGTGCAGCGAGGAGAACAACAGGAACCCGGCGAGAAAGGCGATCACGTGCACCGCCGTTTCGGGAATGCCGAGCGGATGCAGCAGCGGGGCGACGATGGCCGAGGCGGTCGGCTCGCCGACCCAGCCGAGCCCGAGCGAGGCCATGGTGATGCCCAGCTGGCAATTGGCCAGATAGGCTTCGACATGGACGAGCATGTGCTGGGTCAGACGGGCGCCGAGGACGCCGGATTCGGCCAGCGCGTCGATGCGGAAGCCGCGCGACTTGACCAGGGCGAATTCGGCCGCGACGTAAAAGGCGTTGGCGGCGAGCAGCAGGATGGCAATGGTCAGATTGAGGATGATCTCGTTCACTTGGTCAGGTTCTCCGCAGCACATGCCGGCGCGCCGCGCCGGCCCGCTATCCGGTGGACGAACAGAAGGCCTTGAAACAAAGGTCGTGGCGACGTGTTTTGACCGGTTGCGCCGGCATGCGCAACACCGGCCTTGAATCGCGGTGAACCCGCTCAGTCGCCGAGCGGGGTCACCTGCAGCCGGGTCAGACGGTTGTGCTGCGTCTTGAGCACCCGGAACCTGAAGCCGTGAAAGGTGAATTGCTGGCCGGCGCTGGGGATCATCTGGACCTCGTGGATGACCAGGCCGGCGACGGTCGTCGCCTCGTCCTCGGGCAGGTGCCAGTTGAGCGAGCGGTTGACGTCGCGGATCGGCACGTCGCCATCGATCAGATAGGAACCGTCGGCCTGTTTGACGATGCCCTGGATGACCT
>CAZKTH010000248.1:0-5437 GCA_964555575.1 uncultured Devosiaceae bacterium | reverse complement strand
GGTTCGCCGGTTCGAAAACGCGACCACTCAATAACCTGGAGCTTCCGTTCTGATGGAATCAGAACGGAAAATGCTCTAGCCGGCCACGATCGGCGAGATATAGATCTCGACGCGACGGTTGAGCGCCTTGCCGGCTTCGGTGGCGTTCGAGGCGATCGGCTGGGTTTCGCCGTAGCCGATGACGTTGAAGCGCCGCGTGTCGACGCCCTGCTGACCCAGGAAGCCCGCCACCGACTGGGCGCGCCGCTGCGACAGGGTCATGTTGTAGGCGTCGGACCCGTCCGAATCGGTGAACCCGGCGATGTCGACCACGGTCCGGTTGTACTTTTTCAGCACCAGAGCCACCGAGACCAGCGTCTGCTGGAAGGCCGGATTGATGGACGAGGAATCGACCCCGAAGGTAATGTTCGAGGGCATGTTGAGGATGATCTGGGCGCCGTTGCGGGTCACCGACACGCCGGTCGAGGCCAGTTGCGCCCTCAGCTCGGCTTCCTGCTGATCCATATAGGACCCGACGGCCGCGCCGCTGATGCCGCCAATGCCGGCGCCGATCAGCGCCGTCACGCGCGGGTCCGTGCCGGTGGCCGCACCGATGATCGCCCCGCCGATGGCGCCGCCGACCGCACCGATGGTCGCGCCGCCTGTGGTATTGGAAATCTTCTGCTGCCCGGTAAAGGGGTCGGTGGTGGTGCAGGCAGTCAAGGCCAGTGCCGCCAGAATGCCCAGTGCTGCGTTGGTTTTCATCCCCGAAATCTCCCAAGTTCCTGATACCGCCGCCTTGCCGTGCAATTGCGGCCTAATTGTTGCGTGCGTTCCCGGTTCCGTCGCGAAGCTAGCATGTGATGTCCTGCTGCAACAGTCGGCTATTGGCCATATGCCCAACCGCCTTCGCGGCACTGCCGCGACCGGCGCATCCGGGCGGACCCTGGCGGCGGCGAACGGCGCCATGCGCGCTCACGGTTCCGGCGGCGCCGGTGCCACGCCGCTCGAGGGCTTGAATGTCACGACGCGTTGCGGGAACGGAATCTCGATTCCTTCCGCCTTGAAGGCATCCCAGAGGGCGAGAAGCACCTCGCCGCGCACATTGGTCAGACCGTTTTGGGGGTCGGCGACATAGAATCGCAAAACGAAATCGACCGAGGAATCGCCGAAATCGGTGAGGTGGCAGTAATTGGAGTATTTGGCGTGGTTCTTGACCACGCGCGGATGGCTTTCGGTGGCGGCGATGGCGATTTCGCGCACCCGGTGCGGGTCGGCATCATAGGAGACGCCGAACTTGATCTCGATGCGGATGAAGCTGTCGGCGAAGGACCAGTTCTCGACCGGCTGGGTGATCAGGTCCTCGTTGGGGATCAGGACCTCGCGCCCGTCATACATGAACACCGAGACGTAGCGGGCATTGAGCGAGGAGATCCAGCCGAAACTGTCGCCGACGCTGATGATGTCGCCCGGCTTGATCGACTTGTCGGTCAGGATGATGATGCCCGAAACGAAGTTCGAGACGATTTTTTGCAGGCCGAAGCCCAGGCCGACGCCGATGGCGCCGGAAACGAAGGTCAGGGCGGTGAAATCGATGCCGATGGTGTAAAGCCCGATCAGCACGGCCAGGGTGACGAAGCCGAAGCGGGCGACGGTGCCGATCAGCACCTGATGGGTCGGCGAGATGTCCTCGAAGCCGCCCAGCTGCCTTTCGAGCAGGTGGCTCGCCGCCCCCGCCGCCCACAGCAGAACCCAGAAGACGACGACGCCCTGCAGCACCAGCAGCAGCGAGATGCGCAAGCCGCCGATCTGCAGCGCCAGCTGGTTCATCAGATCCATGGCTTCGGGCAGGATGCCGAGCAGCCCCAGGGTCACCAGCACCCAGCCGCCGACCTCGACCAGACGGGCCAGCGAGCGGTTGCGGATCACCCGCGAGGCGATGGTGATGGCGATCCAGGAAGTGACCAGGCTGGCGAAAAGCCCGAGGAAATAGGAACGGCTCCCCCAGGTGGCGGCGCGCATGGCGGCAACGCCGAGCCAGAGGAAAAGCGAAAAGAAAACCCCCTGCAGCCGCGTCAGCACCACGCCGGTGATGCGCAGGAAGGTCGGCCGCAGATGCACACGCGCCACCAGCGCCTCGAGTCGCGGCGCGGTGATCCGCGTCGCGACCACCGCCAGCGACAGGGCGAGCGCGATGATGCCGAACTGCACGATAGACCAGGCGAGACTCGTGCCGGAAATGCCGAGGCCGAAAAACTGCAGCAGGGAATCAAGCAGTTTCGGCCACTGCTGAATCAGGAGACCGAATTCATTCAGCCCGTCCACACCCTTCCCCTCCGGCGTCACGTTCTAGCCGGCGTCGATCTCCGCCAGCAGGGTTGCTACATCCTCGATCGCGGCGACGTGCTGCGGCCGGACCGAGAAATTGAAGGTGACGAACTCCCTGCCGGGCACGAAGGTGCAAATATTGGTCCCCGGATGATAGGAGCCGCAAAAGATCGGCTCGGCCATGCCGTGGCTGAGTTTGCCGGCGATCCGGTGCGGCGGCACCAGGGTGAGAATGATCTGGTAGTCGTTATTGAAGCGGAAAAAGCGCTTGGTGTAGAGGAACGGCACCACGCGCGACATGAGCCGGTGCGCCTTGAGGGTGGCGTTGACCATCAGTTGCATGTACGCCAAGTCCTTGGCCTCGACTGCGGCGATTTCCCTGTCGACACCGCGCACGAAGGATTCGAAATCCGGCATGACGTCGAAACTGGCTTCGATCACCTTCACACGGAAAAAATCGTCGCCTTTCTTGGATCGATCGTCGTCGAGCGAGGTATAGGTGGTACGAATCCTTTTCTTCGAAAGGCCGTCGCCCCCCTTGTTGAGGGCGAACATGGCCAGGGCAAACATCAGCGAACGCTGGGCCACGCCATAGCGGTCGGCAATACGGCGTATCGCGGCCCGTTCGAAAACCAATGAGCGGAAATGCATCTCCGAGGTCTTGGGGGCCAGAATCTGCCCCATGAGCAGGTGCATCGGTGCGGTCAGCGCCGCGATCAGCCCGAAGCCGAGCCGCTGGCGCAGCGGGATTCCCTTGTCGAGTTCGCTTTCTCCCGGCGCATGCGCCGCCGATTGTGACCGGGTCAGCAAGGCCGAATCCGCCCCCTCCATCATGGCATGGGCCGACTGCACCAGCAGCATCGAGGTCCGCCCCTCTTCGTCCGGCCCGTCCCGCCTGACGAAAGCCTTGACGCGGAACAGCGGCATGGTCCTGTCCTTGAACAGTTCGAGCGCCGGCGTCAGGCTCTTGTCCGGATAGCCATCGAAACTGTCGACCATCTCGATATCGGTGACGGCCTGGAGCAGATGCTGCGGCAACGGCGCACCCGGCAGCGCCCCCTTGAAACCATGGGTCAGCTGCGGCGCCAAGGTGACCATCAGAGCCACCATGGACTCCAGCTTTTCCCTGTCGAGGCGCTTTTCCGAAAACGAGGTGAAATAGACCGTGTTCCTGGCCCGGTACAGGAACCACTGGAAATCGGTGAAGAAGGCCAACGGATCGCTGACCGGTGCGCCGTAATGGCTTACGCCCTCGGCTGTCGCGCCTGCATAGGTCGTGGCACTAAAACTCTTCAATCGTTTTCCCTCCCGGCGGCTGCGTTGCCACGTTTGTATTGACACCTTAAGTGCTTAAGCCGGTACGGGGCAAATGGTTTGTAGCCGCATGGCAATAACGGGCTTTTCAAATGCGGCCAAAAGAGCCATATGACGGGTTTCGCCTTGTCAGCCGGCCGTGCCGAGCTGGAATTTGCGCGTGAGCCAGGTCCTTTCGATCATGGCGCGATGAGTTGGTGTGTGCGGACAATCAGAGGGGACAAACGGAATGTTCGATTACGGCGACGCCTTCGAGGACGCGCTCAACGCCTTGCGCAACGAACGACGCTACCGGGTTTTTGCCGATCTCGAACGCATCGCCGGCTCTTTTCCCAGGGCGATCTTCCGCGACGGCGCCGACAATGAGCGCGAGATTACCATCTGGTGTTCGAACGATTATCTCGGCATGGGGCAGCATCCCAAGGTCATCGCCGCCATGCAGGAAACGGCCGGCAGGATGGGCGCCGGGGCCGGCGGCACCCGCAACATCTCGGGCACCAACCGGAAGCTGGTCGAACTGGAACGCTCGCTTGCCGATCTGCATCGCAAGGAGGCGGCGCTGGTCTTCACCTCGGGCTTCGTCTCCAACGAGGCGGCGATCTCGACCATCGCCCGGCTGCTGCCGAACTGCCTGATCCTTTCCGACCAGCTCAACCATGCCTCGATGATTGCCGGTGTCCGCCAGTCGGGCATGGAAAAGAAGATCTTCCGGCATAACGATGTCGGGCATCTGCGCGAATTGCTGCAGGCCGCCGACAGATCCCGCCCGAAACTGATCGTTTTCGAATCGGTCTATTCGATGGACGGCGACGTCGCCGTCATTTCGGAGATCGCCGATCTCGCCGACGAATTCGGCGCCCTGACCTATATCGACGAAGTGCATGCCGTCGGCCTTTACGGATCACGCGGCGGCGGCATCACCGACCGCGACGGGCTGACGGACCGCATCGACATCATCGAGGGGACGCTCGCCAAGGGCTTCGGCACCATGGGCGGCTACATCGCCGCCAAGAAATCGATCATCGACGCGGTGAGGTCCTACGCCGCCGAATTCATCTTCACCACCGCCCTGCCGCCGGCCCTTTGTG
Source organism: uncultured Devosiaceae bacterium (assembly GCA_964555575.1). Taxonomy (GTDB): domain Bacteria; phylum Pseudomonadota; class Alphaproteobacteria; order Rhizobiales; family Devosiaceae; genus JAHJQZ01. The sequence goes on along the minus strand of CAZKTH010000248.1, from coordinate 728 downwards.
CCGCCGCCGCGGCCTCGATCGAGCATCTGAAGACCTCGCACGAGGAACGCCAGCGCCATCAGCGCCAGGCGGAACGCACCAAACAGGTGCTGACCGAGGCCGGCCTGCCGGTCATGCCGACCAAAACCCATATCGTGCCGCTGATGGTCGGCGAGGCCCAGGCCTGCAAGGCGGCCAGCGACATGCTGCTCGAAAAGCACAACACCTATATCCAGCCGATCAACTACCCGACCGTGCCCAAGGGCACCGAGCGCTTGCGGATCACGCCGACGCCGTTCCATGACGATCAGATGATCGCGCACCTGCGCGATGCCCTGGTCCAGGTCTGGGAGGCACTCGATCTGCCGCGCAACATCGACACCTCGCAGCTGACCGCCGAGGCGCTCAATTCCGGCGATCTGACCCTGACGATCGGGGGATAGGTCGCTGATTTTCCATTCTGCAATGAAAGGGCCCGCCGGTTCGGCGGGCCCTTTCGTATGGTCCAGGCCGATAGCTGGATGCAGGTGAACGAAGGTGCCCGCTCCTGCTTCCGACAAAACCTGACAGGGTCTAGAGCATCGTGCGCAAAAGTGGGTCCCGGTTTTGCGCAAGAAACGATGCGACAACAAGAACATAGAGCGGCGAAGCGATTCTACCTGAACGCGCGCCGCTCCAGAGCATTTTCCGTTCCGATGGAATCGGAACGGAAGCTCCAGGTTATTGAGTGGTCGCGTTTTCGAACCGGC
>CAZKTH010000247.1:0-5508 GCA_964555575.1 uncultured Devosiaceae bacterium | reverse complement strand
ATTTCCGGCCGGCAAACTCGACATCGCGTTTGATGTTCAAGTTGGTCGGCTCCGCTCCGTTACCAACCCCCCTTGCCATCCTCCCCGCACCGGCATATACGCGTCGCCGGGCCATCCCTCCCCAACGAGGGACGCCCATCTGTAAGGATGGATGACATGACAGACACTCTCGCGGCCAAGGCCGCCACTCCGGACGTGCGTCCGGCCAATCCCAATTTCTCCTCAGGTCCCTGCTCCAAGCGTCCCGGCTGGACGCCTGACGTGCTTGCCTCTGCGCTTGTCGGCCGGTCGCACCGCGCCAAGCCGGCCAAGGCCCGCATCGTCGAGGCGATCGAGCTGACGCGCGAGCTTCTCAACCTGCCCGAAGGCTACCGCGTCGGCATTGTGCCCGCCTCGGATACCGGCGCCGTCGAGATGGCGCTTTGGTCGATGCTCGGCGCCCGCGGCGTCGACATGCTGGCCTGGGAAAGTTTTGGGGCCGGCTGGGTGACCGATGTCGTCAAGCAGCTGAAGCTCGACGACGTCCGTACCCTCAAGGCCGAGTACGGCGAACTGCCCGACCTCGCGGCGGTCGACTGGACCCGCGACGTCGTCTTCACCTGGAACGGCACCACTTCCGGCGTGCGCGTGCCCAACGCCGACTGGATCCCCGCCGACCGCGAGGGCCTTGCCATCTGCGACGCCACCTCCGGCGTCTTCGCCCAGGATCTCGATTTCACCAAGCTCGATGTCGTCACCTTCTCCTGGCAGAAGGTTTTGGGCGGCGAAGCGGCGCACGGCATGCTGATCCTTTCCCCCCGCGCCGTCGAACGGCTCGAAACCTACACGCCCCCCCGGCCCCTGCCCAAGATCTTCCGCATGACCAAGGGCGGCAAGTTCATGGAAGACATTTTCCAGGGCGCCACCATCAATACCGTCTCGATGATCGCCGTCGAGGACGCGGTCGATGCGATGAAGTGGGCGAAAGAGATCGGCGGCCTCAAGGCCCTGCAGGCCCGCGCCGACGCCAATGCCAAGGCGGTCTATGACTGGGCCGACAGGACGGACTGGATCGGCACGCTCGCCAAGGACAAGGCCATCCGCTCGAACACCTCGGTCTGCCTGACGATCGTCGATCCGCAGATCACGGCGCTCGAAGCCGATGCCCAGGCAGCCTTTGCCAAGAAAATCGTCGCCCGGCTCGACAAGGAAGGCGTCGCCTACGACATCGGCGCCTATCGCGACGCCCCGACCGGCTTCCGGATCTGGTGCGGCTCGACCGTTGAGGTGGCCGACGTCGCCGCCCTGACCAAGTGGCTCGACTGGGCTTTCGCGGTCGAAAAGGCAGCGCTCTAGCGTTTCATCACCCCCTCCCGGCCTCCCCCATCAAGGGGGAGGTGGACCAGCGCCTGCGACAACCGCCGAGAGTTCGGCACACGCGGCGCCACACCCTCCCCCGGCGTGGGGAGGGATGGGGAGGGGGCGGTTCCCACCGAATTCAAGTTTTCAGGAGGCATTCATGCCAAAAGTTCTCGTTTCCGACAAGCTCAGCCCCACCGCCGTCCAGATCTTCAAGGACAATGGCGTCGAAGTGGATTACCTGCCCGATCTGGGCAAGGACAAGGACAAGCTCCTTGAAGCCATCGGCCAGTATGACGGCCTGGCCATCCGTTCCGCCACCAAGGTGACCGAAAAGGTCATCGCCGCTGCCGCCAATCTCAAGGTGATCGGGCGCGCCGGCATCGGGGTCGACAATGTCGACATCCCGGCAGCGACCGCCAAGGGCATCATCGTGATGAACACGCCCTTCGGCAATTCCATCACCACCGCCGAGCACGCCATCGCCATGATGATGGCGCTGGCCCGCCAGATCCCCGAGGCCGACGCCTCCACCCGCGCCTCCAAGTGGGAAAAGTCCAAGTTCATGGGCGTCGAGGTGACCAACAAGACGCTCGGCGTCATCGGCTGCGGCAATATCGGCTCGCTCGCCGCCGAACGTGCCATCGGATTGAAGATGAAGGTCATCGCCTTCGACCCCTTCCTGACCCCGGAACGCGCCCTCAATCTCGGGGTGGAGAAGGTCGAGATCGACGAGCTGCTGGCCCGCGCCGACTTCATCACCCTCCACACGCCGCTGATCGATTCCACCCGCAACATCCTTTCCAGGGAAAACATCGCCAAGACCAAGAAGGGCGTCCGTATCGTCAACTGCGCCCGCGGCGGGCTGATCGACGAAGAGGCGCTGGCCGACGCCCTCAGGTCCGGCCAGGTGGCGGGCGCGGCGCTCGACGTCTATGCGACCGAGCCGGCCAAGGACAATCCGCTGTTCGCGATGCCCAACGTCATCTGCACCCCGCACCTGGGCGCTTCCACCACCGAAGCCCAGGAGAACGTCGCCCTGCAGGTGGCCGAGCAGATCTCGGCCTACCTCATGACCGGCGAGATCACCAACGCCCTCAACTTCCCGTCCATCTCCGCCGAGGAAGCCCCGAAGCTGACGCCCTTCGTCAAGCTGGCCGAGGTGCTGGGGAGCTTCGCCGGCCAGCTGACCGAGACCGCGATCAATGGCCTCCGCATCGAATACGAGGGCGAGGTGGCCACGCTCAACACCCGCCCGATGACGGCGGCGGCACTGACCGGCGTGCTGAAACCGCTGCTCGGTGAAGAAGTCAACATGGTCTCCGCCCCGGCCCTGGCCAAGGAACGCGGCCTGCATGTCGAGGTCGTGACCCGCGAACAGCAGAGCGCCTATGACAACTTCGTCCGCCTGACCGTGATGACCGAACGCCAGGAACGCGGCGTCGCCGGCACGCTGTTCGCCAATGGCAAGCCGCGCATCATCGAGGTCAAGGGCATCAATCTGGATGCCGAGATCACCCCGGCGATGCTCTACATCACCAATGAGGACAAGCCCGGCTTCATCGGCCGGCTCGGCACGCTTCTGGGCGACCTCAAGGTCAATATCGCCAATTTCAACCTCGGCCGTGCCACACAGGGCGGTGACGCCATCGCCCTGATTTCCATCGACACGCCGCTGACCGAAGGCGAACTGGTCAAGGTTCGGGCGGTCGCCGGCGTCAAGCAGGCCAAGGGGCTGAAGTTCCCGGTGGTCTAGAACCACCCGTACAAACTGGACGCTCGGGGACAGGATCGAGCGCGTGCTGCCGGGGTCCTTCCCCTTCCTGACCGGCAACAGGGCGCTTGCTCCGCTGTCCCCGAGCCTCCGACCAGCGTCGGCGCTTACTCCCCCCCTAGGCGCCGACGCTGCATTTTCGGTCCCGGAGTGACGGCCGGCGCTTGCCAGAAGCATCGATCCCACACTATTCCGGAGGCGTTCTTGCGCATGCCGACAAGGGAGCGCCTCCATGCACACCACCGGTGACAAAGACGAATTCGGCGCCGAAAGCCCGTGGACGGCGCTGAAAGGCGTCGATGCCGTCCGCGTCGCCCCCGCCGCCGGCCCGATCGTGGCCACGCTCACCGTGCCCGGCTCCAAGAGCGTTTCCAACCGCGCCCTGATCCTGGCCGCTTTCGCCGAAGGGCGGTCCGTCCTTGCCGGTCTGCTGAAGTCGGACGACACCTGGTGGTGCGCCGACGCCCTCAAGCGGCTCGGCGCCTCGGTCGATTTCGAAGGCGACAGCTGCACCATCGAGGGCATCGGCCGGCGCCGTCCCGTCCCCTCCGGCCGTCTGCATGTGGGATCGGCCGGCACCATCGCCCGCTTCCTGCCCGGGCTTCTCGCCGCCGGGCAGAGCGGCGAATGGAAGATCACTTCGTCCCGACAGATGGCCAGACGCCCGGTCGGGCCGCTGTTCGAGGCGCTGCGCGCCGGCGGCGCCGACATCACCTCGCTCGAAAACGAGAACTGCTATCCGGCGACCGTCAGGGGCGGAACCTTCCGCGGCGGCAGGCTCGAAATGGCCGGCACTGTCTCGAGCCAGTTCATTTCCGGCCTGCTGATGGCCGGACCGCAGGCGCCCAAAGGTCTCGAACTCCACGTCACCTCGTCGATCGTCCAGGCCGACTATGTCCGCATAACCCTCAATGCGATGCACCATTTCGGCGTCGATGTCGCCGTCAACGACGCATTCGACCGGTTTGCGATTGATCCGTCCGCCTATCGCGGCAGGGACATGGCGGTCGAGGCCGACGCCTCGACGGCCACCTATTTCGCCGCCCTGGCGGCGGTGACGCGCGGCGACGTCACCCTCAACAATATCGGCAGCGACACTCGCCAGCCCGATTACGGCTTTTTCGACATTCTCGCCCGGCTCGGCTGCACGGTGGAAAAGGGTGCGGAAACGACACGCGTTTCCTGCTCCGGCCCGCTCAGGGGCGGGTTCTCCATCGACATGAAGCCGCTGAGCGATGCGACACTCACCCTTGCCGCCCTGGCGCCCTTCGCCGACGCCCCGATCACCATCACCAATGTCGCCCATATCCGCCATCACGAAAGCGACCGCATCGCCGCCATCGCGACCGAACTTTCCCGCGCCGGCATCAGGGTCGAGGAGCACGCGGACGGGTTGACCGTTCATCCCGGCAAGCCGGAATTCGCCCGCCACCAAACCCATGAGGACCATCGCGTCGCCATGGCGCTCGCCGTCATGGGCGCCGGCGGCGCCGGCGTCGAACTCGCGAACCCCGGCTGCGTCTCCAAGACCTGCCCGAGCTTTTTCGACGACATCGCCCGGCTCGGCGTCGGCGTCGAGCGGCGCTGACACGCCGCGCCAGTTCCGGCATCGCACCTCTCGCGGGACGATGCCGCAGCCGCTATAGTCCCGCCGGCATCGTGCGAAAAACGGCCCCGGCCCACCGCAGCGCGGACGGGGCGGTTTTTGTGTGTCGCGATGCCGTCACAAAGTCACGGCATGCGTTCCTGTCCGGTCGCAGCGCATCGCCTGTCTGGTCCGGTTCCCGGGAGGATTTCATGCTGGTCGTTGCCATCTTCGTTCTTGTCTGGCTGGGCTGGCTGGCCATCTGGATCGTCGCGGCAAAACGGCTGGCCATCAGCATCGAACATGCGTCCTTCTCGCTCAGGCGGCCCTTCCGCCTGCTGCAGATTGCCGGCGGACTCCTGATCATCGGCTCGTTTCTGACACTCCTGCCCGATCTGCAGCTGTGGCTGAGCGAGCCCCTCGCCTGGATGCTTCTGGTCGTGGCCTTGGCGGGCATTGTCTTTTCGGCCTGGGGACGGCTCTATCTCGGCGAATTGTGGTCAAGCGACAACACGGTCAAGCAAGGACGCAGGATCGTCCGCACCGGCCCCTGCGCCATCGTCCGCCATCCCATCTATTTCGGCCTCGGCGTCGCCCTGTGGGCCACCGTCCTCGCCGCAGGCCGGTTCGACGCCATGATCGGCGCGGCCCTTCTCAGCCGCGGCATCGTCCTTACGGCGCACCAGGAGGAGGAAATCCTCGCGGCGAAATTCGCACCGGGCGACTATGCCGCCTATCAGCGCGACGTACCGATGTTTCTGCCGAGCTGGCTGGAGCCGCCGGCCTGGCTGGTCGATGCGCTGCAAAAACG
>CAZKTH010000246.1:0-5510 GCA_964555575.1 uncultured Devosiaceae bacterium | reverse complement strand
TGAGCAAGACCAAGGGCAACGTCATCGATCCGCTCAAGCTGATCGACGCCTATGGCGCCGATGCGACCCGCTTCACGCTGACGGCGATGGCGGCGCAGGGGCGCGACATCAAGCTCGCCATGAGCCGGGTCGAGGGCTACCGCAATTTCGTCACCAAGATCTGGAACGCGGCGCGCTTCCTCGAAATGAACGAATGCTTCAGGGTCGGGGGCTTCGATCCGGCTTCGGTCGCCCAGCCGGTCAATCGCTGGATCATCGGGGCGACGGCGCGCGCCATCGCCTCAACGACCGAGGCGATCGAGGAGATGAAGTTCAACGAGGCGGCCAACGCCTCCTATGATTTCGTCTGGGGCACCTTCTGCGACTGGTATCTCGAACTGATCAAGCCGGCGCTCAACGGCGGCGACGAAGCGCTGAAGGCGGAGACGCGGGCGACCGCCGCCTTCGTCCTCGATCAGATCCTCAAGCTTCTGCATCCGTTCATGCCCTTCGTCACCGAGGAGCTCTGGGCCGAGACCGGCAGGACCGGGCCGGCACGGGAGACGCTTCTGGTCCTTGCGGACTGGCCGGACCTTTCCGGTCTTGCCGACCGGAAGGCCGATGCCGAGCTCGAATGGCTGATCGCGGTGATCTCGGGCATCCGCTCGGTCCGGTCGGAAATGAACGTGCCGGCCGGGGCCAAGATTGCGCTCGAAATCGTCGGGGCCGAAGAGACGACCCGGACACGCACCGCGACCCACAAGGCCGCCATCGAGCGGCTGGCGCGCATCAAGAAGATTTCCTTTGCCGACAAGGTGCCGGCCAATGCCGCCCAGATCATCGTCGGCGAGGCGGTCTGTGCCTTGCCGCTGGGCGACGTCATCGACCTGGATGCGGAAATGGCCCGGCTCAAGAAGGAACTGGGCAAGATCGACGACGAGATCGGCAAGATCGACAGGAAGCTCGGCAACGCGCAATTCGTCACCAAGGCGCCCGAAGAGGTGATCGAGGAACAGCGTCAGCGCAAACAGGACGCCGTCGACCGGCGGCTGCGGCTCTACCAGGCGTTGTCGCATCTGACGGGATAAGCCGGGGGCACGGAGCTTCGAAGGGGCACGCCCATGACCGTCGCCACGTCCCGGCGGCATAAAGGCGTGCGCCGGCCGGCTCCGGGCGAGCGCCGTGGCCGGCGGGGGGAGCAGGGGCCGCCCCTGTCTTTCGTGGCAATCGCGCAACACTTGTCGCAAATGTGTTGCATCACCTGCCGCGTCAAACAGGCGGCTAACCCCCGCGCCTTATTGTCACCCAAAACGAGCTAAAAAAGCATCCTTCGGGCGGGATTTTCCGGGGGAGGCAATACTGGCCGGCGCAGAGCCGGCAGTCATTGGCTGTTGCCGAACCGGGCTAGCCCCGTCCGCACTTGCGCCGCCTGCTGGTGCCGGTAAAACCGGAAAACCGTTTTGCCCACCAGCTGAAGGAACCGAGCTATGGACGTCAAGAACGTTGACAAATCGCGCCTGCCCAGCCGGCACGTGACCGAGGGACCGGAGCGCGCGCCCCACCGCTCGTATTACTATGCCATGGGTCTGACCGCCGGTCAGATCAACCAGCCCTTTGTCGGGGTGGCGACCTGCTGGAACGAAGCGGCGCCGTGCAACATCTCGCTGGCGCGTCAGGCGCAGGTGGTCAAGAAGGGCGTGGCGGCGGCACACGGCACGCCGCGCGAATTCACCACCATCACCGTCACCGACGGCATCGCCATGGGCCATGAGGGCATGAAGTCCTCGCTGCCTTCGCGCGACGTCATCGCCGATTCCATCGAACTGACCATGCGCGGCCACGGCTATGACGCCCTGGTCGGTCTGGCCGGCTGCGACAAGTCGCTGCCCGGCATGATGATGGTGATGTGCCGGTTGAACGTACCCTCGATCTTCATCTATGGCGGCTCGATCCTGCCCGGGACCTTCAAGGGCAAGGACGTGACCGTGGTCGACGTGTTCGAGGCGGTCGGCCTGCATTCGGTCGGCAAGATGAGCGACGAGGATCTGCTCGACCTTGAAGAGCATGCCTGCCCCTCGGCCGGCTCCTGCGGCGGCCAGTTTACGGCCAACACCATGGCCATGGTTTCCGAAGCCATCGGTCTGGCGCTGCCCTATTCGGCCGGCGCGCCGGCGCCCTATGAGGTCCGTGACGGCTTCTGCATGGCGGCGGGCGAGCAGGTGATGGAGCTTTTGAAACAGGATATCCGTCCGCGCCAGATCGTCACCCGCAAGGCGCTCGAGAACGCCGCCGTGACGGTGGCGGCGACGGGCGGCTCGACCAACGCCGCCCTGCACCTGCCGGCCATCGCCAACGAGATCGGCATCGATTTCGACCTGTTCGACGTCGCCGAAATCTTCAAGAAGACCCCCTATATCGCCTCGCTCAAGCCCGGCGGCAAATATGTCGCCAAGGATCTGTTCGAGGCCGGCGGCATTCCGATGATCATGAAGACCCTTCTGGACGAGGGCTATCTTCATGGCGACTGCCTGACCGTGACCGGCCGGACGGTGGCCGAGAATCTGAAGAACGTGAAGTGGCGCGACGATCAGGACGTCGTCGTCAGGGCGAGCACGCCGATCTCCAGGACCGGCGGCGTTGTCGGGCTCAGGGGCAATCTCGCCCCCGACGGCGCGGTGGTGAAGGTCGCCGGCATGAACCGCGACCATCTGCAGTTCACCGGCCCGGCCCGGTGCTTTGACAGCGAGGAAGCGTGCTTCGAGGCCGTTTCCAACCGCGACTACAAGGAAGGCGAGGTTCTCGTCATCCGCTACGAAGGCCCCAGGGGCGGTCCGGGCATGCGCGAGATGCTGTCGACCACGGCGGCGCTTTACGGCCAGGGCATGGGCGACAAGGTGGCGCTCATTACCGATGGCCGCTTCTCGGGCGGCACGCGCGGCTTCTGCATCGGCCATGTCGGGCCGGAAGCGGCGATCGGCGGACCGATCGGGCTTTTGCGCGACGGCGACATCGTCTCGATCGACGCCGTTGCCGGAACGCTCGACGTCGATCTCAGTGACCAGGAGCTGGAAAAGCGGCGTGCCGAATGGACGCCGCCCGCCGACAAATTCGGTTCCGGCGTACTTTGGAAATATGCCCAGGGCGTTGGGCCGGCGCGCTATGGCGCGCTGACTCATCCCGGCGCCAGGGGTGAGAAGGAGTGCTATGCGGACATCTGATGTCCTCATGGATGTGAAGTCGCTTGTGTTGGCGTCGGTGCTGGTGGTTGCCGGTACCGTCGCCGCGTCGGCGCAGCAGAGTCAGTTCGTTTTCCAGTTCAGCTTCTTCGCCAAGCCGGTGCCGCCGCTCGACATTCCGAACGTCTCCGGTTCCGAGGCGGGGAATGCGGGTTTGACAGCGCAGGCGGACTCGGCACCCGTTCCGCCCGCACCGATCCCCACCGTTGCCAGCAAGGTCGTCCCGGCTGATGCGCCAACGCCGGCTCCCGCGCTGCCGACCGCCGCCGAGGCGACGCTGTCTCTGGCCGCGCCGACCGAAAACGGTGCGAATACCGGCCAGGGCGATGCGCTCAAGGCGCTTGAGGCGGCGGCCGATCAGGGCCAGCCGGTCGCCCTGTGGCGCCTCGGGACCATGTATGAAAGCGGCAACGGGGTGAAGAAGGACGACGGCCGCGCCTTCGCCTATTTCTCCCGCATCGCCGACGAGAACGCCAACACGCCACCGCGTTCGCTCGAGGCGGACATCGTCGCCCAGTCCTTCGTCAAGGTCGGCGAGTATTATCGCGAGGGCCTGCCGGATGCCGGCATCCCCAAGGATTCGGCCCGTTCGGTGGCGCTTCTGATGCACGCGGCGACCTATTTCGCCGATGCGCAGGCGCAATACGAGATCGGACAGCTCTATCTGACCGGCGATTCCCTGGGCAAATCGGCGCTGCAGGCGGCGCGCTGGCTGTCGCTGGCGGCGCGCAAGGGCCATGTCGGTGCCCAGGCAAGGCTGGGCGACCTGCTGTTCAACGGCGACGGCGATGCCCTGCCGGCGCAGCCGATCGAAGGGCTGATGTGGCTGACCATCGCCCACGACCACGTGGAAGGCCCCCCCGACGCGTCTTGGGTCGACGAATTGCTCAACAAGGCGATGTCGGTGGCGACGCCGGAACAGCGCACGGCGGCGATCGAAGCGGCCGACGTCATCGGGCCGAAGGTCAGCAGCAGCGGCGGATAGTCCTCGAGATCTCCAGTCCCGGCGATACGACATCTTCCGGTCGTGGCGGCATGCCTGCGGACGCCGGTGCGACGAAAAGGCCGCCTGCGTCTTTCAGATCTCCCCGATATAACGCACGCGTCACCGGCAGTTGCTGCCGGATCGTTTGGACGCGGAGCTCGGACAGATGGACGCATCACCCTCCAGCAAATCCATGACCCGAAGCCTTGTGGGCTCGCTGATCCTGCTTTTCGGCATCCTTCTGGTCGCCCTGGCGATCTGGAACTGGCGCGCCAATGGCTGGGAGGCGATGGTCTGGCTTGTTTGCTTCGTCCTGCAATTGGCGATCCGCATTCCGCAGACCCGTCGCGTCCGCGACAACGCCATTCTCGTCGATCGCAAGGACCGGGCCGAACAGCTTGCCCTTCTCGGCATGTTCACGGCCATGATGTTCCTGCCGCTCCTGCAACTGGCGACCGGCATCTTCGCCCTTGCCGACTATGCGCTGCCCGTCTGGGCCGCGATCGTCGGCGCCCTTGTGCAATTGCCCTTTCTGTGGCTGTTCTGGCGCAGCCATGCCGATCTGGGGATGAACTGGAGCCCGGGTCTGGAGTTGCGCGAAAACCATTCCCTGGTCACCACCGGCGTCTACGCCCGCATCCGTCATCCGATGTACGCCGCGCTCTGGCTATCGGCACTGGCCCAGCCGCTGCTGATCCAGAACTGGATCGCCGGCGTTCTGGCGATCCCCGCCATAGCCGCCTTGTGGGTTGTCCGCATGCCGCGTGAGGAGGCGATGATGCGCGACAAGTTCGGCGCCGATTACGACGCCTATTGCCGGCGCGTCGGGCGGCTGTGGCCGAAGCTCGGGAAGTAGCTTCTGCCGATCAGTTTTTACCGGGGGTGCGTGCGAATTCGCTTTCGAGCAGACCCATCATGATGTCGTCGTGCCAGGCGCCGTCGACGAAGGTCGTTTCCCGCTCCTGGCCTTCCACGATGAAACCGCATTTCTCATAGGCCCGGATCGCCCGGCGGTTGTAGCTCAACACCCTGACGCCGATGCGGTGCAGCCTGAGGCTCCCGAAGGCATGGCCGAGCGCCAGTGAGATGGCTTCGGAACCCAGTCCCTTGCCGAGCCGGTTGCGGTCCACAATGCCGACGGCCAGCGCGGCGCGGCGCTCGCGCGGATCGGCGATGTCGAGACGGATTCCGCCGATCGGGGCGCCGTCGGTCTCGATGACCCAGGCGCAGGGGTGTTCGGCGATCCGGCGAACCCAGTCCGCTGCCATGTCCCGGGTGTAGTCCGGAAGGTGGTCGACATCGAATCCGTA
>CAZKTH010000245.1:0-5519 GCA_964555575.1 uncultured Devosiaceae bacterium | reverse complement strand
CCGCGCGAAGAGGTCTTCATCACCACCAAGGTGGCTGACGTCAATCTCGGCCCCGAAGATTTCATGCCGAGCGTCGAAACCAGCCTCAGAACCCTCGGCACGGACTGGGTCGACCTTCTGCTGATCCACTGGCCGCGCCGTGAGGAAGAAGTGCCTCTTGCCTCGTATATGGAGGCGCTGGCGGAAGTGCAGGCCGCGGGCAAGGCGCGATTGATCGGTGTCTCCAATTTCACCATCCCGCTTCTTGAACGGTGCGAGGCAATTCTTGGTGCGGGGGCGCTGACGACCAATCAGGTTGAACTGCATCCATATGCCCAGAACAAGGCATTGCGTGCTTTCGCACGCGACCGCGATTTGCTGTTGACGGCCTATATGCCGTTGGCCGCCGGTCGCGTCTTTGGCGACCCGCTGCTCACCGAGATCGCTTCGAGGCACGGGGTGGCGCCGGGCGCCATTGCTCTCGCCTGGTTGCTGCAACACGGAAACGCGGCGGTTCCGGCAGCCAGCAGTGCAAGACATCTGGCATCCAATCGCGATGCGCTCTCGGTAACGCTGTCTGATGCCGAAATGAAACGTATCGATGAGCTCGACCGCGGCGAGCGCATCGTCAATCCGGAAAAGGCCCCCATCTGGGACGACTAACCCAGGGCGGCGGGGAGAAGCGGCAGAAATCTGTCGGACAAAAGAGGTTCAGGGAAACCAAAATGGGCAAGGTCACGATCAAGAACCTGCGCAAGTCATTCGGAAGTATAGAAGTTCTCCATGGCGTCTCGGTCGATGTCGCCGATGGCGAGTTCGTCGTGCTCGTCGGGCCATCCGGTTGCGGGAAATCCACTCTGTTGCGCATGATCGCCGGTCTTGAGGATATCTCCGGCGGCGAGTTGATCATCAAGGATCGTGCCGTCAACACGGTGCGGCCGAAGGAACGCGACGTTTCGATGGTGTTCCAGAACTACGCGCTCTATCCCCATATGAGCGTGGCCAAGAATATGGGATTTTCGCTGCGGCTGCGGAAGGAGCAGCCAAGCGTCATCAATGAACGCGTAAAGCAGGCCGCCGAGATCCTCGGGCTGACCGAATATCTGGACCGCTATCCGCGCCAGCTGTCCGGCGGCCAGCGCCAGCGCGTCGCCATGGGGCGTGCCATCGTGCGCGATCCGCAAGTCTTCCTGTTCGACGAGCCGCTGTCAAATCTCGACGCCAAGTTGCGCGTCCAGATGCGCACCGAAATCCGCCAGCTACATCAGCGCCTGACCACGACAACGATCTACGTGACCCACGACCAGATCGAGGCTATGACCATGGCCGACCGTATCGTCGTCATGAACGCCGGCAATATCGAACAGATTGGCTCGCCGCTCGATCTTTACGACCGACCGGCCAACCTGTTCGTCGCCGGGTTCATCGGCTCGCCGGGCATGAACATGCTGACCGGCCGTATCAGCGCCGACAATCCAGGCATGTTCGAAAGCGAGGGCGGCAGCACGCTGCCCTTGCCCGAAGGTATCGATGTCGATCCCGGGCGCAGGTTAGTATACGGAATCCGGCCCGAACATCTCATCTTCGATCCGGAAGGTCTGGCGTTCACGACCGAGGTGGTTGAGCCGACAGGTGCAGAGTTTCACGTCATGATGCGTTTCGATCGCGACCAGATGACCGGGTCCTTCCGCGAGCGCATAACGTCCCATGCGGGAGATCCCATCGGCATCCGGCCCGACCTTTCTCGGGTTCACCTGTTCGATGCCGAAAGCGGCCAACGTATCAATGCCGACTGAATGGTCGGAGTGCTGGCCGGATTGTAATCGTCTGGCGACAGGCAACGGACGGGTGGCAGAATGAAGATCACCGACCTCAAATGCGCCGTCATTGGTGAGCATCCCGTCGTCCGCATCAAGACGGACGAGGGGGTTGTTGGCTACGGTCAGGCCGAGTACTGGAAGCCTTTTCTGAAGCCGCAAATACTCGGCTTGCGCGACGCCATCCTTGACGAGGATCCGACCGATGTCGAACGCGTCATGCTGCGCATTCGCCAGCGTGGCGCTTTCAAGCCGTTCGGCAGCGCGGTCAGCGTGATCGAGATGGCGTTGTGGGACATTGCGGGCAAGGCCGCCGGCGTGCCCGTCCACAAATTGCTTGGCGGCAAGGTCCGCGATCGCGTGCGAGTCTACAACGGCGCCGTGCGCGTTCCGCTCACCGGTTACGATCCGGAAGATTATGCCGAGGACATAAGGCGCATGAAAGCGGCGCCCGAGGGCTTCACCATCGTCAAGCAGCCGGTGGGCTTTCACAGCGCCATGAAATCGTACGTGCCGGATTTTCACTACGGCGAAAGCACACGGGAAGGCCCGCACGGCATTCTTCAACGGGGTGCTTTGACCGAACGCGGCTTCCATCACGTGGTCGATTGCGTAAAGGCGATGAAGGAAGCCGCTGGCGACGAGATCGGCATTGCGCTCGATTGCGGCCCTGGATGGATGTTCAAGGACGCGGTCAAGTTTGCCCGCGCCATGGAACCCCTCGATCTCATCTGGCTGGAGGATCTTCTGACGGGCGACTACACGCCATTCGTCCATGCCGAGATGTATCGTGATCTGAAAACGGCGACCTCCACGCCGATACACACCGGTGAGCAGATTTATCTGCGTCACAATTTCAGATCGCTGATCGAGCAGCGTGCTGTCGACGTCATTGGGCCCGATCCTTGTGACGTCGGCGGCATTGCCGAACTGAAATGGGTGGCCGAATACGCCGACCTGCACGGCATTCTCATCGCGCCGCACGGCACGGCCAACGGCTTGCTCGGACTTGCCGCCCTAATACAGGTCTGCGCCACACTGCCGGATAATTTCATCGCCTTCGAATATCCGGTCGCGACGCCCGAATGGTGGTCCGGGATTGTCACTGGCCTGCCGACGCCGATTGTCGAGAATGGCTTCGTGCCGGTTCTCGACAGGCCCGGCATGGGTGTGGATCTCATCCCGGAGGCGGCGAAAAGATATTTGTCCCCGGAGGATGTCGACTTCTTCGATTGATGCCGATCGATTCCCCGAACCCAGCGCAACACCCCGGGAACGCGCCTTCCATCTTCTTGAAGACGTGTCCACCGTGACGACAAAACGAAGTCTATGAACGGACACAGAAAATGACTGGTTTTCACGGCATTATTCCGCCGGTATCCACCTTGTTCAGGCCGGACGGGAGTTTCGATCCCGATGCCCAGGCGAAGCTGATCGATCGCATGATCGCAGGCGGCGTGCACGGGCTTTTCTTTCTCGGCAGCAATGGCGAAGCCGCCAATATGTCGACCGAAATGCGACTGGAAGTCGCCCAATTCTGCCTTGCCCATGTCGGTGGGCGCCTCCCGACACTGATTGGCATCAGCGTGCCGGGCACCGCCGAAACCATCCACTTCGGACACCATGCGGCCGAACACGGTGCCGATGGCGTGGTGGCGATCAATCCCTACTATTCGAAACTGTCCGAACAAAACATCTATCGATATTTCCGCGAGGTTTCGGATCAGGTCGATCTGCCGATGATGATCTACAATTTCCCCGCAGTGACCGGCCAGGATCTGTCGGCCGAACTGGTGCTGCGGCTTGCGCTCGATTGCCCGCGGATCGTCGGCCTCAAGGATACGGTGGATACGCTCAGCCACATCCGACAGGCCATCCAGCTCATCAAACCTCAGCGGCCTGACTTCCTGATTTTCGCGGGGTTCGAGGAATATTTGCTCGGCACTCTGGCGATGGGTGGTGATGGCTGCGTGCCGGCCTCGGGCAATTTCGCGCCTGAAGTGACGGTCGGTCTGTACGAGGCGTTCCGGGCCGGAAGATACGACGATGTTTTCGACTGGCAGAAAAAGCTGGTGAACCTGCCTCCGCTCTACGCCATCGAGAGTCCGTTCTACGGCGTCATCAAGGAAGCCATGACGTTGACTGGATTTGCTGATGCCGCGACCGTATTGTCGCCTTCATCAGGGGTGCTGCCGACCAGCAAGCCGGCCATACGGGATGCACTTTGCAAGGCAGGCATCATTTGACCGCTGCCGGGAGGTCATGTGGACCATTGTCGAGTATCGAGAAACAGGCGGACACGAGTGTTCATCCCGCATGAACCGGGTGCCGAAGGCACGGTGTTTGGCGCAAATGCGGGACGAGTCGGATCATGACAGCGCCGGTGATGCACGATCTGGTTCTTCGGAACGGGCGGGTCGTCGATCCTGGGCGGGCTATTGATCGCAATTGCGATATCGGCTTTCGTGGTGGCAAGGTGTCCGCCCTCGGCGACGTCCAGGGTCCGGCAAGAGAAACTGTCGATGTCTCGGGTTATATCGTCACGCCCGGCCTGATCGATCTGCACACCCATGTCTACTGGGGCGGGAACTCGCTCGGCGTTGATCCGAGCGATTATGCCCGAAAGTCCGGCGCGACGACGGTCGTCGATGCCGGGTCTTCAGGGGCGGGCAATTTTCGCGGGTTCAAGCACCATGTGATCGATGCCGCCGAAATCCGCGTCCTTGCCTTCCTTAATATCAGCTTTGCCGGTATTTTCGCTACTGGCCGCAATATCAGCGTCGGTGAGAGCAGCAATCTTGATCTGCTCGATCCGGCGCTTTGCGTTTCGATCATCGAGGAATTTCCCGAGACCATTGTCGGTGTGAAGGTCCGTATTGGCAAGATTGCCTCTGGCGGCTCCGGTCTCAGCGCGCTTTCGATTGCCTTGGAGGCGGCGGAAAAGACTGCCCGGCCCGTGATGGTTCATCTCGATCATCCGCCGCCCCGGATGGAAGAAGCCATCGCCAAACTGCGTAAGGGCGATATCTGGACGCACTGCTTTCGGGGCGGCTTCAATGTTCCGCTGGATGGAGACGCCAAAATCCGCGACGAGCTTTTGCAGGCGCGCGCCCGCGGCGTCATCTTCGATATCGGCCACGGCGGTGGATCCTTCAGCTTCGACACGGCGCGGAAAATGATGGGGCAGGGGTTCCTGCCGGACACCATTTCTTCCGATGTCCATACTCTCAGCGAGCATGGGCCCGCATTCAATCTTCTGGTGACGATGTCCAAGCTTCTCGCGCTTGGAATGCCTCTTATCGAGGTGATCCGCTCCTGCACGGAAACGCCGTCCAAGGCAATCAACCGCCCGGATTTGGGGACATTTGCCGTCGGTGGCATTGGCGATGCGACCGTGCTCAACATAGAGACAGGGGACACGGTCCTAATGGACTCGCACGGCGATGTGCTTGAGCCGTCGCGTGAATTCTCCTGCGTCGGCCGCGTCGTGAACGGGACTTGGTTGGATCGGTAGCCGCAAGCGGCTTTTCTCGCGTTTGCGGTTGTGCCGGCAGTCCCAGCTCGCTGACCAGCCCGGCCAAGCCGGATATGCGTGGAGGCCAAGCCTCAGTTACACCACACTACGGGGCACGATCTTCGAAAACGCGACCACTCAATAACCTGGCGCTTCCGTTCTGATTCCATCGGAACGGAAGCTCCAGGCGACGCGGCACGACTGATTTG
>CAZKTH010000244.1:0-5519 GCA_964555575.1 uncultured Devosiaceae bacterium | reverse complement strand
CTAGGAGGCGCGCTGCTGCGCCGGTTCCGTATCGCCTGCCGAGGCGACGATGAAACGTCGCGCCGCGACACCGTCAAGCGGGCGGCTGAACAGGAACCCCTGGAAGGTGGTGCAGCCCAATTCCCGCATCAGCTCGAACTGGCCCCTGGTCTCGACGCCTTCGATGATGCAGTCGAGATCGAGATGGGTGCACAGATCGATAATGGTCTTCACCACGGCACGCGTGGCCGGCCTGCTCTCGATCTCGGCGATGAAGCTGCGGTCGACCTTGACCCGATCGAGCGGCAGGGTGTGCACATAGCTCAGACTCGATTGCCCGGTGCCGAAGTCGTCGAGCGCGATCCTGGCGCCGAAATGCTTGAGCAGGCGAAGGGATTCCTGGGCGCGCTCGAAATCGTACATCACCGCCGTCTCGGTAATCTCGAAGGTCAGCCTTTTCGCGTCGATGCCCCTGCGGTCGGCCATGCTGATCAGCCCCAGGATCCGCTCGGGGGCGCAGATGTCGTAGGCCGACAGGTTGAACGAGACGAAGATGCGTTCCGGCCAGTCGGAGAATTCGTCGAGAAGTTTCTTGAACAGCACCTCGGTCAACTGCCCGATCAGGCCGGCACGTTCGGCGGCGGGAATGAAGGCCTCGGGCGGCACCGGGCCGATGGCCGGGCTGGTCCAGCGCGCCAGCGCTTCGGCACCGACGATGGCGTCGGACGCGGTGTCGTAGATGAACTGGTAGTCCAGTCTCATCTCCTTGTCGAAATTGGCGTCGCGCAGCCGGCGCTCGATGCCGAGGCTCTCGCGTATCCGCGCGGCGAGCGCCTCGGTGAACAGAACGGCGCTGCCTGCCGCATGCTGTTTGGCGTGGTAGAGCGCGTGATCGGCGCGTTTGAGCAGCTCGCGGGACTCGCAGGACGTGTCGGTGGCGACGGCGATGCCGATCGAACCGGACATCTGGGCCCCGGCGCTGTCCATCCGGAAGGGCACGCCCATGCGCTCGCACACCATCTCGCCACGCGCGACGAGCTCGTCGGCGTCGGAAAATCCGGTGAAGACGAGGCCGAACTCGTCTCCGCCCAGGCGCCCGACCGTCACGTCCGGCCCGAGCGCGACCAGCCGCCGTCCGACCTCCCTGAGGATCTGGTCGCCTGCCGCATGGCCGTAGATGTCGTTGATCTGCTTGAAGCCGTCGAGATCGAGCACGCCGACGGCAAGCCTGCCCTGTGCCGCATTGTCTTGCAGCAATTGCTCGAAGGCGGTGAAGAAACCACGCCGGTTGCGCAGTCCGGTCAGGCTGTCGATCGTCGCCAGTTCGAGATTGATCCGGCTCAGTTCGTTGGCGGATTCCCTCTCCCGTTCGAGCTCGGTTCGAGAGGTGACGAGCTTTTCGAAGTCGCTATAGGAGGTAAACAGCACCAGCATGATCGCGATGGCGACGGCGATGACGTTCACCGCCATGACCATGAACACGACATTGCCGCTCAAGACGAGAAAGACGGTCAGCGGCGCGATGACCCCGGCCAGCATCGCCACAACCGCCGCCCGTACATGCATCAGACACGCCGCATTGCCGAGCACGGTCACGACGGCGAAGCAGATGACATGGGTCCGCGTATAGGCCGTACCGTACTGGGTCAGGGCGAGCGTCCAGATGACGAAGACGACCGACAGCATCAGCGACAGGATTGCGGTCATCCGCAGACGGCTGCGCGTCTCTTGTTCCCCGAGCACCTGACCACGCACCGACCGGTATTTGACAAGGCGGACAAGACTGATTGCCACCAGCATGCCGGGCATGACAACACTCATCCACAAAGGCGCATAGGGGTAATGCGTGTAGGCCAGGCCAATGACATTGAGGATGATGAAGGCGTACATGAGCGGCACCTTTGTCGAAAGTGCCTGCAATTGCGCGGCGACGAGTTCCGGCCGTCCTTCCGGGATGTGAAAAAACTCGAAGATGCGCTGGAACTGAAACATGAACCCACCCTCGGGCCCATTGGTAATGCCGTCGGCTTAATTCGGCGTTAAATCCATAATCCTGAAGGCAAAATGGAAGTTCGGCCCCGGTCCGGCACCAGTATTTACAGGAGCCTGTCGTTTATTCTGCCTCATTTAGTTGAAATATACTTCAAAGACGATTGTGTCGCCCGGATCACGCCGAAACGGAAACTGCTCCGTCGCCGTTGCCGGCAGGCGCACTCCGGCGGCGCAGGCGGAAAGCGGCCCCCTTGCCGTAAGGTTCGCATCGCCGCCCGGCAGCCCCGCCGATTCAGGGTGGCGGACGGGAAAAAACGCCAAACCGTCAGCCGGAAGCGGTAATGTGTCTGCGATGACGGATCCCGTTCCCTTCGACATCTTCCTGGTCTCGGTTCCCGGCCTTGAAGCGGTGCTGGCCGAGGAGGCGCGCGCCGCCGGCTTCGCCGATGCCAGGCCCCTTGCCGGTGGCGTCGGTTTTGCCGGGACCTGGGTCGATGTCTGGCGCGCCAATGTCGAATTGCGGGGCGCGACCCGCGTCCTCGCCCGCATCGCCAGTTTCCGGGCCCTGCATCTGGCCCAGCTCGACAAGCGCGCCCGCAAGCTGCCATGGGCCTCGTTTTTGCGGCCGGACGTGCCGGTCCATGTCGAAGCGTCCTGCAAACGCTCGCGCATCTATCACGACGGGGCGGCGGCCGAGCGCGTTGCCCGCGCCATTGCCGAGGAGCTCGGCGCGCCAATCGCAGAGGATGCCGGACTGCGCGTCATGGTGCGGATCGAAAACGATCTCGCCACCATCAGCCTCGATACTTCCGGCGAGTCGCTGCACAAACGCGGTTTCAAGCAGGCGGTCGCCAGGGCGCCGATGCGCGAGACCATGGCGGCACTGTTCCTGCGGCAACTGGGTTTTGACGGTTCCCAGGCCGTTATCGATCCGATGTGCGGCTCGGGCACTTTCGTCGTCGAGGCGGCCGAGATCGCCGCCGGACTGAAGCCGGGCCGCGCGCGCAGCTTCGCCTTCGAGCTTTTGCCGGGTTTCGACCGCCAGGCCTTCGACCACCTCAGGGCCCCGGACGCGGTGACGGAACCCGGCCTGCGCTTTTTCGGCTTCGACCGCGATCCCGGCGCCGTCCGCATGGCCGAGGACAATGCCGCCCGCGCCGGCGTTGGCGGCTTCACCCGTTTCGAAAATTGCGACGTCGCCGATCTGACGCCGCCCGACACCGGACCGGGCCTTGTCGTCGTCAATCCGCCCTATGGCGCCCGCATCGGCAACAAGGCACCGCTCGCTTCGCTCTACCGCACCCTCGGCGCCACTCTCAAAACCCGTTTCGCCGGTTGGCGTGTCGGCATTGTCGCCACCGACGGGAACCTCGTCCGCGCCACCGGGCTCGGGCTTGAAGCTGCCGGTCCACCGGTGCTGCATGGCGGGCTCAGGGTGATGCTGTGGGCGGCTTCCCTCTAGAGCATCGTGCGCAAAAGTGGGTCCCGGTTTTGCGCCAACCGGGGACCGACCCGAAGGGACAGATCGTGCCGGTGGCACGATCTGAGGTCCGAAGGATGCGACGACAAGAACATGGACCGGCGAAGCGATTCAACTTGAACGCGCGCCGCTCTAGAACAGCGTGTCCATCATCCACGGGTCGGGCAGGATCTTGCCGCTCTTGCTGTCAAGCCGCGCGATTGCCGTCATCTCCTCCGGCGTCAGGTCGAAATCGAACACGTCGAAGTTCTCCCTGACGCGCGTGAGCGTGCCGGTTTTCGGCAGAACGATCAGCCCCTGCTGCAGATGCCAGCGGATGATTGCCTGCGCCGGGCTCTTGCCATGCGCTTCCGCGATGCCGGCGATCGCCGGATCGGCAAGAACCGCGCCGCGCCCGAGCGGCGAATAGCACTGGATGACGACGCCGAGCGCCTTGTTGGCCGTGCGCACGTCGAGTTGCTGGAAATAGGGATGCAGTTCGAGCTGGTTGACCGCCGGCACCACCCCGGTTTCGTCGACCAGACGCCGCAAATGCTCGGGCGTGAAATTCGACACACCGATCGAGCGCACCCCGCCCTCCTTCTGGATGTCGATCAGCGCCTTCCACGCCTCGACCATCAGGCCGTCATGCCCCGGAACCGGCCAGTGCAGCAGGAACAGGTCGAGATGGTCGAGCCCCATGCGCGCCCGGCTGTCCGCGAAGGATTTTCGTGCCTTGTCATAGGGGAAATGGCTCGAGCGAAGCTTCGAGGTGACGAAGATCTCCTCGCGCGGCAAGCCGCTTTGCCTGACCGCCCGCCCGACGCCGGCCTCGTTGCCATAGGCCTGGGCGGAATCGATATGGCGGAACCCGGCGTCGAAAGCCGCCTTGACGATGGCGGTCGTTTCGTCGTCGCCGATTTCCCAGACGCCGAAGCCGAGTTGCGGAATGGTGTTGCCGTCGTTGAGGGTGACGACCGGTTGTGCGCTGGTCATGGATAACCTCTCGCAGGAATTGATACGCCGATTTCGGATTTGCCGGGCGATACTGCCCTGCCACCAAGCAGACCGCGCTTTGCCCGTATTGTCAATCGCCTGTCCCCGATCCCCCTTCCCTTCGCGCACGCGCGCCCCTATAAGGCCCACCTAGCCTGAAGACTCGGATTTCGGAGGGCCGGCAGCCCGTGCCGGCCGCTCCGGTGACGCCTTAAAAAGAGCCGCCGCATGCCCAAACGCACCGACATCAAATCGATCCTCATCATCGGCGCCGGTCCGATCGTCATCGGTCAGGCCTGCGAATTCGACTATTCCGGTACCCAGGCCTGCAAGGCTTTGAGGGACGAGGGCTATCGCGTCATCCTGGTCAATTCCAATCCGGCCACGATCATGACCGACCCGGAGATGGCCGACGCCACCTATCTCGAGCCGATCACCCCCGAGGTCGTTGCCAAGATCATCGAAAAGGAACGCCCGGACGCCCTGTTGCCGACCATGGGCGGCCAGACCGCTCTCAACTGCGCCCTTTCCTTGCGCAAGATGGGCGTGCTCAAGGAGTTCGGCGTCGAGATGATCGGCGCTACCGCCGAAGCCATCGACAAGGCCGAGGACCGCGAGCTTTTCCGCGAGGCCATGGGCAAGATCGGCTTGCAGACGCCGAAATCGCGGCTCGCCCACGACATGATCGAGGCGCTGCAGGCCCTCGACGAGATCGGCCTCCCCGCCATCATCCGCCCGAGCTTCACCCTCGGGGGCACCGGCGGCGGCATCGCCTACAACCGCGAGGAATATCTCGAGATCATCGAGCGTGGCATCGACGCCAGTCCGACCAACGAGGTGCTGGTCGAGGAATCGGTGCTGGGGTGGAAGGAATTCGAGATGGAGGTCGTGCGCGACAAACACGACAACTGCATCATCGTCTGCTCGATCGAGAACGTCGATCCGATGGGCATCCACACCGGCGACTCGATCACCGTCGCCCCGGCGCTGACGCTGACCGACAAGGAATTCCAGATCATGCGCGACGCATCGATTGCGGTGCTGCGCGAGATCGGGGTGGAGACCGGCGGCTCCAACGTCCAGTTCGCGGTCA
>CAZKTH010000243.1:663-5520 GCA_964555575.1 uncultured Devosiaceae bacterium | reverse complement strand
ATCCGCGAAGGCGGCAGGACCGTCGGTTCCGGCGTCGTCTCCAAAATCATCGAGTAGCAAACATCCCGCTGCGCGCGGAACAAAAACGCGCGCCGCATCGCTTTTCGTCAGGAAAAACAACATGAACGGTCAGAACATTCGCATACGGCTCAAGGCGTTCGACCACCGTGTCCTCGACACCTCGACGCGCGAGATCGTCAATACGGCGAAGCGCACCGGGGCTCAGGTCCGCGGTCCGATCCCGCTGCCGACGCGAATTGACAAGTTCACCGTCAACCGCTCGCCGCATGTCGACAAGAAGAGCCGCGAGCAGTTCGAGATCAGGACCCACAAGCGTCTTCTGGACATCGTGGATCCGACTCCGCAGACGGTGGACGCACTCATGAAGCTCGATCTCGCCGCCGGCGTCGACGTCGAAATCAAGCTTTAGAGCATTCACGCGCGCAACGGGTTCCGATCCGCTGGTCGCGCAAAGTTGGAAAGTGTTGCGCCTCTTCTTTCGAAAGCGCGCAAGACACTGAGAACAAAGGTTGAAACCGATGCGTTCTGGAGTGATCGCACAAAAGCTGGGCATGACCCGGATCTTCGCCGAGGACGGTTCCCATGTGCCCGTCACGGTACTCGGGCTGCAGAACTGCCAGGTGGTGGGCCAGCGGACAGAGGAGAAGGATGGCTATGTCGCGCTGCAACTCGGCGCCGGCTCCGTCCGTCCCAAGAATGTGACCAAAGCCGAACGCGGCCAGTTCGCGGTCGCCAAGGTGGAACCCAAGCGCATCGTCGCCGAGTTCCGCGTCACCGAAGACAATCTGATCGAGGTCGGCGCCTCGCTGAAGGCCGACCACTTCGTCGTCGGCCAGAAGGTCGACGTCACCGGCACTTCGATCGGCAAGGGCTTCGCTGGCGCCATGAAGCGTCACAATTTCGGCGGCTTGCGCGCCAGTCACGGCGTGTCGGTCTCGCATCGTTCGCATGGCTCGACCGGCAACAGCCAGGACCCCGGCAAGGTGTTCAAGGGCAAGAAGATGGCCGGCCATATGGGTGCGGCCCGCGTCACGACCCAGAACGTCGAAGTCGTCAAGACCGACAACGAGCGTGGCCTGATCATGGTCAAGGGCTCGGTGCCTGGCGCCAAGGGCGGCTGGATCATGGTCCGCGACGCGGTCAAGTACGGCAAGCCCGAAGGCGTGCAGTTTCCCGGCTCGTTCAAGGCGCCCGAAACCGTCGCGGCACCGGCCGAGGGGAGTAACGAATAATGGAACTTCAGATCACAACCCTCGAAGGCAAGGCCACGGGTTCGGTCAGCCTTTCGGACGGCGTTTTCGGTCTGGAACCGCGCGCCGACCTGCTGCAGCGCATGGTCCGCTACCAGCTCGCCAAGCGCCAGTCCGGCACCCATGACGTCAAGAACCGCTCCGAGATCCGCGCCACCACCAAGCGCGTCGGTCGCCAGAAGGGCGGCGGCGTCGCCCGCCATGGCGCCCGTTCCGCCCCACAGTTCCGTGGCGGCGGCCGCGCCTTCGGCCCGACGCCGCGCAGCCACGCCTTCGATCTGCCCAAGAAGGTCCGTGCCCTGGCCCTGAAGCATGCGCTCTCGACCAAGGCCAAGGCCGGCGAGATCGTCATTCTCGAGGCCGCGACCTCAAAGGACGGCAAGACGGCCGCTCTCAGAAAGGCCTTCGGAACGATCGGGGTGTCCAATGCACTGATCATCGATGGTTCGGAAATCGACAAGAACTTCGCTCTTGCGGCGCGCAACATCCCCGAGATCGACGTGCTGCCGACCCAGGGCATCAACGTTTACGACATCCTGCGTCGCCACAAGCTGGTCCTGACCAAGGCGGCCCTTGAAGCGCTGGAGGCGCGCCTCGGATGACCGACAAACTCGCCCATTACGACATCATCCGAAGCCCGGTCGTCACCGAAAAGTCGACCCTGGCCTCGGAATCCAACCAGGTGATGTTCGACGTCGCCATGAACGCCACCAAGCCTCAGATCAAGGAAGCGGTCGAAACGCTGTTCTCGGTCAAGGTGACGGCGGTCAACACCCATGTCCGCAAGGGCAAGCTCAAGCGTTTCCGCGGCCATCTCGGTCGGCGCAACGCGGTCAAGAAGGCGGTAGTCACCCTCGCCGACGGCCAGTCGATCGACATCGCGACGGGCCTCTAGGGGCGGAAAGGGATTAGAACAATGGCTTTGAAAACCTACAATCCGACCTCCGCCGGCCGACGTCAGCTGGTGACCGTCGACCGCTCCCATCTCTGGAAGGGCGATCCGGTCAAGACCCTGACCGAAGGGCTCACCAAATCCGGCGGACGCAACAACGCGGGCCGCACCACCGCCTATCATCGTGGTGGCGGACACAAGCGCACCTATCGCAAGGTCGATTTCCGCCGCGTCAAGTTCGACGTCGAGGCGACGGTCGAACGGCTCGAATACGATCCGAACCGCACCGCCTTCATCGCCCTGATCACCTACACCGATGGCGAGCAGGCCTATATCCTGGCCCCGCAGCGCCTCGGCGCCGGCGACAAGGTGATCTCCTCGGAAGGGTCCGCCGACATCAAGCCCGGCAACACCATGCCGCTCGAGCGCATGCCGGTCGGCACGATCATCCACAATGTCGAGATGAAGCCGCGCAAGGGCGGTCAGATCGCCCGCTCCGCCGGCACCTATGCCCAGTATGTTGGACGCGATCAGGGCATGGCCATCCTGAGGCTCAATTCCGGCGAACAGCGCCTGGTCAGCGGCACCTGCCTGGCCACGGTCGGCGCCGTTTCAAATCAGGACCACTCGAACACTTCGATCGGCAAGGCCGGCCGCAATCGCTGGCTCGGCAAGCGCCCGGTCACCCGCGGTGTTGTCATGAACCCGGTCGACCACCCGCACGGTGGTGGCGAAGGCCGGTCCTCCGGTGGCCGTCATCCGGTCACGCCGTGGGGCAAGCCGACCAAGGGCAAGCGGACCCGTTCGAACAAGGCGACGGACAAGTTCATCGTCCGCTCGCGTCACGCCAAGAAGGGCAGGTAATTCATAATGACCCGTTCCATCTGGAAAGGCCCGTTCATCGACGGGTATCTGTTGAAAAAGGCCGACAAGTCGCGTGAAAGCGGCCGCAACGAGGTGATCAAGATCTGGAGCCGCCGCTCCACGATCCTGCCGCAGTTCGTCGGCCTGACCTTCGGCGTCTACAACGGCCGCAAGCACATTCCCGTTTCCGTGACCGAGGACATGATCGGCCACAAGTTCGGTGAGTTCTCGCCGACCCGCACCTATTACGGGCATGCGGCCGACAAGAAGGCCAAGAGGAGATAAGATGGGCAAGCACAAGATCGAACGCGCCCTCAAGGACAACGAGGCCAAGGCCGTCTTGCGGACGCTGCGTACCAGCCCGCAGAAGCTCAATCTCGTGGCGGCCCAGATCCGCGGCATGAAGGTCGACAAGGCCCTGGCCGAGCTGACATTCTCGCGCAAGCGCATCGCCGGCCCGGTCAGAAAGACACTCGAAAGCGCCATCGCCAATGCCGAGAACAACCACAATCTCGACCCCGACGCCCTTGTCGTGGCCGAAGCGTTCGTCGGCAATTCGCTGGTGATGAAGCGCTTCAAGGCCCGTGCCCGCGGCCGGGGCGCCCGCATCATGAAACCGTTCTCGCATCTGACGATCGTGGTGCGCGAAGTCGAGGAGACCGCATAATGGGTCAGAAAATCAATCCGATCGGCCTCCGGCTCGGCATCAACCGCACCTGGGATTCGAGGTGGTTCGCCTCCCGCGGCGAATATGGCGCACTGCTGCAGGAAGATCTCAAGATCCGCAGGATGCTGCAGAAGGAACTGAGGCAGGCGGCGGTTTCCAAGATCGTCATCGAGCGCCCGCACAGGAAGTGCCGCGTGTCGATCCACACCGCCCGGCCGGGCATCGTGATCGGCAAGAAGGGCGCCGACATCGAAAAGATCCGCAACAAGGTCAGGCGCTTCACCTCTTCGGAAGTGCACATCAACATCGTCGAGGTCAGGAAGCCCGAGACCGACGCCAATCTGGTGGCCCAGGGCATTGCCCAGCAGCTCGAGCGCCGTGTCGCCTTCCGCCGCGCCATGAAGCGCGCCGTGCAGACGGCGATGCGCATGGGCGCGCAGGGGATCCGGGTCAATGTCGCCGGCCGTCTCGGCGGCGCCGACATCGCCCGGACCGAATGGTACCGCGAAGGCCGGGTGCCGCTGCATACGCTTCGGGCCGACATCGATTTCGGCTTCGCCGAAGCCGCGACGACCTATGGTGTCATCGGCATCAAGGTCTGGGTCTTCAAGGGCGAGGTGATGGAACACGATCCTACCGCCCATGAGCGCCGCGCCGTCGAGGGCGAGGGGGGCGGACAGCCCCGCCGCCGCGAGCGCGAGCCGTCCGCGAACTAAGGATACTGATCATGCTGCAACCAATGCGCACCAAGTTCCGCAAGGCACACAAGGGCCGTATTCACGGCGCCGCCAAGGGCGGATATCAGCTCGACTTCGGCGAATATGGCCTCAAGGCCCAGGAGCCGGAGCGTATCACCGCCCGCCAGATCGAGGCGGCCCGCCGTGCCATGACCCGCGCCATGAAGCGCCAGGGACGCGTCTGGATCCGCATCTTCCCCGATTTGCCGGTTTCCAAGAAGCCGACCGAAGTCCGCATGGGCAAGGGCAAGGGCGCACCGGAATACTGGGCGGCGCGTGTTGCGCCGGGCCGGATCGTGTTCGAGATCGACGGCGTGACCGAGGACACCGCCCGCGAGGCTTTGCGGCTCGCCGCCATGAAGCTGCCGATCAAGACGCGGTTCGTCACCCGCATCGCCGACTAGGAGCCTGAGACCATGAAGATTG
>CAZKTH010000243.1:0-653 GCA_964555575.1 uncultured Devosiaceae bacterium | reverse complement strand
GATGTACGCGCAAAGACGGTCGACGAGCTCACCGACGAACTCGGCAAGCTCAAGAAGGAACAGTTCAATCTGCGGTTCCAGCGGGCGACCCAGCAATTGGAAAAGACCTCGACCGTGAGGGCGGTACGCCGCGACATCGCGCGCATCAAGACCGTCCTCAACGAGAAGAGCGGAAATTAGGAGACGATAGATGCCCAAGCGAATTCTGCAGGGGACGGTGGTCTCCGATGCCAATGAGAAAACGGTGGTGGTGCGCGTCGAACGCCGCTTCACCCATCCGCTGCTCAAGAAGACGGTCCGCCGCTCCAAGAAGTATCACGCCCATGACGAGTCCAATGCCGTCAAGGCCGGGGCGACGGTGAACATCGAGGAATGCGCGCCGATTTCGAAACTGAAGCGCTGGAAAGTCGTCGAGACGGTCTCCGTACCGGCGGACGTCTGAGAAGATCAATCCATCGGTCGCGTCCCCAAAAGGGATACGGGCCGGAGATGAAAGAGATTTAGTCATGATCCAGATGCAGTCCAATCTCGACGTCGCCGACAATTCCGGCGCCCGTCGTGTCATGTGCATCAAGGTGCTGGGCGGCTCGCATCGCAAATATGCGTCGGTCGGCGACATCATCGTGGTGTCGGTCAAGGACGCTATTCCGCGC
>CAZKTH010000242.1:0-5587 GCA_964555575.1 uncultured Devosiaceae bacterium | reverse complement strand
ACGCAGCGGACTGCAAATCCGTGTACTCCGGTTCGAATCCGGACGTGGCCTCCAGTCCCGCATCATGACATCGTACGGCTTGCGCTACGCCTCGGGCGAGATTATTCCAGCCCGGATCGAGAACGCGCGCGGGGCGCGTGACGGAAGAGGAAACAAGACGCGATGCCTGATTTTGCCGAAGCGCGCCTGCAGATGGTGGAAACCCAGCTGCGCACCCGCGAGGTGACCGATCGCGGCCTGCTCAGCGCCATGCTGGACGTGCCGCGCGAACGCTTCCTGCCTCGGGCGCGCGCCGAACTCGCCTATTCCGACATGCGCCACGAACTGACCGGAACGAGCCGGCGCACATTGCCGGCGCCCGAGGCCTTCGCCCGCCTGGCCCAGCTCGGCGGCATCACCCATGACGACGTCGTGCTCGATGTCGCCTGTGGTACCGGCTATTCGACCGCCGTTCTCGCCCGCATCGCCAGCGCCGTCGTCGCGCTCGAGGACGATGCCGATCTCGTGGCCGAAGCCGATTCCCTCTTGACGGCGCTCGAGGTCGGCAATGCCGCGGTGCTGCGCGGCGAACTCGGCGCGGGCGTGCCGACCGAAGCGCCCTTCGACGTCATCGTCGTCGAAGGGGCGATCGATGCCATCCCCGAAACGCTTTTCAGCCAGCTCAAGCAGGGTGGACGGCTGGTCGCCGGTGTTGCCCATGGGCCGACCGTCGTGGCGACTCTGTTCGTCAGATCCGAGGGCGTCGTCACCCGGAACGAAGCCTTCGACATCGGTCTGCCCAGGCTTGCCGCCTTCGCCGCGCCGCCGGCCTTCGCCCTGTGACCGCGATTGCGCCGCAGGATCCGAGGCGAAAGACGACTCGGGCGGCAAAGTGTTGCAGGTTCATCACGACACGATCCTAATAATCTGCTAACCCTTACCGAGGATTGTATACGAGGCCGGCGGTATCCTATTTACCGGTCTGCAGGTGTTCGCGGAGGCATCCACCATGAAGCTAGAGCGAGTCGCGCGGGTTGCCGCGCTGGCGCTGATGGCCGGATTGACGGCATCGGGCGCCTCGGCGGAATCCTTGGCATCGGCGTTGGCCAGTGCCTATACGAACAACCCGGAAATCCTTGCCGCCAGCCTCGCGGCGCAGTCGGCGGCCGAAGGGATCGTCATCGCGAAATCCGGCCTGATGCCGACGCTTGGATTGACAGGCACTTTGGGCGCCAGCGCGACGAATACGACCAGTGCGAAAAATCCGACCGGCGACATGTCCAGCTCGATGTCGGGGAGTGTGGGTCTGGGATACAGCCAGACGCTATTCGACAGTGGCGCGACCGATGCAAGTGTGGAAGCGGCTCGTGCCGGCGCCGACCAGGCAATCGAATCGGCTCGCAACACCGAGCAGACCGTCCTGCTTGCTGCGGCACAGGCCTACGTCAATGTCGTCGTGGCCACCAAGACGGTTGCGCTGCGTCAGGATGCCGTCAGCTATTATCAGGCCCAGGTGCAGGCGGCCAACGATCGGCTGAATGTCGGCGAGGGGACCCAGACCGAAGTTGCCCAGGCCCAGGCCCAGCTTGCCTCGGCTCTTGCCGACCAGCAGGGCGCGGTCGGCAATCTGGCTTCCTACGAAGCCAGCTATGTCCGCTATGTCGGACATGCGCCCAAGGCGCTGAGCTTTACCTTCCCGTTCGAGAACAAGTTGCCGGCCTCGCTTGAGCAGGCCCTGGCGCTGGCCGAGGCCAACCATCCGGGCCTGCGTGCTGCCGAGGCGGCGGTCCGGGCCGCCAAGGCGACTACGGATGCCGCACAGGCGGCTTTCGGCCCGACGCTGACAACCTCCGGTTCGCTCGGCTTCGATCAGAGCTGGTCCGCGGCTGGCGGCGGCAGCGCTGCCAACGCTTCGATCCAGCTCAAGCTGTCGATTCCCCTGTATGTGGGCGGCAAGCTCGGCGCCAATGCGCGCAAGAGCAATCTCGGCCAGATCAATTCCGAGATGACGGCACTCGCGACATACGACACGCTCAAGGCATCGATCGCCCAGGCCTGGTCGTCACTCAAGACCAGCGCCGCGACCATTGCCGCCGTCAAGGCCTCGGAAAACGCCTACCAGAAAGTGCTCGATGCCACGACCGAGGAGTTCAGCGTCGGCCAGAAGACCCAGCTCGACGTGCTCAACGCCAAGTCGAATCTGACCAATGTGCAGATCACCCTGCTCAACGCCCAGTCGGGACGGTTCGTCGCCGCCCTGTCGCTGCTGTCCTCGGTGGGACGGATGTCGGCTTCCGAGCTCGGGCTTCCCGTCGAGCTTCGCACCCCTGACGCCTATCGCGCCAAGGTCGAGGATGTCTGGCAGGATCTGCGGGCCATTCCCAACTAGCCCCGGCCACATTCGGAGGCAGACGGCCCCCGGGCCGGTAGATCAAACAAGTGCAAACCCGTGCTGCAGGTGCTGGGCTTGCACAGACACTGCGTTAATCTATTGTTAGGCGAATCAGGCGGTGACGCCGGTGCCGGACGATGCTCCGCATGGGCAGGGCGGCAGAGGTGTCGTATGGGGGAGCTGGGCGACTGGTTTGCCGAGCGGTCCGCAGGCGACAGGGGCGTGCCAGCCGGATTGGGCCGGATTGCGGCGTGTATCAGTGAGGCAGGAATGAACAAGCCCGCGGCGAAAGAGCCTTCGATGGACGAAATCCTTTCCTCCATCCGGCAGATTATTGCCGACGACGACGACGCGGCGAGCCACGATGCGAGCGAGCCTCCGCAATTGCCGGATCCGGAGCCTGAGGAGGAAGGGCTTCCCTCCTTCGACGCCTTCATCGAGGAAGAGACCGGCGAGGACGTGCCGGAAGCGCCGGCCGAAGACGATGTGGATGCGCTGGCGCTGTCGCTCGACCAGGTTATCGATGCCGTTGAGGAGACGGAACCGGCCGAGGAGGATGCGGCGGAAGAGAGCCTGCCCGAGGTGGAAGAAGCCGAGGAACCGGCGAAAAGCTTCGCGTCGCCCGAGGACATCGCCTTCATCTCCGAGGCGATCGAGGAGCCGGAACCGATGCCGGCGCCGGAACCCGCCCCGGCCCGGACGAGTGCCATGCCCGATCCGGACCTTTCGACCGAACTCGCCGAGCATCTTCTCAACGAAACGGCGGAAGCGGCTGCGAGCGAGGCTTTCTCCAAGCTGGGCGTCCTGTCGCTCGGCGCCGGCAGTCAGACGATCGAGGATATCGTCAAGGAATTGCTGAGGCCCATGCTCAAGGCCTGGCTCGACGAGAATCTGCCCGCCATCGTCGAACGCCTGGTCGAACGCGAGATCGAACGGGTCTCGCGCGGCGGACGCTAGAGCATTTTCCGTTCTGATGGAATCAGAACGGAAGCTCCAAATTATTGAGTGGTCGCTTTTCGAACCGGCGAACCGGTATCCATTTCACCCGAAAACGCTCTAGGGCAGGATGTGTTCTGATTGATTCGGAACGCGTGCTGCAACTTCTGTAGCCGCATCGTCTCTCGCCAAAAACCGGGATCCGCTTTTTTGCGCACGATGCTCGGGGCGCAGGTCGGCATCCGATTTCAGCAGGGAGCGGCATGCGGCCGCTGCCTGGAGCGCGTCTGCACGGTTGACTTAAGGCCCGCGCCCGGCTTTACACCTCATTTCGAAAACAGCGCCCGTCGCCTCCCGGCGGGGTTCCCTTTCGGCCTGATCCCGGAAACCGGCAAGCTGCTTCCGGCAGGGATCATGTGACAACAAAAGGCAGTTGAAGGCACGCCTGCGCATGCTCGACAAGAATTATGATCCCGTTTCGGTTGAAACCCGCATCCACGCGGCCTGGATAGACGCCAACGCCTTTGCTGCCGGTGCCGGCGCCAAGCCCGGTGCCGAGGCCTTTTCCATCGTCATTCCGCCGCCCAATGTCACCGGCTCCCTGCATATCGGGCACGCCCTCAACAACACGCTGCAGGACGTGCTGGTGCGCTACAACCGCATGCTGGGCAGGAACGTGCTCTGGCAGCCGGGCATGGACCATGCCGGCATCGCCACCCAGATGATCGTGGAACGCCAGCTCATGGAGCGCCAGGAGCCCGGGCGCCGCGAACTGGGTCGCGAGAAATTCCTCGACAAGGTCTGGGCCTGGAAGGAGGAAAGCGGCGGCACCATCCTCAACCAGCTGCGTCGCCTCGGCGCCTCCTGCGACTGGAGCCGCGAGCGCTTCACCATGGACGACGGGCTCAGCCGGGCCGTGCTCAAGGTCTTCGTCGACCTTTACAACAAGGGGTTGATCTACCGCGCCAAGCGGCTGGTGAACTGGCATCCCGGCCTGCAGACGGCGATTTCCGACCTCGAGGTGGAGAATATCGAGGTCGACGGCCATATGTGGCACTTCAAATACCCGCTGGCCGACGGCGAGACCTACACCTATGAGGAAAAGGACGCGGACGGCAACGTCGTCTTTTCCGAGGAACGCGATTACATCTCCATCGCCACGACCCGCCCCGAGACCATGCTCGGCGACGGCGCGGTGGCGGTGCATCCCTCGGACGAGCGCTACAGGCCGATCCTGGGCAAGCTGTGCCAGATCCCGGTCGGGCCCAAAGAGCACCGCCGCCATATCCCGATCATCACCGACGACTATCCCGATCCGAATTTCGGCTCGGGCGCGGTCAAGATCACCGGCGCCCACGATTTCAACGACTACGAGGTGGCGCGGCGCAACCATATCCCGCTCTATTCGCTGATGGACACCAAGGGCGCGATGCGCGCCGATGGCGTGCCCTACGCCGACGCGGCGACAGTGGCCCAGGCCATCGCCGAGGGCAGGGAGGATTTCGACGACGCCAAGATCGCCGCCCTCAATATCGTGCCCGACGAATATCGCGGCCTCGACCGTTTCGAGGCGCGAAAGCGCATCGTTCGGGCCATCACCGAGGAAGGGCTGGCCGTCACGGTCACGGATGCGGATGGCAACGACGTTCCCCTGGTCGAGAACAAGAAGATCATGCAGCCGCATGACGAGAAGTCCAAGCAGGTGGTCATCGAGCCGCTTCTGACCGACCAGTGGTTCGTCAAGGCCGAAGTGCTCGCCAAGCCGGCCATTGCCTCGGTCAGGCAGGGACGGACCAAATTCGTGCCGCAGGGCTGGGAGAACACCTATTACCACTGGATGGAGAACATCCAGCCCTGGTGCATCTCGCGCCAGCTGTGGTGGGGGCACCAGATCCCGGCCTGGTACGGGCCGGAGATCGCCATCTTCCCGGACCGGATCGAGTTCAGTCCGACCGCCGAGCCCAGACTGTTCGTTGCCCGTGGCGAGGCGGAAGCGATCAAGGATGCCGAGGTCCACTACGGCAGGCGGGTGAAGATCGTCGCCAACAGCAAGGAAGCGATCGCGTTCCTCCAGGCGCAGCCGAACCCCGCCAGCACCGCCATCCCGATCTGGCGCGACGAGGACGTGCTCGACACCTGGTTCTCCTCGGCCCTGTGGCCGTTCTCGACCCTTGGCTGGCCCGACGACACGCCCGAACTCAGGACCTATTATCCCACCAATGTGCTGGTGACCGGCTTCGACATCATCTTCTTCTGGGTGGCCCGGATGATGATGATGGG
>CAZKTH010000241.1:0-5588 GCA_964555575.1 uncultured Devosiaceae bacterium | reverse complement strand
CTGCACTGGTCGGCTCCGTCCTCGCGCAATGAAACTGGAGCGTTTTCAGGCGAAGTGGATACCGGTTCGCCGGTTCGAAAACGCGACCACTCAATAACTTGGAGCTTCCGTTCTGATTCCATCAGAACGGAAAATGCTCTGGCGGCACTCTAGCGTCGCTTGTCATCAAGACAAGGCTTGTGCGCCCATTTCCCGAAATAACTCGAAGGCTCAGCTCCTGCTGCTGTCGGACAGCATCTGATTCATGGCCAGGGCCGGCTGATCGCAACCGGCCGCGCCGATGACCTTGGCCGGCACGCCGGCAACGGTGGTGTGATCGGGCACCGATTTCAGCACCACCGATCCGGCGGCGATACGGGCGCCGCAGCCGATGCTGATATTGCCGAGAATCTTGGCGCCGGCGCCGATCAGCACGCCGTTCTTGACCTTGGGATGGCGGTCGCCGTCTTCCTTGCCGGTGCCGCCGAGCGTCACGCCCTGAAGAATCGAGACATCGTCGCCGATCACCGCCGTCTCGCCGACGACCAGACCGGTGCCGTGATCGAGCATGATGCCCTTGCCTATGGGCACCTTGGGGTGGATGTCGACCTGGAAGATCTGGCTCGCCCGGCTCTGCAGATACAGCGCCAGATCATGACGTCCCATGTTCCACAAGGCATGGGCGAATCGATGGGTCTGGATGGCGTGATAGCCCTTGAAATAGAGCAAGGGTTCTATGGCGCGGTGGCAGGCCGGATCGCGTTCGAGCGTGGCGGAAAGATCGGTGCGGGCCGCCTGGCCGATCTCGGGATTGTCCTTGGCGACGTCCTCGAAGCTCTGGCGGATCAGGTCGCTGGGCAGATCGCCATGGTCGAGTCGCACGGCAAGCCGGAAGGCGAGCGCCGATTCGAAGGTCTCGTGATTGAGGATGGTCACCAGCGCCAGCGACGCCATGACCGGCTCGGTATCGTAAAGCATCGCCGCATCGCTGCGCACCGCATCCCATAGCGGATCAACGGCCTGGATCGACGCGCGCTTGCGCAGATTGCTGACCATTACGGCCTCCGTCGGCATGCGTGCATCCCGCGCCAGGCCATGAAACGGCTTCCGGTGCGGACACGCGATCTGCTCACCTTCGGGATCGGACGCCTTTTTTTGCAGAACGCGCCGTCATCCCTGTAGCGGCCACCTACGATATAGTGGAATGGTTTCGCGACTTCAAACGGAACACGAGAAACTGATTACCAGGAAAGGCGTCCGAAGAAGTCGAGTACCCCCTTTTTGAACAGCTTGTCGCCGGTGGCGCGCATGTGGTCGCGGTGGGGAATGACAAGGGCCTCGCCCTTCTCGATCAGTTCGGCCAGCGGTTCGGCGCCGCCGCTGATCCGATCCTCGCTGCCGACCGCGACAAGGACGGGCACCTTGATCGATCTCAGCTCCGCCTCGGAAATCGCTTCGCGTCCCGATTGCATGCAGGCGGCCAGGGCCATGCGGTCGCTCCTGGTGTGCTCGGCAAAGATGCGATATTGCCGCCCGATTCTTCCGGTGACGTCGTCCAGGCTGTCGGCGCTGAGGGCGGCGACGATTTCGGCGCTTGTTTCGAGCCCGTGCATCATGTTGGCGCCCATGCCGCCGAAAACGGCGGCGGCGACGCGATC
Organism: uncultured Devosiaceae bacterium; assembly: GCA_964555575.1. GTDB lineage: Bacteria > Pseudomonadota > Alphaproteobacteria > Rhizobiales > Devosiaceae > JAHJQZ01. The sequence goes on along the minus strand of CAZKTH010000241.1, from coordinate 3,951 downwards.
CGGGGCATCGATGGCGGCGAAGGCCGAGATGCGCGCGCCCATGGAATAGCCGATGAAACCGGCCTTTTCGATGCCGAGATGGTCGATGAGGTTGATGGCGTCATGCGCCATCAGCCGTGTCGGATAAAGAGCCGGATCGTAGAGTTTCTGCGAACGGCCATGGCCGCGATTGTCGAAGGCGATGGCCTTGTAGCCGGCCGCGGTGACGGTGTCGATCCAGCCGGTTTCGAGCCAGTTGACCCTGGCATTGGAGCCGAAGCCGTGCACGAACAGCACCGGCCTGCCCGCCCCGTAGATGTCATAGGCGATTTCGATGCCTTCGGAGACAAAGCTCGGCATGGCGCTCCTTTCGGGTGAGAACAGGCGCCGACCTCTTAGCAGCAATCGTGCACGAGGCAAGTCCGGCACGCGTCTCCGGTCTGGAATTCGCCCGATTGCTCGGCTATGGTCCGCGCCGATTTGACATTTCCGGACCAGGACAGATGGCACATACGGACATCCCACATTTTCACAATTCGAACGGCGTTGCCCAGATCGAGATCGGCACCCGCGAATTCATGTGCATCGGCGCCCTGCCTCCCTACGACCATCCGCACGTGTTTCTCGACATGGGGCAGGACACCGATATCATCTGCCCCTATTGCTCGACCCACTACGTCTACAATTCCCGTCTCGCCGCCGATGCGGCAGTGCCCGCCTCGGCGGTCTACCAACCGGAAAAAGCCTAGTCGCACCTAGATGTCTTCACATGGACGCAAGTTCGTCATCGCCGGGGCGGGCATATCCGGTCTTGCCCTGGCGCTCGCTCTGGCCAAGTTCGGCGCCAGCGTAACGGTTCTGGAAAAAAGCCCGCGCCTGCAGGAATTCGGCGCCGGGCTGCAGATCGGGCCCAATGCGCGACGCATTCTCGACCGCCTCGGCGCCGGTCGCTACCTCTTGCCGCGCATCCATTCTCCCGAAGCGATCGACGTCTATCCCTTCGGGCGGCAAAGCCCGATCACGTCCCTGAGACTCGGCGCCGTCATGCAGGAAACCTTCGGCGCGCCCTATGGCGTCATGCATCGCGCCGATCTGGTCGAAGCCCTGCACCAGGCCTGCAAGCGCTTCGCCACCATCGACATTCTGTTCGGGGTCAAACACGTCGATTTCGCCCATCACGCCCGCGGCTTCACCGTGATGATCGAGGAGGCCGACGGCAAGTCGCGCATCATCCGGCCCTTCGCCTATATCGGTGCCGACGGCGTGCATTCGGCGACCCGCACCGATCTTGTCGGCGGTCCGCCGGCCCGCTACACCGGCTATGCCGGCTGGCGCGCCCTCATCCCCGGCGACAGCCTGCCCGAGGGCATGAGCCGTTCCAATACCAGCCTCTTCTGGGGTCCGGGCTTTCACGCCGTCGTCTATCCGCTGCCGCACCGCAAGCTCGCCAATGTGGCATTGTTCGCCCGCATGGGCGAAGCCCAGGCGAAGGTGGCGCGCGACAGGCAGGCCTTCAGGGCGCCGCGCCAGCTCAGCCGGTCCAGCATGCTCCGTCAGATCATCGCGCAAGCGGACGGGCTGACTCCCTGGCCGCTCTACGGCGTCTCGACGCCGAAATGGCATGAGGGCACGGTCGGGCTCATCGGCGATGCCGCCCACGCCATGCTGCCCTTCCAGGCCCAGGGTGCCGCCATGGGGATCGAGGACGCCGCAGTGCTGGCGCCGCTTCTGATTGCCAACGCCGATCCGCAAAGCGCCTTTCAGGCCTACGCCAGCCACCGCCAGAACCGGGTCAGACGCGTGGCCAAAATCTCCGCCCGCAACGGCAGAGTCTTCCATCTTCGCTGGCCGCTCGACCAGGGACGCAACGCCGTCGTGCGGCGGCAGGGTCCACTCGCGCACTTGAAACGTCTCGCCTGGATCTACAGTTATGATCCGGCGCCGGAACCGGAACCGACACGTCCGCGACCCGGTGCCTGAACGCATTTTTGGCCGATCCGCCTGTGGAACCGGGCGGGATGTGGCTGTTCATACCGGTATTGGCGCTTGCCTTGAGCCAACGGCCTGTGTCAACTGCCGCAAACATTGAAAGACCCGAAGATCGATGGCCCTTCGTCGGGAATCCCCGTTTACCCTCGCCTTTATTCTTGTGACCGTGCTTCTGGACATGGCGGGGCTGGGGATCATCCTGCCTGTTCTGCCCAATCTTCTGGAAAGCCTGACCGGCGAACAGGTGGCCGGCGCCGCCAAGATCGGCGGCTATCTCGTCTTCATCTACGCGCTGATGCAGTTCCTGTTTTCCCCGGTCCTCGGAAACCTGTCCGACCGCTTCGGGCGACGGCCGGTCCTGTTGCTGTCGCTGATCGGGCTGATCACCGACTACACGATCATGAGCTTCGCCCCGTCCGTCATCTATCTGTTCTTCGGGCGGATGATTTCCGGCATTTCCGGTGCCGCGGTCTCCACGGCAACCGCCTATGTCGCCGACATCACCCCGCGCGAGAAACGGGCGCAGCGATTCGGCCTGATCGGTGCTGCTTTCGGCCTCGGCTTCATCGTCGGGCCGGTGGTGGGCGGTGTCCTCGGTGAAATCAGCGTCCGGGCGCCGTTCATGGTGGCGGCGGCATTGGCCTTCGCCAATTTCATGTTCGGCCTGATCATCCTGCCCGAAAGCCTGCCCAAGACCAAACGGCGGCGCTTCGACATCAAGCGCGCCAATCCTTTCGGCGCGCTCGTGGCGCTCAAGCCCTATCCCGCCGTTCTCTGGCTGATTGCGGCGCTGTTCCTGTTCGTTCTGGCCGGGCAGAGCTATCCGTCGGTGTGGAACTTCTTCACCATCGAGAAATTCGGCTGGACCTCGTCCCAGATCGGCATTTCCCTTGCCGTCTTCGGCGTGCTTTTTGCCCTGGCCCAGGCCATCCTCGTCGGCCCGGCGGTCAAGCGCTTCGGCGAGGCGATCACCATCCTGATCGGCATGATCGCCGCCTCGATCGCCTTTTTCGGGGTGTCGCTGATCCATACCCCGGTCGGTCTTTACGGCTATCTGATCGTCGGTGCCTTTTCCGGCATGGCGGCACCGGCCATTTCGGGTTTGATGTCGCGGCTGGTTCCCGACAATTCGCAGGGCGAGTTGCAGGGCGCCGTCAATGCCGGCAACTCCCTGAGCGCCATTCTCGGCCCGATCATCGCCACGCAATTGTTCGCCTTCTTCACCACCTCGCCCAGGGCGCCCGGCTATTTCCCGGGCGCGCCGTTCTTTGCGGCCGGCATCATGGTGATCGCCTCGGGGGCGCTGTTCTATTTTACCTTCTTCCGCTTCGATTTGATGCATTCGAAATCGGCGGCTACCCACCCGCATGCGCCGGACATCGCCAAGCCGGGTGAAATCGCCATCCCGCCGCATGACGGCTCGGAGGAGTCGGACGACGGATCCCCGACCGAGGCCGCAGTGCCTGCCGACCGGACGCCGCCGCCTTCATGAACCTTGCTGTCCGAACGGCGGACGAAAGCACCGATCGCGCCGCGATCTGGGCCATTATGGAGCCGGTGATCCGGGCCGGCGAGACCTATCCCCTGCCCCGCGACATGACGAAGGAAGCGGCGCTTTCCTACTGGCTTTCGAGCCGGCACACCACATTCGTCGCCGCCGACGAGACCGGCAGAGTGCTCGGCACCTACTATATCCGCCCCAACAATGACGGCGGCGGCGACCATATCTGCAATTGCGGCTACATGGTCGCCAGGCAGGCGGAAGGGCGCGGCGTTGCCACCGCCATGTGCGCCCACTCGCTCGGGACCGCCCGCGAGATGGGCTTTGCCGGCATGCAGTTCAACCTCGTCATCGCCAGCAACACCCGCGCGGTCGATCTGTGGACCCGTATGGGATTCGAAACGCTCGCACGTCTGCCCGGCGTCTTCCGTTCGCCGACCCGTGGCGAGGTCGACGCGCTGGTGATGTTCCAGAAGCTCTAG
>CAZKTH010000240.1:0-5591 GCA_964555575.1 uncultured Devosiaceae bacterium | reverse complement strand
CTGCTGCTTCGCCTGGAACCGCCTCGTCGATCAGCCCTGGCGCATCATGTCCATCCGAATGCGCGATTGGGCCCATGAGTTCGGATCACAGAGTCCTGGTATGAGTAGTTGGTAGTGAATAGTCAGCAATCAGTAGCGAAGGGGATTGGCGCGTATCCCAAATCCCCAAAATCTATTCACTATTCACTGCTCTCTTGCCTGATCTCCAGCGCCTCATCCAGCGTCATTTCCGTATGCGCATGCCAGTTGACGTTGTCCGTTTCGGGAAAATCGGTGCGGAAATGGCCGCCCCGGCTTTCCTCGCGTCTCAAGGCTGCGGCGGCGACCAGTGTCGCCGAGGTCGTCATGTTGAGAAAGGAGCGCGTCACCCCCCGCGCCGTCGCTTCGAGCCGGGCGATCTCGACTAGGGCCTTTTTCAACCCCTCGGCATCGCGCTCGACCCCGACGCAATTGCTCATGATCCGTCTCAGCGTCTGCACCGGTTCGAGATTGCGCAACCGTTCCTCGGCCGCTTCGCCTTCCTGTTCGTTCCATTCGATGCCGGCAAAGGGTGCGAGCGGGCGCCGCACCGGCTCGAGGCCGGAAATGTCCTCGGCGATGCGGGCAGCATAGACCGTGGCTTCCAGAAGCGAATTGGAGGCGAGGCGGTTGGCGCCGTGCAGGCCGGTGCAGCTTGCTTCCCCGCATACCCACAGGCCAGGCAGCGACGAGCGGCCGTTCTCGTCGACCCTGATGCCGCCCATGTGGTAGTGGGCCGCCGGCGTCACCGGGATCGGTTCGGTGACCGGGTCGATGCCGGCTTCGCGGCAATAGGCCGTCACGGTGGGAAAGCGCGTGGTGATCTGTTCGCCGAGCGCCTGGCGCGTGTCGAGGAAGATCTTCCGGCCGGCCTTGATCTCCCTGAAATTGGCACGGGCGACGATGTCGCGCGGGGCCAGTTCCGCGTCCTTGTGGACATTGGTCATGAAGCGCTCGCCGTTCTCGTTGATCAGGATCGCGCCTTCGCCGCGCAGGGCTTCGGTAGCCAGGGGCGCCGGATCGCGATCGGTGAGGATGGCGGTGGGGTGAAACTGGACGAATTCGGGATCGCCGATGACGGCACCGGCCCGGGCCGCCATGCCCATGGCGTGCCCGCGCACGCCGGGCGGATTGGTGGTAACGGCATAAAGACCGCCCAGGCCCCCTGCCGCGAGCACGGTGGCGCGGGCACGGACCAGCACCGGCTCGACATAGCGGTCGCCGAGCTTTCTGGCATAGACGCCGATGACACGGCCGTCGGCGCGGGCGAGGTCGGTGGCGGTGATGCCTTCGACGATGCGGATCGAGGGCGTGTCGATCACCTTGGCGATGAGGGCGCGCATGATTTCGGCCCCGGCGCGGTCGCCGGCGACGCGGACGACGCGGCTTTTTGAATGCGCCGCCTCGCGCGACAGAACGAAGCCGCCGGTGGCGTTGCGGTCGAACGGCGCCCCCCAGCGCGCCAGATCGTCGATGCGGGCCGCCGCCTCTCCGGTGACGTTTTCGGCCACCCCCATGTCGACCAGGCCGGCACCGGCCATTTCGGTGTCGAGGGCATGGGCGTGCGGGCTGTCGTCTTCGCCGACGGCGGCAGCGATGCCGCCCTGGGCCCAGACCGAGGAGGCGCCGGCGCCCAGCGGCTTGGCGGCGATGACCGTGACCGGGCGCGGTGCCAGCTTGAGGGCGCAGAACAGGCCAGCAAGACCGGCACCGACGATCAGGGCACCGTCGGCATTGAGTACATTGTCGAAAACGATCATCTGGTCCTCCCCCGACATCGCAGCCGCGAGTCTCCGGAAGGCGACCCTAACCCCTTTTCACGCCTGTACAAAACCGATTGATTCTATACCGCCGCAGCGTGGCGCCCTTGCTGTGGCTGGGCGGCGAAATAGGCATCGAATACCGACGCGACGACCCTCAAGGCCGGCCGGCCGCGCTCGGTGACCGCGAGCACGGTACCGTCGCGGTTCGCCAGACCCTCGGCAACAAAGACATCGGCGCGGGCGAGTTCGGGTTCGAAGCTTTCGGGCGCGACGCCGAAGCGGCTGGCGATTTCGGCGACATCGACCCTCAGATCGCACATCAGCCGTTCGATCAGGGCGCGACGCAGCTGGTCCTCGGCGGTCAGCAGACGCGTCTTGCCGGTCGGCAGGCGTCCGATTTCGACGGCGCGGCTCCAGGCGCCGGTCTCGGCGATGTTCTGGACGTAGGCGTCGGGCAGGGCCGAGATCGAGGTGGCGCCGAGCCCGATCAGGGTGGGGGCGCTGTCGACCGTGTAGCCCTGGAAATTGCGTTTGAGGCGCCCGGTCATCAGCGCCGTGGCCATTTCGTCTTCGGGCAAGGCGAAATGGTCGAGCCCGACCCGGACATAGCCGGCCCCGACAAGCGCCTCGGCGGCAAGCTCGGCCTGGTCGAAACGTTCGTCCGGTCCGGGCAGGGCGTCTTCCGGAATGAGGCGCTGGTTCTTGGCCATCCACGGCACATGCGCGTAGCCGAAAAGGGCGATGCGGTCGGGCCTCAGACTCAGGGTCTTTTCGACCGAACGGGAGATCGTCTCCGTCGTCTGGTGCGGCAGTCCGTACATGAGGTCGAAATTGATGGCGTCGATACCGGCGGCGCGCAGGGCATCGACCGTCTGTCTGACCGTCTCGTAGGGCTGGATGCGGTTGATGGTCTGCTGCACCTTTTCATCGAATTCCTGCACCCCGAGCGAGGCGCGGGTGGCGCCGAACCCGGCCAGGGCCTTGGCGAATTCGGGCGCGAAGGTGCGCGGGTCGAGTTCGAAGGCGATCTCGGCGGCGTCGAGGACGTCGAAATTCCGGCGCAAGGCGTCCATCAGCACCGCCAGCGCATCCATCGGCATGGCGGTCGGCGTGCCGCCGCCCCAGTGCATGTGGGAAACCCTGAGCCGTGCCGGCAGCGCCGCGGCAACGAGGGCGATCTCCTGTTCGAGGATCCTGCCATAGGCGCGGACCGGCGCCTCGCGGGCGGCGAGTTTCATGTTGCAGGCGCAATACCAGCAGACCTGCTTGCAGAACGGGATGTGCAGATAAAGCGAGACCGGCCGGTCCGGATCGAGGCCGGCGAGCCAGGCGCGATGTTCCTTGTCGTCCGAAGCCGGCCCGAAATGCGGCGCGGTCGGATAGCTCGTATAACGCGGCACGCGCATCTCGGCGTAACGGGCGATGGCCTGATCCATTTTCCCCTCATGCCCTTTCGGGCTTAGCTCAATCCGCCGGTTCCGGGGACCGGTCAGTCCCCTTTCCTGCTGAGCGCGATCATCCTCTCGATGGCGGCGCGCGCCGGCGCGATATGCCTTTCGTCGACCGAGACTTCCTCGGTCATCGTGTGCAGCGACCACAGGATGTTCTCGAGATTGATGCGCTTCATGTGCGGGCACAGGTTGCAGCCGCGCAGGAATTCGATGCCTGTCGTCTCGGCCGCGACATTGTCCGACATCGAGCATTCGGTGACCATGACGACGCGGGCCGGCTTCTCGGTCTTGACCCAGTCGATCATGCCGGCGGTCGAGCCGGAGAAATCGACGGCGGCGATGACCTCGGGCGGGCATTCGGGATGGGCGATGATCTTGGCGTCCGGATAGGCGCTGCGCAGCTCGGCGATGTCGTTCGCGGTGAAGGTCTCGTGTACCTCGCAGGCGCCGGCCCAGGTGATGACCTTCTTTTTCGTCCGCTTGGCGGTGTTGCGGGCCAGGTACTGGTCCGGGATCATGATGACGCTGTCGCCCTCGACTCCTTCGACGATGTCGCGGGCGTTCGAGGAAGTGCAGCACACATCGGAAACCGCCTTCACCGCCGCCGAGGTGTTGACATAGGTGACGACGGGGGCGCCGGGATACTGGGCCCGCATGGCCATGACGTCCTCGGGGGTGATCGAGGCGGCGAGCGAGCAGCCGGCGCGGCTGTCCGGGATCAGGACGGTCTTTTGCGGGTTGAGGATCTTGGATGTCTCGGCCATGAAATGGACGCCGCACTGGACGATCACCGACTGGTCGACCTTGGTCGCCTCGACGGCGAGCTGCAGCGAATCCCCGACGACATCGGCAACGCCGTGATAGATCTCCGGCGTCTGGTAGTTGTGGGCGAGGATGACCGCGTCCTTTTCGGTCTTCAGCCTGTTGATGGCGAAGATCAGCGGCGCGAAGAACGGCCATTCCATTTCCGGAATGCGGTCCTTGACCCGTTCATAGACCGTCTCGGTCGCCTTGCGGATCGCCGGAGAGAATTTCAGATCGAAATTGTCTGCCAGCAGGGCGCGGGCTTCGTCGATCGGGGTCAAGGCATTGATCATCTGGACCATCGGCGGCGAACCTTTCCTCAACTCCGGGGTTCGGACCGCGGCGGCACCTGCCTGCCCTTGTCGCCTGCCCCCGCGAACGCGGCCACAGATAGGCACTTTTTCACATCATTTCAATCAAACGTGGCACGGACGCGGCAGCATCGGCCGGATGCGTGGCCTTGCCGCCACCGGGTTGCCGCTTGCAATCGTTTCCCGAAACGATACCAATAGCGCCCGGTTGTTCACGCATGCGACCGGAACGGACAGGCCGGAGGGGCGCGGTGCGCAGGAGGTGGACGGCCGCGACGAGTTTTCGGGAGACATGCGATGACGCAGGATCTGGCGCGGTTGCGCGCCTTCGTGCAGGTATTCGAGGCGGGCGGCTTTTCGGCGGCGGCGCGGGCGCATGGCCGCTCCAAGGCGTTGCTGTCGAAATATGTCACCGATCTCGAGGACGAACTCGGCGTCAGGCTGATGAACCGGACGACACGGACCCTGAGCCTGACCGAGGCGGGCGAGGCCTATTACCGCGAGGTTTCCCAGATTCTTGCGCATCTCGACGATCTCGACGCAGAGATCGCCAACCAGACGGCCGCGCCGCGCGGCCTGCTCCGGGTGTCGGCGCCGCGCAATTTCGGCGAGACGACGCTGGCGCCGGCACTCTGCGCCTTCTTGCGGGACAATCCCGAGGTCTCGCTCGATTTGAGACTCGAGGACCGTTTCGTCGATCTCGTCGACGAGGGGATCGACGTTGCCTTGCGCATCTCGTCGCTGCCGGATTCCTCCCTGATCGCGCGCAAGATCGCCGACATGCGGATCATCGTCTGTGCCGCGCCGGAGGTGATCGCCACCCATGGCATCCCGTCCCAGCCGGAGGCGCTCAGGAACATGCCCGCCATCGTCGATACCAATCTGTCCAGCCAGTCCAACTGGCGCTTCCATCACGACGGGCGGACGATCTCGGTGCCCATCGGCGGACGGATGCGGGTCAATTCGCCGGCAGCGGCGGCCGAGGCGGTGGCGGCCGGACTCGGCTTCGCCATGCTGCCCGCCTATCTCGCCGATCCGCTGATCGACGCCAACAGGGCGGTCTCCGTGCTCGCGGACTTCCTGCCGCCGCCGCCGGGCCTTCACGCCGTCTATCCGCACCGCCGCCATCTGGCCGGCAAGGTGCGGGCGTTGATCGATCATCTTGTCGCCTGGTTCGCAACCCATCCGGTGCGCTAGAGCGTTTTCAGGCGAAGTGGATGCCGGTTCGCCGGTTCGAAAACGCG
>CAZKTH010000239.1:1361-5675 GCA_964555575.1 uncultured Devosiaceae bacterium | reverse complement strand
CGATGGGTTCGAGGCGGCGGAAATGCCCCCCGCTGCATTGCCCGAGTCGATTGCTGAACCGTGGAAGGATTGGGACATGCGTTCAAGGATCGGGAAGAAGGCGTCGTTCAGGTCGCCGGGATAGGTGATTTCGAGCACTTGAACGAGATCTTCGTCGGACAGCGTGGTCTCGCGGTGGAAAACGTCGGATCCGCGGAAGCCCGCGAGGGAGAACCAACTTGACTCCATCTGTTTGTAGAGAACTTCCTCGCCTGCCCGGGTCTGATCCTCACCGAAAAGCTCGGCCAGGCTCTGCTGCAGGGCGTTGTACTCGGCAAAGACATAAAAGCTTATCAATCCGTCTTTGCTGACAAAACGCCGTCCGTCATTGTTGGTCGGCGGTGCCTGGGGCCCGAAAATGTCGGCGGGGTACTCGATGCTGGTGCCGTAGCGGTCGTTATAATAGTAGGTCCAGTCGTGGTCACCGGCATAGTCGATTGTCGTCGGCGCGACGGCAATCGGCGTCATGTCCGGAATGCCGACCACCGCGCCGGCATCGCCTACCCGCTCGCCCTTGACGTCTTTCTTGGGCTGGTCCTCGCAATAGCCCCAACGTCCATCGAAGGTGCCGAGATCGGCATCGAAATCCAGTTCGATGCGCCCCCAATAGGTGCCATCGTCGCAACGCTGGTTGCTCATCGGTTCGAGCCAGCGTCCGACAAAGGTGCTGGCTTGCATATGCCCGCCCAAATGACTTTGGCCGTCCTCGTAATCGGCGCGAACGGTGCCACCGGCATCGGTGGCAAAGGCCATGTCGCCCCAGCTGGTCGAATAGGTGCCATTCGGGCCGAGACGGCTCCCATTCGCCGGAGATTGGGTCGGCGATACCGAGACAGATGGCGTTGGTGTCTCCGGAACCACTATTGGCGCGGTGGACGGCGCCGTCTCCGAAACCGCTCCGTCGCCGTAGCGCTTGATGCGGATCTTGGCGAGCGCGGCAAAGGCGCCATTCGGATACTGGTCGAGATAGGCCTGGAAATCGGCCGGATCGGTCGAATCCTTGATCGCATCCCAGAAGGCCAGTTCGATGGCGGGGTCTGTGGCCCGTGCGGCCTGTTGCGGCGGCGGCGGCGGCGGTGCAACGACCTTGAAGGTTGCCGCGACCTTGTCGACCAGATCGGCATACTGATCCGAGAAGCGCGCAGCGAACATGTTCATGACCTTGCCGTCGCTCAGCGCGACGATCTGCACCATCCTCTGCCCGTTGTGCATGCCATCGAGGCGGAAGGACGTCTCGTCGAGCCGCTTCATCCCCGTCAGGGTGTCGATTTCCAGCGAGGCGATCATTTCCCGCATCAGGTCGTCCGAAGTGACCGGCGCGTCCAGAAGCATGCCGCCGACCTTGAGTTCGACCGCGTCGTCGGCGGAGGCGAACTGGCGTCCATCCTGATCCCCGGACTCTGTCACGGAGACGAAGACGTCGGCCGGGTAGGAAATGGACGCGCCAAAATCGGGATTGACGTAGGTCGCCCAGACGCCGGTTACGGCGTCGGCATCGACCCTGTCGGCCTTGATGTCGTCGAACGGCGATGTCTCGGCGACGGGTGCCGTGATCTCGGCAGCCGACGGTGGCGAAACGCTCTCGTCCGGGGCGGGAGTGGCCGGGGCGGTTGGAGCCTTGGCGACACTCGCCCCCGTGGCTTTGGCCATGGCCTCGGCCACCTTATCGGAACAGACCGCCTCGCCTTCGGGCCAATGCAGCGCGACTGTGTCGAGGAACGGCGTGATGCTGTTGCCCTCATCGATCCAGGATTGCTGCGCGCTATAGGCAAAGACAAAGGCATCGCCCGAAGGCGTGCAGCGGTCGGCGAAGAAAGTGCCGGTCGGCCCTTCCATTCCGCCATTGTAGATGCCGCGCTCCGGGTCGTCGGGCCCCATGGCACCGCTGAGCATCCAGCCTTCGGTGCCGAACAGGGTCGTGTGTTCGATGGTTGGGGTCGCGGCGAATCGAGAAGAACGATTTTCCGGCGACAGTTCGCGCAATGAGGAGAGCGCATCATCACCGGTACGGAAATTGAAAGCGCTGTACATGCCCGGCACGATGACGACCCACTCGGTATCGGTCGAGCGGTAGTTCATCCAGCTTTGCGGCGGATCGCCTGTCACCAGACCGCCGAGACGCGGCTTTTCGCCCTCGGACAGCGGCAGAACCGGCTTCTCGGTCAGATACAGCGAGCCGAGAACGCCGTTCATGAGCGCCTCCGCCGTCTCCTGCGTTTCGTTGGCACAGGAAATCGCCACCTGGAAATGGTCCTCTTCCCTGAAAGGATCGCGCGATATGACTGCCAATGCCGTGAAGTGTATGCCGCTGTCCTCGCCCGACATCTTGATCACCTGGAACAGCAAGCCGTAGCCAAGGTCCCGATCGGGCAGTTTTTGGAATTCGGCATCCGGTGGTGCGTCCTTGGTGGGATCCACATCCTCATCGAACCGCCCCATCACCGCGCACCCTTTCGGGGACTTCATGTCGCTGTTGGTGACCACGAACTCGTCATCTTCGTCGCGCATGAGGGCATAATCGGGCGGAGCGGCAAAGCCGATGCCAAGCTTGTCGTATGACGTCCAGCCTTCGGGAACGACCGGCGCAATCGCTGCCGGGGCAGCCGGAGCCGTGGTGTCACCGGCATCGGCCGTGGCAGCATCTCCAGGCAAGTTGCCGGCTGCCGGCCGATCGGCAGCGGCGGGTTCGCCACCCCCGAAATCATCCACTGCGCCAAAATCGTCGCCGGCAGTTTGACCGGTCTCTGCGCCCTGGGCCACCTCGGGGGCGAGCTGCTCGATCAGGGCGGGGTTCGGCTCGGCGCTGAAGGCGCCGGTACCGATGAGATCATCGAGCGGAATATCCGGCTCTGAAGGCGCGTATTCGTCGAACATCGTCGCGGCACGGTCGAGCGCGGCGGTGTCGATGGCGAATACAGGACCCGTGCTCAGCAGCACGAGTGTGGAGGCAGCAGCCAGAAGGCGATTCATCAATCAGTTTCCCATGTTGGGCAAAGTGGAGTTCGGCATGAACAGGGTTTCGGCTCCAGGAATATCCTTGGCGAGATCGCGCGCCTCGCCATAGGCGTCTTCGATCGCCTTGAACTGGTCGCGATCGAGCGGCACGAAGGTCATCTTGCCTTCGATCTCGGAATAGAACCCCGCGACGGTCAGCGTCATGGTCGAGGTACAGACAGCCTTGTGCAGTTCCCCGAACTCGCCCTTCTTCCTGTCCGCTCGGGTGACGGTGAATTTCTGGTTGGCGAACGTGCCGAAAAAGTCACCTTCCGTCCGCACAAGATCGATGCCGGACAGGCTGTGGATGTCCTCGAAATAGGGAGCCCCGAGGCTCATCTCGCCATCCTTGAAAAAGCCGGGCGAGGCCGCCAGCCAACCCGCATCGGGATTGAAATGCCCCAGGATAATTTCGCCATCGGCATTGATGCCCTCGTTCATCGTGATGGCGGGGGGCGCCCGGCGGGTCTCGGTGCTCGTCTCGGTATGGCCGTCCTGCTCGATGACGGTCAGCGTGCATTGGAGCGGGCTTTCCTCGCGGGACAGGACCATGATCTGGTCGGCCTCGGGCATGCCGAACACCACCACCGCCTCGTCGTCGACAAATCGGAACTGCTTTTGCTCGTCGCCGTCGGGACGATGCAGGATGACGGTATCGGGAAAGCCGGCGAGCATGTAGGCAACCTTGGTGATCTCGAGTTCGCGCGAATTCTCCGACCCGATCTTGCCGCTCCATTTTCCGCCATTGGGCAGGACGATCTCGAAGGGGGTGGGCGCGCTGATATCGTAGGCAGACACTTCGACGGTGAGGGTCTCGTTGAGGGTCTTGGCCCACTCCTTGGTCATCTGGTCGGCCTGCTTTATCAGCGACTCCTTGGCCGATTTGATCTGGATCAGCGGAAAGATATCCCTGATCAGCTTGGCACGGATGGAATTGGCGTGTTCGGTCTCCAAGTGTTTCTTGATCTCGGCGGTCAGGCTCGAAGCGCGCGCGAAGCCGACAGTCGACCAGCCGCCGTCGGAGGAATATTCGGAAAAGTCCGGGGCACTCCAGAACTTGGCGACATATTGCTCGATGTCCCTGTTTATCATGTATTCGAACGTGTCCGGGGACCTGGCGTTTGCGTAATATAAGGACGCGATGATCTTCCAGTCGTTGGCCGAGCGGCCGCCTCCCGAACGGGTGCGGATGTCGTTGAAACGATCTTTCAGCTCCCTTTGCTGGGTCACCTTGCCGCGAAATTCTTCGGCGCCGGCGACCCCGGCCTGCAGCAGCATGAA
>CAZKTH010000239.1:635-1351 GCA_964555575.1 uncultured Devosiaceae bacterium | reverse complement strand
ACCTTGCCGCGAAATTCTTCTTCCTTGGCCGTATAATAGAGCTGGTAGACATGTCGCCACGCCTTTTCGCGCTCGGCCCAGGCGGTTTCGCCGAAACTGGTCAGGGACTGGTCGATGACGAAAAAGGCGATAGTGCTCAATTGCATGGGGCCGGCGACGAGCTTGCCGAAGGCGAAACTCATCAGCCCCTTGTAGGCGTCGACCGCGGCCTTGCGGCTCTTGCCCTGCTTGAGGTCCATGCCGACCTGCAGCACAGACATGAAAGCCCCGGCATTGGTCATGGCATCGTTGAAGGCGCTTAAGGGCGTGATCGCGAGCGCATGCTCGGCGAAGGTGCCCGCAAGGCCCACATAGCCGAACCGGCTGACTTCGGCATTGAACGCTTCGTCGGCGGCCAGCGCCATCGCCTTTTCGTGGTCCCCGATGCGTATCGCCTCTTCAAAGGCTTCGATTGCGCCGGTGCCGACGAATTTCCCGCCATGGACGAGATATTCGGCCGCGCCGTCCTTGACCTCGTATTTGATGATTTTCTGGCTGGGCTTGCCCTTGCCGGCGGGGTCGAGAACCATGACGAATGGATCATAGACCCAGGCATGCGCCGCAGCCGGCCACAGGGCAGCGAGGGCGGCGACGAACAACGCACAAATCAATACAAATGATCGTACTGGCCTTGTCGACCGTTTCTGTTGCGAGCCCGCCCCCGAACGCACAACTAC
>CAZKTH010000239.1:0-625 GCA_964555575.1 uncultured Devosiaceae bacterium | reverse complement strand
GAAGCCCGCGGGCGACATCGGACAATGACCTGAATCAATTGATATATATGAGTAAATTAGTTTACATATTTCATTTCCGGCATTGTGGCGGACAACAAAAGCCCCTGCCCGCCGAACCTTTGCCGAACGCGACGAAAAAGGACCGGTCTTGCTCAGCATCACCGTCAAGGACCGCAACGGGCACCTGCTCGGTCAGGGCAAATTTTCACTGAGCGTCGTTGCATCCGCGGCCGAAACCAAAACGGCGCGGTCGATGAGAAGACGGCTGCAGACGAGGCCGTCGGTGCCATATCCTACGCCTACGATGGACTCGTCCGGCCGTTTTCGACGACCTGAAGTGGTAGCGCAGCGCTACTTCCCAAATCCGGCAATGCGGTGCCTGGTCGATAGCCTGACAAATGAAAGGCAAGGCTGAAACCTGTCGGAGACGCATGAGGCAATGGTTGGGGCGCGTTTACTCCTGAAATGAACGCGTTCCAATGCGTTGGGGCAACAGGTTCGGATGCAGCTGATGCCCGGCCGCCAGCTCAGAAATCGTTCGTTCGCCCCGGATCGCCTCAAGTGCAACCTTAGAGCGTTTTCAGGTGAAGTGGATACCGGTTCGCCGGTTCGAAAACGCGACCAC
>CAZKTH010000238.1:0-5694 GCA_964555575.1 uncultured Devosiaceae bacterium | reverse complement strand
CGTGCTTTATGCCGGGCTGGCCGGACAAAGCGGCTTCTGGCTCTTTGTTGCCATCGCGCTGGTGGTATTCGAAACCGCCATTCTGCTGATCAACGGCATCAAATGTCCGATGACGCCTCTGGCGGTGAAATACGGGGCGACACAGGGCGAATTCCTGTTCGACACCTTCCTGCCCGAGCGGCTGACCCGCTACACGGTGCCGTTCTTTTCCGCCGTCGTGCTTATCGGCCTGGCTGCCGCCGGCCTCAGATGGGCCGGATTGATGAGTTGAACCCGACAGGCGCCACGCCACCGACAAAGGATTGGCAAGAAAGGTTGTTCTTTATATGTTCTTTTGCAGCTACATGAATTGGAGCTCGTCGGGTCGTGGCTAAGATCAGAACCAGCTTTGTCTGCCAGTCCTGCGGCGCCGTCACCTCGAAATGGGCCGGACGCTGCGAAAGCTGCGGCGAGTGGAACACCATTGTCGAGGAAGCCGTCGGCACCGGCATCGGCGCCGGACCGCAGGCGGCCAAGCCGAATGGACGGCCGCTGGCGCTCAGCCCGCTTTCGGCGGTGACCGATGCTGCGGCGCGCATCGCCACCGGCATCGCCGAACTCGATCGCGTCAGCGGCGGCGGTTTCGTCTGCGGCTCGGCGGTGCTGGTCGGCGGCGATCCCGGCATCGGCAAATCGACCCTGTTGCTGCAGGCGGCGGCGGCGCTTGCCAGTGCCGGCAAGCGCGTCATCTATGTCTCGGGCGAGGAGGCGCTGGCGCAGGTGCAGATGCGGGCGCAAAGGCTCGGGCTCGGCCAAGCGCCGGTGCTGCTCGCCAGCGAAACCCATGTCGAAACGATCCTTGCCACCCTCGGACAGGACGTGGCGCCCGATTTCGTCGTCATCGATTCGATCCAGACGCTTTGGACCGAACGGGTCGACAGCGCCCCGGGCACCGTCACCCAGGTCCGAACCAGCGCCCAGGCGCTGACCCGTTTCGCCAAGAAATCCGGTGCCGTCGTGGTTCTGGTCGGCCATGTCACCAAGGACGGCCAGATCGCCGGGCCGCGCGTCGTCGAGCACATGGTCGATGCCGTTCTCTATTTCGAGGGCGATACCAGCCACATGTTCCGCGTGCTCAGGGGCGTCAAGAACCGCTATGGCGCCACCGACGAGATCGGCGTGTTCGAAATGACCGAGGCCGGGCTTGCCGAAGTCGCCAACCCGTCGGCCCTCTTCCTGGACGAACGCGACGTCAAGGCGACCGGCTCAGCGGTCTTTGCCGGCATGGAAGGGACGCGGCCACTGCTGATCGAAATCCAGGCACTCGTCGCCCCATCGCCTCTCGGCACGCCGCGCCGGGCCGTGGTCGGTTGGGATTCGGCCCGCCTGTCCATGATCCTTGCCGTGCTCGAAACCCGCTGCGGGGTCAGGATCGGGGCCAACGACATCTATTTGAATGTCGCCGGCGGCCTCAAGGTCAACGAGCCGGCCGCCGACATCGCCGTGGCGGCGGCCCTGGTCTCGTCGCTGACCAACATGTCGTTGCCGGCGGATGCGGTGTTTTTCGGCGAGGTTTCCCTGTCGGGCGGCGTACGGCCGGTGGCACATGCGGCATTAAGGCTCAGGGAAGCGGCCAAGCTCGGCTTCACGGGCGCCTTTTGCGGCAAGATCAGCGCTTCGGACAGAAGCCGCGCCATAAGCATCGAGGAGTTCGCCCATCTGCCCGATCTCGTCGCCCGTATCGCCGCCGGCGATACGGAACCCAACGCCGGCACGGCGGACTGGTAGCGCACACACCTTATGTTTATGTGCCGCCAAAGGGACGCCTCCTCGATCGGCGAAGTGGCGTAACGGGCCGGGATGGCCGAAAACTGGGCCGCCGAACTGAGTGTTCGCATTGCCCGGCTGACCCGGCTGCGCGACAGCCCGGACGGCTGCATTGGCTGCGGGTGCCTGTCGGTCGAGACCTGCCCTTTGCGCAATGTCGAGGACCATCCGGCCGATCCGGACCCCGGTCCGAGGCTGCTGGATCGGGCCTGAGTCGTCGCTCCGATACGGCCGTCCCGACGCCGGGCGCGGCGATGCGTCCGGGCAACAAGCCTAGGCATAAGTATCACAGACGCTTCACACAGCCTGTTGAAGCGGCTAAACGGGTTCGCGAGCTTGATTTTGCAGTGATGTGGAGCGCGGGCGATGTTTACCGCCTTTGATGTCGGCGTCGGCATTCTGGTTCTGATTTCGGCGCTCTTGGCCACGGCGCGCGGGCTGACCCGCGAGATCCTGTCTCTGGCGACCTGGGCCGGCGCGGCCGTGCTTGCCTGGTGGATGTATGAGTATCATCCCGAAATCGCCCGCCAATATGTCAAGGAAGAGCTGGTGGCCGATGCGGCGACGGTGATCGTCACCTTCCTGATCTCGCTGATCGTTCTGCACCTGATTACCATGCGCATCGCCGATTTCGTCGTCGATTCCAAGATCGGCCCGCTCGATCGCACCCTGGGCTTCGTCTTCGGGGCCCTGAGGGGCATCGTCATTGCCGTGGTGATCGTAATCTTCGGCAACTGGCTTCTGGGCAGCAATCTGCCGGCATGGGCGCAGGATTCCAAATCGCTGCCGATGCTGACCCAGATCGGCGACGGTCTGATTGCCATTCTGCCCGACGATCTCGAACAGCAGCTCAACGACATCCTGCAACGCTCGCAAGGCGGCGGCGAAAACATCGTCCCGCCCGAGGATCTTTCTCCGCCCAACGAGGGCACCGATGCCGGCGAACAGGGGTTGACGACCAATACCTGACAGAGCGGGTCCCGGTGTGATAGATAGAGGCTTACCCAACTCCGGCCCGGTTTCGGGCCCGAATCGGCAAGGGTCTTCGAATTGAGCACCATCACTGCCATGCCGCCGGACGCCGGCGACGATACGCTTTTCGATCTGGACGGGGACACGCTGCACGAGGAGTGCGGCGTTTTCGGCATTCTTGGGCATTCCGAGGCGGCGACGCTGACCGCCCTCGGCCTGCACGCGCTTCAGCACCGCGGACAGGAATCGGTCGGCATCGTTTCCTTCGACGGCGCCCAGTTCCATTCCGAGCGCCGGCTCGGGCTTGTCGGCGACAATTTCACCGACCCCGCGACCCTCGACAAGCTGCCGGGCGTGGCCGCCATGGGCCATGTCCGCTATTCGACGACCGGCGAGACGATCCTGAGAAACGTGCAGCCGCTTTTCGCCGAACTCGAGGTCGGCGGCATCGCCATCGCCCATAACGGCAACATCACCAACGGTCTGACCCTCAGGCGCGCGATCATCGCCGATGGCGCCATCTGCCAGTCGACCTCGGATTCGGAGGTCGTGCTGCACCTCATCGCCCGTTCTCAGCGCAAGAATTCCGCCGAGCGTTTCATCGATGCGCTGAAACAGCTCGAAGGCGCCTATTCGATGGTGGCGATGACCCGCACCAAGCTGATCGGCGCCCGCGATCCCAACGGCATCCGTCCGCTGGTTCTGGGCGATCTCGACGGCCGGCCGATCTTTGCTTCGGAAACCTGCGCGCTCAACATCATCGGCGCCAAATTCGTTCGCGATGTCGAGAACGGCGAAGTCGTGGTGTGCGAAATCCAGCCGGATGGACGCATCACCATCGAAAGCTTCAAGCCCTTCCCGCCCAAGCCCGAGCGCATCTGCCTGTTCGAATATGTCTATTTCGCCCGGCCCGATTCCATCGTCGCGGGGCGTTCGGTCTACACGGCCCGCAAGAACATGGGCAAGAACCTCGCCGTGGAATCGCCGGTCGAGGCCGATGTCGTCGTACCGGTGCCCGATGGCGGCACCCCGGCGGCCCTCGGCTATGCCCAGCAATCCGGCATTCCGTTCGAATACGGCATCATCCGCAACCATTATGTCGGGCGGACCTTCATCCAGCCCTCGCAGCACATCCGCACCTTCGGGGTCAGGCTCAAGCATTCCGCCAATCGCGAGCAGATCGAAGGCAAGCGGGTGGTGCTGGTCGACGATTCGATCGTGCGCGGCACGACCTCGCTGAAGATCGTCCAGATGATCCGCGATGCCGGCGCCAGGGAAGTGCATATGCGCGTCGCAAGCCCGATGATCCTTTATTCGGACTATTACGGCATCGACACGCCCGACCCGGACAAGCTCATCGCCAACCAGTTCAGCAAGCTCGAGGACATGGCGCGCCATGTCGGCGTCGACAGCCTCGCCTTCCTGTCGATCGAGGGGCTTTACGACGCGGTCGGCGGCATTTCGCGCAACGATACCGCGCCGCAATTCTCCGATCACTGCTTCACCGGCGATTATCCCACTACCCTCACCGACCTCAATGGCGACGGGCGCGCCGATCCCAAGAAGCTGTCGCTGCTGCGGGAAGCGGGCTGAGCCACATGAGTGAGAAAGACCTCGAGGGGCGCGTCGTTCTCGTTACCGGAAGCTCGCGCGGCATCGGCTTTCATGCGGCGCTCAATGCCGCGGGGCGCGGGGCACATGTCGTCGCCGTGGCGCGCACGGTCGGCGGGCTCGAAGACCTGGACGACGCCATCAAGGCCAAGGGCGGCACCGTGACGCTGGTGCCGCTCGATCTGACCGATTATGCCGGCATCGACCGGCTCGGCGCCGCCATCCACGAACGCTGGGGACGACTGGACGGGCTGATCGGCAACGCCGGCTCCCTCGGCATTCTCGGCCCGCTCGCCCATATCGATCCCAAGACATTCGAGCAGACCTTTGCGGTCAACGTCACCGCCAATTACCGGCTGATCCGTTCGATGGATCTGTTGCTGCGGCAGTCCGATGCCGGGCGCCTGGTCATGGTATCGTCCGGGGCGGCCAAATCCGCCCGGGCCTATTGGGGCCTTTACGCAGCGTCCAAGGCGGCGCTCGACATGCTGGTCAAATCCTATGCCGGCGAGATGGCCAGCACTCCGGTCCGGGCCAACGTGTTCTATCCCGGCCAGGTGCGCACCGCCATGCGGGCCCAGGCCATGCCCGGGGAAGACCCCAACACCCTGCCGCATCCGCGCGACATCGCCCCGAAGCTCGTCGACATGGTGACGCCCGCCTACAGCGAGAATGGCATGCTGTTCGATGCCAAGACGGGCGAGACGGAAAAGCTGTAGGCGGCATTCGATCCGAAAAACATGTTGAGGATTTTCTGGATTCGGCCTTCGCCGGAATGACGCCGATGCATGTGACACCGATGCGGTCAGATCCTCGGCCGTCACCCCGGCGAAGGCCGGGGTCCGAAATCGCCGCAAACCAGTTCATGTAGCAGGTGACATCGCGCAATCCAAAGTAAAGCGCAACCTCAACTCAACCCCGCTTCTTCTTGTTCACAAAGGGGTTTTCGCCGCCTCGCAGCATCAGGCGGATCGGGGTGCCGCCGAGGCCGAACGCCTCGCGAAGCCTGTGGACGAGATAGCGTCTATAGGCCGCCGGCACCTCATCGGGGCGCGAAGAAAACAGCGCGAAGGTCGGCGGACGGGCCTTGACCTGGGTGATGTATCTGAGTTTCAGACGGCGACCGGAAATGGCCGGCGGCGGGTGCGAGGCGACAGCATCGTCGAGCCAGCGGTTGAACGCGCTGAAGAGCGTCGTCACGGCTTCGATGTCGTGCTTGACGAGCTCTTCGTAGAGGATGCCGAGCGTGGGGAAGAGCCACACCGCTTCGAGACCGAACTCATCGAGCTTGGCGATGCGGGCGTC
>CAZKTH010000237.1:0-5695 GCA_964555575.1 uncultured Devosiaceae bacterium | reverse complement strand
GAACAGGAAGCGCGACTCCTGGAGCGCCGTAGCGCGGGACATCGACACCGAGCACACGCGCGCGCTTGTGGAGAAGAACGGACTGAGGTCCGTGTGTTCTCTCGGCCTGCCGCAGGAATGCTGGCCTTCGGCCCATCCCGAGGAGGCGGTGGACTACATGAAGCTGTGCCTGGACAAGACCAAGGCCTGTGGTGCCGAAGCCCTTACGGGCGTGACCTATGGCGGCATCGGCGAGCGCACCGGCTTTCCGCCGACCCAAACCGAGATCGACAACGTCGCCAGGGCACTGGGCGCCGCGGCGGCCCATGCCAAGAAGATCGACCTGCTTTTCGGAATCGAGGCGGTAAACCGCTACGAGAACCACATCATCAATACCGGGTGGCAGGCGCGCGACATGATCCACAAGATCGGGGCGGACAACATCTTCATCCACCTCGACACCTATCACATGAACATCGAGGAAAAAGGCGTCGGCAACGGCATTCTCGATGCCCGCGAATTCCTGAAATACGTTCATCTGAGCGAAAGCGACCGCGGCACGCCGGGCGAAGGCACCTGCGACTGGGACGAGATCTTCGCGACCCTGGCGGCGATCGGCTTCAAGGGTGGCCTGGCCATGGAGAGCTTCATCAACATGCAGCCGGAAATCGCCTATGGTCTTTCGGTCTGGCGACCGGTGGCGAAAAGCCATGAGGAAGTGATGTCGAAGGGCCTGCCCTTCCTGCGCAACAAGGCCGAGCAGTACCGCCTGGTCTGATGACGAAAAAAGTAGATTTTCTGGACCTGGTGACGGCGGCGCGCGATCTCCTCGCGCGCCGCGACCGTCAGATCCTCGCCATCGCCGGTGCGCCCGGTTCCGGCAAATCGACTGTGGTCGAGCGCCTTGCCGAGGCGCTCGGGCAGGATCGGCCCGACGCGGTCGCGATTCTGCCCATGGACGGGTTTCACTACGACGACGGCGTGCTCACCGCCCTTGGGCGCCGCCCCTGGAAGGGGGCGCCGGATACCTTCGACGTCGGCGGCCTCGCCGCGACCCTGCGGCGGCTGCGCGATCCGGCCGAAGGCGCGGTGGCCGTTCCCGTCTTCGATCGCGAGCTCGAGATATCGCGCGGCAGTGCCCGCATCATCGCCCCCGACGTGCATCTCATTCTGGTCGAGGGCAACTATCTCCTGCTCCGCGACCTGCCGTGGTCGACCCTACGTCCCCTGTTCGATCTCACGGTGATGATCGAGGTGCCGGAGGATGAACTGCATCAGCGCCTGACGCGGCGCTGGGAGCGTCTGGGGCTTTCTCAAGAAGATATCGCCTTCAAACGCGACCAGAACGATCTGCCGAACGGCCGGACCGTCATGTCCCGCAGCGTGGCTGCCGGCCTCGTCTATACGCCGGACTAGGAGCGTTCGGAATCGTCCGAAACGATTTCACCGAAGCATCTTTGCCGGACCGGGTTCCGGCTCAGGTTTTTTCCCGCAGACCGTAATTGGCGATCTTGCCGAGCACGATGTCGATCTGCTCGCCGGACAGGACCGGCGGCGTATCGGTGATCTGCAGCAGGTTGACATACATCTTGGCCAGGGTCTCGACCTCGACCGCCAGCCACATGGCACTGGCAAGGCTCGGCCCGGTCGCGATCAGGCCGTGATGGCGCAGCAATATGGCCTTGCGGGTTCTGAGCCCCGCCTCGACGTGGTTCGACAGTTCCTCGGTTCCATAGGTCGCGTATTCGACAACCGGGATGTCGGCACCCCCTGCCACGGCAACCATGTAGTGGATCGCCGGGATCGGTTTGTTGAGGATCGAGACGATGGCGCAATTGAGGGCATGGTTGTGCACCACCGCGCCCGCATCGGGCCGCGCGCGATAGCTGGCGAGGTGGAACCGCCATTCGCTCGATGGCACGGCGTCATCGGCATAGGTGCCGTCCTCGCTGACGAAAACCAAATCGCCGGGTGTCATCTTGTCATAGGCAACCCCGGAAGGCGTGATGAGCATGCCGCCCGGCTGGCGTACACTGATATTCCCCGAAGTGCCCTGATTGAGCCCGGTCGCGTTCATTTCAAGACAGGCGTTGATGATGCTCTGACGAAGTTCAGTGGTATCGCTCATGCTGACAATTCCGTTCCGAAATTCTGAAGTCGGTGTCCACGAGACTTGACCAGACAGTCTTGCCTTGTGCCCGTTTGTGCCCATATTAGACGTGCGCGTAGCCGACTGCAAGCGGCATGGCACTCCGTTAAGTTGGCGCCAGCGTTTGGACACACAAAGTCTCCTGCACTCTTACTATCATATAAACAAGGAAAATTCCGATTTCACTCCTCCGGATTCACGCGTCGATTGAATACCGGCATCAGCTTCGCTAAATTGCTTGTGCCCGTTTATGACCGTTTCAGGAAGGTGAGAATTGCTCGTTGGGCGTCTGAAAGACATCGTCAACCGAGTCGACCATGTCGGCTCGGCAACGGTCGTCGACCTCGCGGCGCAGTTCGGCGTAGCCGTCGAAACGATCCGCCGCGACCTTCGCGTTCTTGAAAACGATGGTTATCTGCGACGCATCCACGGCGGCGCGATCTCAGTCCTCGACGACGACGAAGGGTCTCTTGCCTTCGGGGCACGCCAGCTGCACCACGCAGACGCCAAGACGAAAATGGCGCATCTGGCCGTTCCGATGGTTCGCGGGGGCGACGTGCTCATGCTCGATCATAGCTCGAGCTGCTGGTATCTTGCCCAGGCCCTGCCCGACATGGAACTGACGGTCGTCACCAATTCGGTGCGGATCGTCTTCGATCTGATGCGAAAGCCCAGGATCAGGGTGATCGCCACGGGTGGCGAGTATTTCGAAGACCGTGCCGCCTTCCTCGGCGCCATCGCGATCAACAACGTCCGTGAGTTCTCCGCCGACATCTGCTTTTATTCGTGCAGTGCCTTTGAGGAGGGCGTCGGGGCCTGGGACAACAACGAAACCAATGCCGGCGTGAAATGGGCGATGCTGCGCAACAGCCGCGCCAACGTGCTTTTGTGTGACAAAAGCAAGTTCGGCCGCCCGGCCTTTGCGCTGGTGAACCGCAACGAACGGATCGATTGCCGGATCAGCGAGGACGGGGCGATCGGCACGATACGACGTGACGAGGGAGGGTAGACATGCAGGCCGGGAACACCGGATCGGAAGCGGTTGACCACGTAAACGGGTGGACGGATCATGAGTGAAGACTGCGTCATCGTTCTGGATTGCGGCAGCACCAATCTGCGCGCCATTGCAGTCTCGACTTCGGGCAGGGTCATCGCCCGCGCGTCGGAAAAAAACATCACCATACCCGACGACGAACACGACGACTGGCATTGCTGGTCGTTCGATCACATCTTCGAAAAGCTCGAACTGTGCTGCCGTGCCGTCGCCGCCGAGATCGATCCGCGTCGCGTGCGTGCCGTAACGGCCACGACCTTCGGGGGCGACGGAACCTTTCTCGATGCTGCCGGGAAAATGATGTTCCCGGTCATCTCCTGGACATGCACGCGCACGATCGCGTCGCAGAGCCACATGTCGAAATACATCGCGCCGGATCGCGCCGTGGAAATCAGCGGTGTCGGACATTTCTCGTTCAACACGCTCAACAAGTTCATCTGGTTCCGCGAAAATCGCCCCGACCTGATCGACACCGCCAGCCACTTCCTTTTCGCCAGCTCGCTGATCACCCATCGTCTGACCGGGCGCCTGACAAATGATGCCACCATGGTCGGCACCTCGCAGATGGCCGACATCAAGGCGCAGGATTTCAGCAGCGAAATCCTCTCGGCCCTGCAGGTGGACCGGGCACTTTTCCCGGAACTGGTGTTTCCCGGAGAAATCATCGGTCCCTTGCGCCGCGAGGCGGCCGAAGCGCTCGGCCTTCCGTCCGGCATCCCGGTGATCTCCGCCGGCCACGATACCCAGTTTGCGGTGTTCGGCGCCGGTGCGGCACCGAACCGGCCGGTCCTGTCTTCCGGGACCTGGGAAATCCTGATGGCCCGCTGCGACAGCGTCACGCTGCCGGACGTCAAGGATTTCAACGACGCCTTCACTTGCGAATGGGACGTCCTCAAGGGGTACTACAATCCGGGGTTTCAGTATGTGGCCTCCGCCGTCGTCGAATGGGCGGGCCGGACCATGTTTTCGGAACTGAGCGGTTCAGACAAATACGAGACCATGATCCGCGAAGCCAGGGCGGCGCCCGCCGATTGCCGGGGCCTGGAGCTCGATCCGGATTTCCTTGTCGGAAAAGGCAGCATCCGCAATCTGTCGCTCGATACCGATCGCGGCACGGTGTTCCGCGCGGTGTTGCAGGGGCTGGTTGCACGTTTGAAGACGGGGATGGAGGTGCTGGAAAAGGCGGGTAATTTCCGGGCGACGGAGCTGACCCTGGTCGGTGGCGGCACCCGCAATCAATTCTGGACACAGCTCAAGGCCGACGCCCTGGGCATTCCGGTCAAGACCATCGAGGAGCCCGAAACGACCGTGCTCGGCGCCGCCACTTTTGCCCTCAAGGGGGCCGATGTTTACAAAACGGCCGAAGAGGCGCGGAGTGCCTTCAATCTGAATTACACCATTACGCAACCGGAAATCTGAGCGCTCCAAATCCGGACCGACGGCTTCTTGCGCCGGACCCGCTTCAACCGGCTGAAGGCGATCCTGGCCGGTGGCGATCCGGAAAAAGAGCGCGCTCTGCCCTTCCCGATCATCACCAGGGACAATGTGGTGAAGTCTTGCGACGAAGAAAGCGTGTTCTGATCGCTTGCGGGCGCGCGCGGCAAGCCGCATGCGCCCTGCCCTCGCGAAAGGACGGCGGGCCGCCTTGCACCGCGCCCGATCCGGGATTTCGCACCGGGCGATTTCGAACGGGCCGGCTGCCGATGTCCGTTCCCCGCGGCACGACTTCATCCTGTCCTTTCCGAAGCACAGATGCGCGCAAGCCTCCCGCGCTGCGCCGCAGCCGGGTTGCGAAATGACGAGCGGAACGCGGGGCGAAATCCACCTCGGTTGCCGTAGTCGGCGATAAATGAGGCGTATCACGCCCCGCGTCGTCCGAGATTTTAGGCTTATGCCGTCCCGTTTCCGCGCTCGGGTCTTGGCCCGTCTGCTTTCGCAGTGTGGCGGGGATCTGCGCGACCAGGGTGTTGTTTCAACCCTGCGGCCCCGTCTGACGCCGGACGGTTTCGGCCTCTGCCGGGGCGACCCCCGACAGACCCGGACCGTGCATGGTCTGGCGGCCACCGGTTGCCCGACGGACCGCCGCTGCCGGAAGCTCGTATGCATCCTCGCTAATGGCAGGCACGTGAGGGGGAGTATGGGGGTGGAAATAAGGGCGGGGAGATAAGTTTTTCAGCTGGGTACGCTCGGCATCCCATTTGGGTCGTTTGCGACGCTATCATGGAGTGTCTTCTGTTGGGCCCTGTATGGACGGCTCTCCGTTGGCAAGGGTTTTTTGAGATTTTGCATGAGCTGGTTGGAGCGGCCATGTATCCGACCTGTATGTGCGGCTTTGTCATGCGCCGCTGGCCATAATGCCATTCGCGCGGACCGGGTCCCGATCGGAAGCTCGCACTCAAAGTGCACGGCCCCAGTGGGTTTTCCTGGCCCGGCGGTATCAACCGGCTTTGTGCATCAGCTCCTTGTCGCCCTTTCCAACCTCGTCGGCGTTCTCGCGCCGTGTCCTGTTCTAC
>CAZKTH010000236.1:0-5785 GCA_964555575.1 uncultured Devosiaceae bacterium | reverse complement strand
CCTCAGCGAAGAACTGCTGCGACTGACCGACTGGGTGGCGCGCTACACCCTTGCCGCCCCCGGCATGGTGCTCAGGTCCGTCCTCAGGGCGCCCGAGGCCTTCGAGCCGGAAAAGCCGATCCTTGCTTATCGTTACACCGGCAGGGATCCCGAACGGATGACCCCGGCCCGGAGCCGGGTGATCGATACGGCGATGGACGGCATGGCCTGGGCCAGGCCGGCCCTCATCGGCGCCAGCGGCGTCTCGCCCTCGGTGATCGAGGGTCTGGTCAAAAGGGGCACACTGGCCGAAGTCGAACTGCCGGCGCCGCCGGTTGTCGAAACACCCGATCCCGACCACGCCCCCTGCGTGCTCAATGCCGAACAGGCGGCGGCGCTCGAAAGCCTCAGGGCCCTGCCGGAAGGCTTCGCAGTGGCACTCATCGACGGCATCACCGGCTCGGGCAAGACCGAGGTGTTTTTCGAGGCCGTCGCCGATACGCTGCGGGCCGGAAAACAGGCGCTGGTGCTGCTGCCCGAGATCGCCCTCACCACCAGTTTCCTGGAACGCTTCGCCAGACGCTTCGGCACCAAGCCGGCCGAATGGCATTCCGACATGACGCCGGTCGGGCGCAACCGCGTCTGGCGCGGCGTCACCAACGGCCAGGTGCGCGCCGTGGTCGGGGCCCGCTCGGCCCTGTTCCTGCCCTTCCACGAACTGGGGCTGATCGTCCTCGACGAAGAGCATGACGGCGCCTTCAAGCAGTCCGACGGGGTCAATTATCACGCCCGCGACATGGCGGTGGTGCGCGCATCGCTTGCCGGCGCCAGGGCGATCCTTTCCTCGGCGACGCCCTCGGTCGAAACCCGCCACAATGCCGACACCGGCAAATATGCCCATGTCCGGCTCGAAAACCGCTTCGCCGAGGCGAGCCTGCCCGACATTACCGCCCTCGACATGCGCGAGGAGGGTCCGGACCGGGGCGAATGGATCGCCCCGCGCCTTGCCCGCGAGATCTTTCAGACCCTCGACAAGGGCGAACAGGCGCTGTTGTTCCTCAACCGCCGCGGCTACGCCCCGCTGACCCTGTGCCGTGCCTGCGGTCACCAGTACCAGTGTCCCGACTGCACCTCCTGGCTGGTCGAGCACCGGTTCCGCGGCGTGCTGATGTGCCACCATTGCGGCTTCGAGATGAGGACGCCAAGGATCTGCAGCCAGTGCGGCACCGAGGATTCGCTCGTTGCCGTCGGGCCGGGCATCGAGCGGGTGGCAGAGGAGGTGGCGCGGCGTTTCCCCGAGGCGCGGCGGGTGATTCTCAGTTCCGACATGGGATCCCACGCCCAGCTCAAGGAGCGTTTCTCGGAGATCGAGCGCGGCGAACATGATCTGATCATCGGCACCCAGCTCGTCGCCAAGGGCCATCATTTCGAAAAGCTGACCCTTGTCGGGGTGCTCGACGCCGATCTCGGCCTCAATCACGGCGACCCGCGCGCCGCCGAAAAGACCTTCCAGATCCTCACCCAGGTCACCGGGCGGGCCGGGCGGGCCGCCAGGGCCGGGCGGGCGTTCCTGCAGACCTATCACCCGACCCATCCGGTGATCGCCGCCATGGTCAAGGGCGACCGCGAGGCCTTCTACGCCAACGAAATTGCCGCCCGGCAAGAAGGCGGGCTACCGCCTTTCGGGCGTCTGGCGGCGCTGATCGTTGCGGGAAACGATCACGACGAGACCTTCGGTTTTGCCAGGCGCATCCTGTCCGCCGCGCCCTCGGCCGACGGGCTGAAGCTTTACGGTCCGGCCGATGCGCCCATCGCCATGGTGCGCGGCCGTCATCGCGTGCGGCTGCTGGTGCAAAGCCCGAAGAATTTCGATCTTTCCGGCTATGTCCGATACTGGCTCGCCAATGCCGAAAGGCCGAAAGGCAATCTCCGTATCCAGGTCGATATCGACCCGCAGAGCTTTTACTAAGGGCCGCGACAGTCTGCTTTTTCTGCCTTCGACCGGAACCCGGACAGTCTTGCCTGTCCCGGGCCGAATAGTCCGCCGATTGCATGGGCATTCAATTGCCGTCATATTCCTCTCTTTCCTGCCTTGCAGGCTGTATCGTGCTTGTGTTAGTGACGGCCCGGTTTTGGGGAAGCCATGCCGGCCATTCCGGTGTTTGGGGCAATTTCCGAGTCCGCTCTGGCAACGCCACGACAAAGGCGGTCGGGTGGGCCGGATCAGCAGTATGCGGGGACCGCACGTGAGCGCTGCGAATTCGGTAATCATGCAGATTGCCCGGCCATACGCGTCGGCGCTGTTCGAAGTGGCGAGCGAAGCGAATGTGACCGAACAGGTCGAAGCCGGACTCGACGAATTCACCGCAGTCATAGAGGAAAGCGCCGATTTCACCCGCTTCCTCAGATCGCCGGCCATCACCCACGAACAGAAGATTCCGGTCATCGAAATCATTCTGGAAAAGGCCGGCACCCAGGAGCATGTCGCCAAGTTCATCAAGACCGTGGCCCGGCACGGACGGCTCTTCGCCCTGACCCAGATGATTTCCCTTTTCAAGGAGCTGTGTGCCGAGGGCCGCGGTGAAGCGACGGCCGAGGTGACCTCGGCGTCGCCGCTCAGCCCGGCCCAGCAGACTTCGCTTGCCGACACGCTCAAAGGCGAAATCGGCAAGACCGTCACGCTTCAAACCCACGTCGATCCCGACCTGATTGGCGGCCTTGTCGTCAAGATCGGCTCGCGGATGATCGATTCTTCTCTGAGAACCAAACTGACGGCGATGAAGATCGCCATGAAAGAGGTCGGCTAATGGATATCAAGGCTGCGGAAATTTCCGCCATCCTCAAGGACCAGATCAAGAATTTTGGCAAGGAAGCCGAGGTATCCGAGGTCGGCCAGGTCCTGAGTGTTGGTGACGGCATCGCCCGCGTCTATGGGCTCGACAAGGTCCAGGCCGGCGAACTGGTCGAGTTTCCCGGCGGTATCAAGGGCATGGCCCTCAACCTCGAAACCGACAATGTCGGCGTCGTCATTTTCGGCAACGACCGCCAGATCAAGGAAGGCGACACGGTCAAGCGGACCGGCGCCATCGTCGATACGCCGGTCGGACCGGCGCTGCTGGGTCGCGTCGTCGACGCCCTCGGCAATCCGATCGACGGCAAGGGCCCGATCAAGAGCGAGGAGATGCGCCGCGTCGATGTCAAGGCGCCGGGCATCCTGCCGCGCCGCTCGGTGCACGAGCCGATGTCGACGGGCCTGAAGGCCATCGACGCGCTGATCCCGATCGGCCGCGGCCAGCGCGAGCTGATCATCGGCGACCGCCAGACCGGCAAGACCGCCATCATCATCGATACCATCCTCAACCAGAAGACGGCCCATATCGAGAACCGCGACAACGACAAGCTCTACTGCATCTATGTCGTGATCGGCCAGAAGCGCTCGACCGTCGCCCAGATCGTCAAGGTGCTCGAGGACAATGGCGCGATGGACTATTCCATCGTCGTCGCCGCCACCGCCTCGGACCCGGCGCCGATGCAGTTCCTGGCCCCGTTCACCGGCTGCACCATGGGCGAATATTTCCGCGACAACGGCATGCATGCCCTGGTCGCCTATGACGACTTGTCCAAGCAGGCCGTCGCCTATCGCCAGATGTCGCTGCTCCTCAGGCGTCCGCCGGGCCGCGAAGCCTATCCGGGCGACGTCTTCTACCTGCATTCGCGCCTGCTCGAACGTGCCGCCAAGCTCAATCCCGACCACGGCTCGGGTTCGCTGACAGCCCTGCCGATCATCGAGACCCAGGCCAACGACATCTCGGCCTATATCCCGACCAATGTCATCTCGATCACCGACGGCCAGATCTTCCTGGAGACGGACCTGTTCTTCCAGGGCATCCGCCCGGCGATGAATGCCGGCCTTTCGGTGTCGCGCGTCGGTTCCTCGGCCCAGATCAAGGCGATGAAGCAGGTCGCCGGTTCGATCAAGGGCGAACTGGCCCAGTATCGCGAAATGGCCGCCTTCGCCCAGTTCGGTTCCGACCTCGACGCGGCGACCCAGCGCCTCCTGAATCGTGGCGCCCGCCTGACCGAGCTTCTGAAGCAGCCGCAGTTCTCGCCCCTCAAGACCGAGGAGCAGGTCGCGGTGATCTTTGCCGGCGTCAAGGGCTATCTCGACAGCTTGCCGGTGGGCAGGGTCCATGCCTTCGAACTCGAGCTTTTGAGCCTGCTGCGGAGCAAGCATGCCGACATCCTCAGGGACATCGCCACCGAAAAGAGTCTGACGGACGACATCAACGATCGCCTCGAGGCGGCGCTTGACGCCTTCAAGAAGACCTTCACCGTCTGAACCGGCATCCATCTAGCAACGGGATGGCGAAATGCCCTCTTTGAAGGACCTCAAGAACCGGATCGCCTCGGTCAAGTCGACCCAGAAGATCACCAAGGCGATGCAGATGGTCGCCGCCGCCAAATTGCGGCGGGCCGAAGACACGGCCGCGGCGTCGCGGCCCTATGCCACCCGCATGAGCGAAGTGCTGTCCAGTCTCGGCGCCGCCTATGCCGGTCGCCGGGACGCCCCGGAGCTTCTGACCGGCACCGGCAAGGACCAGACGCATCTCCTGGTCGTCGCCACGGCCGAACGCGGCTTGTGCGGCGGCTTCAATTCGGCCATCGCCCGCAAGGCCCGCGACCACGCCTATCAGCTCATCTCCGAGGGCAAGACGGTCAAGTTCATCACCATCGGCAAGAAGGGCAACGACATATTGAGGCGCCTGTTCGCCGACAATATCATCGAGACGATCTCGCTTCGCGAACTCCGCCAGATCGGCTATGACAATGCCGTGGACATCGCCGACAAGATCCTTTCGCGCTTCGAGGATGGCGAATTCGACGTGGCGACACTGTTCTTCTCACATTTCAAATCGGTCATTTCGCAGGTGCCAACGGCGCTGCAGCTCATTCCGGCGCAGTTCGAGGCTCCGGAGGAACCGGTTTCTTACGAATACGAGCCGAGCGAGGCCGCCATCCTTCACGACCTGCTGCCGCGCAACATCGCGGTGCAGATCTTTTCGGCCCTGCTCGAGAACGGCGCCGGCGAGATGGGGGCCAAGATGACCGCCATGGACAGCGCCACCCGCAATGCCGGCGACATGATCGACAGGCTGACACTGAGCTACAACCGCCAGCGCCAGGCCCAGATCACCAGAGAGCTGATCGAGATCATCTCGGGCGCCGAGGCGTTGTAGACGCGGGCGAGAACTGGATTAACGCCGGCGGGTCCGGCACAAGAGCATATCCGGGCGCCCCGGCGCCACGGAAGGGACAAAGGGAAGTAAAATGGCAACGAAGAAACCGGTTGGTCGTGTCGCACAGGTTATCGGCGCCGTCGTCGACGTCGAGTTCGACGAACATCTGCCCGCAATTCTGAACGCGCTCGAGACCGACAATAACGGCCAGAGGCTGGTGCTCGAAGTTGCCCAGCACCTGGGCGAGAACATGGTCCGTACCATTGCCATGGACACCACCGAAGGCCTGGTGCGCGGCCAGGACGTGATCGACAACGGCGAGCCGATCTCGGTGCCGGTCGGCGACGAGACGCTCGGCCGCATCATGAACGTCATCGGCGAGTCGGTGGACGAGGCCGGCCCGGTCAAGACCAAGGACACGCGCGCCATCCATCAGGACGCGCCGGCATACATCGAGCAGTCGACTGAATCGGAAATTCTGGTCACCGGCATCAAGGTCGTCGACCTGCTCGCGCCCTACGCCAAGGGCGGCAAGATCGGCCTGTTCGGCGGCGCCGGCGTGGGCAAGA
>CAZKTH010000235.1:0-5844 GCA_964555575.1 uncultured Devosiaceae bacterium | reverse complement strand
TCAGCGCCGTCGAGATGATGGTCAGCGAGCCGCCTTCCTCGATGTTGCGCGCCGCACCGAAAAAGCGCTTGGGGCGCTGCAGGGCGTTGGCGTCGACACCACCGGTCAGCACCTTGCCAGACGATGGAATGACGGTGTTGTAGGCGCGCCCGAGCCGGGTGATGTTGTCCAGAAGGATGACCACGTCGCGCTTGTGTTCAACCAGGCGCTTGGCCTTTTCGATGACCATTTCGGCCACCTGCACGTGCCGCGTCGCCGGTTCGTCGAAGGTCGAGGCGATGACCTCGCCATTGACGGTGCGCTGCATGTCGGTGACTTCTTCCGGTCGCTCGTCGATCAGCAGGACGATCAGGTAGCATTCCGGATGATTGGTCGAGATCGACTTGGCGATGTTCTGCATCATGATCGTCTTGCCGACGCGCGGCGGCGCGACGATGAGGCAACGCTGGCCTTTTCCGAGCGGCGAAACCAGGTCTATTACCCGGCCCGACTTGTCCTTGATGGTCGGATCCAGGATCTCCATGCTGAACCTGTCGTCCGGATAGAGCGGGGTCAGATTGTCGAAATTGATCTTGTGGCGGGTGGCGTCCGGGTCCTCGAAATTGATCGTGTTGACCTTCAGAAGGGCGAAATAGCGCTCGCCCTCCTTCGGCGACCGGATCTGGCCTTCGACCGTATCGCCGGTCCTGAGGGAAAATCGCCGGATCTGGCTTGGAGAAACGTAGATGTCATCCGGACCGGGCAGGTAATTGGCGTCGGGAGACCGCAAAAAGCCGAATCCGTCCGGCAGAACCTCGACCACGCCTTCGCCGGTTATGTCGACCTCGTTTTCCGCCAGCTGTTTGAGGATGGCGAACATCAATTCCTGTTTGCGTAGAGTGGAAGCGTTTTCAACTTCCCGTTCTTCGGCGAACGACAATAATTCCGCCGGCGATTTCGCCTTGAGCTCACTGAGCTTCATGTTCTGCATGGACAGTCTGACCCTTGGGGCATTTTGTATTTTGGGAGAAAAGACGCGTGACCCCAGTAACGAGGTTCTTTTTCGCGCAAGAAGGGAATTGCAAGTGCTTAAACCGAATGGCCGACAGGCGCAAGCGCTGAATCGCCGGGTACTGTATCGACATCCAGAACGATTTCACCACGACCATCATGACAATCGTAATCATCAAAAGTGTCGGCATTTCGTTCATGAGCCGATAATGGACCGCCAGGCGTTGATTTTGTTCTCCGGCAATGATCCGGACATGCACACAATCAGAAAATCCAAGCCGATCAGGACGATCGCCGCCGTCATCCGGTCCATGACCGAGACGGCCTGTGTCGCCTTGCCCCATTTCATGCCGAAAGACCTCTTACCCGTGCGATCATCTGCTCGACATGGGTGATCGGCGTGTCCGGCACGATACCATGCCCGAGATTGAACACATGCGGCCTGTCAGCAAAAGCGGCGATGATCTCGTCTATCCGCCGGTCCAGCTGGGCACCCCCTGCCACCAGACGCTGCGGTTCCAGATTGCCCTGTAGCGGCAGCGCCTTGGGGAAGGCCGAGGCAGCAAAGCCGATCGGCGTTGCATAATCCAATCCGATCGCATCGAATCCGGTCTTTTCGACGAAAGGCAGAAGATTGTGTCCGGCACCGCGCGGAAAGCCGATTATCGCCGCCTTCGGTACGCGTGCCTTCACGCCCTCGACGATTTGCCGATTCGGTTCCATCACCCATTTTCCGAACAGAACCTCGTCGAGATTTTGCGCCCAGCTCTCGAAGATCTGCACGGCATCGGCACCGGCTTCGAACTGCGCCACCAGGTAATCGATGCTGGCCGAAACGAGGCTGTCGACGAGCAGGCCGAAGGCATCCGGTTCCCTCAGGGCGAAAAGCTTGGCCGCGGCCTGGTCCGAAGTGCCGCGGCCGCCGATCATGTAGGTCGCAACCGTCCAGGGTGCGCCGCAAAAACCGATCAGGGTCTTGTCCGGTGCCAGTGCCGCCCGCACCGAGGCAACCGTCTCCAGAACCGGCGAGAGCCTTTCGATCGCGCCTTCGATGTCCAGTCGTTCGATGCCATGGCGATCAAGCGGCGCAAGCACCGGGCCTTCACCCTCGACAAAGCCGACTTTCTGACCGAGGGCATCGGCGATCACCAGGATATCGGAAAACAGGATGGCCGCATCCAGGTCGAAACGCCTGACCGGCTGCAGGCTCGCTTCCGTGGCAAGCCCCGGCGTGTAGCAAAGCGTCAGGAAATCGTCGGCCTTCGCCCTGAGCTCGCGGTATTCGGGAAGATAGCGGCCGGCCTGACGCATGAACCAGATCGGCGGCCGCGTCTGTTTATGGCCGTGAAGCGTTTGAAGCAGGATTTTGTCGGTCAAGGATATGCTCCGCCGCCGGTCCGGAGATCAAAAAAGAGAATCTTTTTCTTTCTTCTTCTTCTTTATGATGGTGTTTTGCATGAATTCCTTCGACCCCACAAGCCGGCGACGGGACGGGCGCAAAGCGTGCAATCAATCCCCATGTGCATGTCGCAAAGCCCGATTCTTAACAAAGGCTGAAAAGGACTGGTTAACAAAAGGTTAACGCCGTGAGCCCTGTGCACGACCTGTTGGGGAGCGTTAGGCTTTTGTTAATATCCGAAAGCACCGCGGTTTTTCCCCGCTCTTTGTCAAGGCGGCGGCGATGTTTCAACCGAGGCCAAGCTGTGAACGCAAAAGCCGGTCAGTGGGGATGGTTCTTTGGTCTCCGGCGAATTATCCCCTGCAAGCAGGGCAAGTGGATGAGGCGGTGGAGAAGATGACGCAAAACACAAGAGCGAAACGCCTTATCCTTGCTTCGCAAAGTGCTGTACGGGCAGCGCTTTTGCGCAATGCCGGGCTGCGGTTCGAGACGCTGCCGGCCCATGTGGACGAAGCCGCACTTCTGGCAAAGAACGCCGAAAAGACTCCGTCGGAAATCGCCTTGTGCCTGGCCGAAGCCAAGGCACGCGCGGTGACGTCAAGACAGCAGGATTCGCTTGTCATCGGCGCCGATCAGCTGCTCGTTTTCGACGGCGCCATCCTGCAGAAACCGCAAAGCAGGCAGGAAGCGGCGGCGCGCCTCGAACTGCTCTCCGGCAGGAGCCATCAGCTTGTCACGGCGTCCGTGCTGGCGTTCGGCGCCGAAATCGTCTGGCGCCATGTCGAAATCGGCGAACTGGGCATGCATGAATTGTCTTGGAATGAAATTGCGCGTCATATGGCGGAGGAAGAGGATTTTGTGCTGCAATCGGTCGGTGGCTATCGGCTCGAAGGCCCTGGCATAAGGTTGTTCGCGTCGCTCGAGGGAGATCATTTTGCCATGTTGGGCCTGCCGCTTGTGCCGCTCATTGCCGCGCTGCGCCGTCTGGCGCCACGGTTGCTGCCGGGGTTCGAGGCTTCATGACACGGACCGCCTTCGTCATCGGCCATCCGATCGCCCATTCGCGCTCGCCGCTCATCCACGGCTACTGGCTGAAGCGCTATGGCATTGACGGCGCCTACAAAAGCATCGACGTCGCACCGGAAGCGCTTGCCGCTTTCTCCGCCGACCTGCGCGCCGGCGCCTATGTCGGCGGCAATGTCACCGTGCCGCTCAAGCGGGATGTTCTGTCGCTTTGCGACGAGGTCGACGATGCGGCGCGGGCGATCGGCGCGGTCAACACCCTTGTTATGAAGGACAATCGCCTTTTCGGCAGCAATACGGACTGGAGCGGCTTTCTCGCCAATCTCGACGGCAAGGCGCCCGGCTGGGATGGCGCACCAGGCCCGGTCATGGTCCTTGGTGCCGGCGGCGCGGCGCGGGCCGTCATCACCGGCCTCGCCCGGCGCAGCTTTTCCCCCATCCGCATTCTCAACCGCACCCCGAAGCGGGCCGAGGCGCTTGCCGACGAGCTCGGCGCCGACCTGACGGCGAAGATTGAAGGCCATGCGATTGAAAACTTCGAACGTTTTGCGCCGGAAACCGGTCTTGTCGTCAACACCAGCACCATCGGCATGCACGGCACGCGATTCGACAATCTGGCGCTCGCCCTGCTGCCCGATACGGCGCTCGTCACCGACATCGTCTACGTGCCGCTCATGACCCCGCTTCTTGCAGATGCGGCGGCGCGCGGCCTCAAGATCGTCGACGGGCTCGGCATGCTGCTGCATCAGGCCGTGCCGGGATTTGCGGCCTGGTTCGGCATCCGCCCGGAGGTTACGGAGGAACTCAGGGCGCTGGTCGAACGCGACATGGGTCTGTTGCCGCCATGACCATCGTCCTTGGCCTGACCGGATCCATCGCCACCGGCAAATCGACGGTTCTGTCGCTTTTCGCCGAACTCGGCGCCCTAGTGCGCTCGGCCGACCAGACCGTCCACATGCTTTATGCCGGCCGGGCGGCGCAGGCGGTCGAAAAGCAGTTCCCGGGAACGGTGATCAATGGCACCGTCGATCGCGTCAGGCTGGCCAAGAAGCTCCTGGAGGCGCCGGAACGCTTCGCCGAACTCGAGGCGATCATTCATCCCATGGTGCGCGAGGAAACCTTTGTGTTTCTCGAAAAGGCGCGCGCGGCCGGTCATACCATTGTCGTCCTGGAAGTGCCGCTTCTGTTCGAAACCGGCTCGCCCTATCCGCTCGATGCCACCGTCGTCACCTGGTGCGATCCCAGGATCCAGCGCAAGCGCGCCCTTGCCCGTGCCGGCATGACGGTGGAAAAATTGCAGGCGATCCTTGCCCGCCAGATCGGGCAGGAAGAAAAAATGAGCCGCGCCGATTTCCGCGTCGACACCGGCCACGGTCTGGCGAAAACACGCGCCCAGGTCGCCGCCATCCTCGAGGATTGCCGGCTAAGGCATAAGGACAGGGAACGATCCGGATGACCCGCGAGATCGTGCTTGATACCGAAACCACCGGCCTCAGCCCGGCCGAAGGCCATCGCGTCGTCGAAATCGGCTGCATCGAGCTCAACAATCATGTGCCGACCGGGCGGCACTGGCACAAATATTTCAATCCCGAGCGCGACATGCCCGACGAGGCGCGGCGCATTCATGGTCTCGACGATGCCTTTTTGGCCGACAAGCCGCTTTTTTCCGCCGAAGCCGGGGATTTTCTCGACTTTGTCGCTTCCGACACCCTGGTCATCCACAATGCCGGCTTCGATATCGGCTTTTTGAATGCCGAACTCGAACGCGTCGGTCGTCCGGCGCTCGCCAATCCGGTCATCGACACGGTCAAGCTCGCCCGCGACGTCAATCCCGGCGCCCGCGCCAGCCTCGATGCCCTGTGCAAGCTCTACGGCATCGACAATTCCAGACGATCGCTGCACGGTGCCCTGCTCGACAGCGAAATCCTTGCCGATGTCTATCTCGAACTGATTGGCGGCCGTCAGGTGGCGCTGGCGCTCGGTGCGGCGACGAACGCCGGTTCGGCCGGTTCCAGTGCGGTGCAGACGACATCGACGCGTCGCCGGCCCGCGCCGCTGGCGTCACGGCTCAGTGCCGAGGATCGCGCGGCGCACGACAGCTTCGTCTCGGCGCTCGGCGAGAATTCCATCTGGTCGAAATATCAGGCGTGAGGCCAATTCGCTCCGGATTGCTGCGTCGCCGGCGCTTCTGGCAATGACCAGGGTACTTCAACCCAGCCGGAAAGCTTCAGCGGACCGTGAATGCTCTGCCGGACCGAAAGTCAACGAACCCCGGAGCATCGTGGGAAAAAGCGGATCCCGGTTTTTCGCCAACCAAGGACCGACCTGAAGGGACAGATCGTGCCGACGGCGCGATTCGAGATCCGAAGGATGCGACCACGAAAAGATGGAGCATGCGCTCTGATTCCATCAGAACGGAAGCTCCAGGTTAT
>CAZKTH010000234.1:0-5862 GCA_964555575.1 uncultured Devosiaceae bacterium | reverse complement strand
AGGAACCGCCGGGCGAGGGCGGGTTCGGCCAGGAAAAGCCGCCCGATCCACCGCGCCGGTTGGTGCGGCCGGAGCGCGGCAGGCCGACGCCGCCGCCCCAGTCGGTGGTGCCCGGCCGCCAATGCTGGCTTTTCTGCCAGGCGCTCCAGTAGGAGCCGGCGGAAATGGCACCGCGCAGGAATTCGTTCAGAATATC
Organism: uncultured Devosiaceae bacterium; assembly: GCA_964555575.1. Classification (GTDB taxonomy): domain Bacteria; phylum Pseudomonadota; class Alphaproteobacteria; order Rhizobiales; family Devosiaceae; genus JAHJQZ01. Next base: position 5,666 of record CAZKTH010000234.1, on the reverse strand, counting down.
GCCGGCGAGATTGTCCTCGCGGAAGCTGGAGCGCGGGTCGTCGAACCGGGACTTCTTGAATTCGAAGGAGATGTCCTCGAGCTCGCGCCGTCGTGCCGCCAGCACCTTCAGGCGCGCCTTGTGATCGGCGCTCTCGCTCGTCTCCTCGGCGATTTGGCTGCGGGTGTCGTCGATCTTCTTGACGATGGCGTCGTCGGCCGGCGTCGGCGTCTTGCGCGCCACGGCCATCAGGCTGACGATATCCTGCTGTTCGAGGCTTTGCGCCAGAAGCCGTTTGGCCTCCTCGAATTTGGGATCGCGGCCCTCGGCCATGTGGCGGAAGGTGACGGCCTTTTCGTCGCGTTCGTCCTCGATCGTCACCAGATCGGTGTCGAGGGCGGCGATCCTGTCCTGCGCCCCGCGCAGCGCCTCGCGTTCCGCCTTGCCGCCGGCGGCATCGATCGCCTTGGCCTCGAGGGCGTCGAGTTCGGCCTCTGCTGCCTGTGCCGCCGCCACCTGCCGATCGGCATGTTCCCTCAGCCGCAGGGGAATCTCGTTGAGCATGGCGAAATTGGGCCGCGACCTGTTGTAGCGGACCAGCCGCGCCACCAGCGAATCGAGATAGCGGACCAGATTGTTGGCCTTGTAGTTCTTGGTGCCGTAACCGGACTCCCACAGATACATGAACAGCCTGTCCTCGCGATAGGGCTTGCCCTTCTGCTCGCGGTCCGTCTCGGCCTGTTCTGTCTTCTTGAGCGATTCCTCGGCGATGCTTTGCAGGTTCTCGGCCTCGTCGTGCTTGGCGGCATAGACCGGGTCGTCGGCGACCGTTTCGGCGATCCTGGCCGAAAGCGCCTTGATCGCCCCCTGGGCCCGGTCGACCTCCTGCAAAAGCTCCTGACGTCTCTTCGCCTTGCCGGCGATGGTGGCATCGAGGCTCTTGAGCGCCGCCTCTATCTCCGACATGTCGGCGGCGCGCTGTTCGAGCATGGTCCGGGCTTTCTGCTCGGCGTGCGAGAGCTGCCCGGTCAGCGCGGCGTTGTCGGTCAGCCGCGTGACCGCCAGGGCACGAAAGAGCTCGGCCTCGGTTTCCCGCAATTTGGTCACGCGTTCGGCACTGCGCGCCAGCCGCCTGGCAATGTCGTCCTCCTCGCGGCGGATGTCGCGCACCGCATCGTCGAGCGAGCGCAATGCCTGGGGTCCGGTCAGAGCCATGGATTTGCCCCCTTCGCCATGTCCCTCACCATCGCGTAATCGTTCCGCCGAGCACGGCGACCGAGTATTTCGGGTCGAGATAGCCCGGCTGTTTCTCGCCGACGATATCGTTCTCGATGATGCCGTCGTCGCGCTTGTCGTTCTCGATCATGCGATAGGTTTCCTCCGGCACCCTGAGGCCCCAGATGCTGACCTTTTCGGTCTGACCGTTTTCTTCGTTCCGGATGTCGAGGCTCAATGGCTTGCCGGTCAGATTGTCGAGCGCCTCGACGACCAGGTAGTAATTGGTCGCCTCGGCATTGATCTCGGGATAGGTCCAGAAGCCGGACTTGACCCCGTCGCGGTTGACGACACGGATGGTGTAGTCGAGCCTGAGCCTGTCGAGCAGGGATTTGAGGCTCGCCACCGCAGCGACGGCTTCGGCGCGGTCGCCCTCGGCGGCGACGACCTTGCCGCGGTCGCGCAAGGCATCGGCATCGGTCACCGCTTCGGCAACCTTGCTCTCCTTGGTGATGGTGACGACCAGCGCATCCATTTCGGCCGGCAGGGTCTGGCTGAGTTCGACCCGCGCCGCTTCCACCTCGGCCGCCTTGTAGGGCAGATAGCCGAAGAAGTAGCCACCAAGCGCCAGGGCGAGCACGATCAGGATGCCGGCGAGCCACGGTCCCCAGACGCCGCGGCTGACATAGGTCCTGGCGAGCGTCAGGCCGAGGCCGGGTTTGGGCGGTTCGTAAACGAACCGGCTCTCGTTGAGAGCGGCGACGCCTTCCCTGAGGATCTGGTCGGAAACCTCGATGCCCTGCTGGTGATAGATGTCCTTCAGGCGTTCGAGCAGCCGGGCTTCCCGGTCGGCTTCATCGAGCTCGCGCGAAACCAGGTCGTTGCGATGGCGCAATGTATCGACGACGTCCATGGCCAGCATGACATCGTCGAGTGGGAGAACCTTGTCCCCGGACGGCGTGTCCATGGTCAAATGCCTGTCACCGCCTCCGTGTGCCCATTACTGCCTGCCTTCGAGAACAAGGGCATTGCCCTGAGCCGCGAGATCGGCGAGGCGACGCTTGCCATCCTCGACGGCGTCGCGGATTTCGGCCGAATTCTCGGTCGACAGCTTGCGCATCTCGCTGATGATGGTGCGCGATTTCTCCTGGAAATTGACCACCGAGTCGACCAGCTTCTTGACCGCGTCGGCGCGGATGGTCGGGCCGTAGCCGGCCTTCAGGGCCTCTTCGGTCACCTTGTCGCCGATCTCGGAAAGCGTTTCGAGCGATTTGGACATTCCTTCCTTCATGGCGTTGAGCGTTTCGGTCGATTCGTGCAGGCCGAACATGCCGGTGAAGGAGGCGGCAAGGGCGGTGAACACCGTCTCGTTGGTCGAAAAGAACGAGATCGACTGCTGGTAGACGCGCTCCTTGGCGTTGGTCGACTGCATCAGCCGCGCCATGATCACTTCCGAGGTGTTGTAGGAAATGGTCAGATTGTCCGAGAGATCCTTGGCGATCTGGTAGCGCCGTTCCTCGTTCTGCATTTCCCGCAAACGCTCGTCGCGGGCCATTTCGAGCTTGGCGCGGTCGGCAGGGGTGCCCTCGGTGAAACCGGCGAGCTGGGTCGAGGCGGCCTCGAGCGCCGTCTTGCGTTCCCCGAGCTTTTTCTCGGCCGTCTGCAACACTTCGAGCGCCATGACTTCGGACTGTTTCAGCGCGCCGCGGAAGTCGCGATAGGCTTCAAGGATGGTGTGCTCGCGGTCGACCTGGTCCTTGGTGTCCCTGGAGACGTCGAGATAGGTCTGGCGGATCTTTTCGAAACGGGTGGCGATGTCGCCGCGCGAGACCTTCATCCACACGTTGGAGGCGCGCTCGAAGATGTCGAGCTTGCCGTCGTCGAGCTGGTTGACCAGCCCCTTGGCGTCGTCGCGGATCGAATCGAAGCTCTTGGTGATGTCATTGTAACGCTCGCCGATATTCATGGCGGCGATCTGGGTCCTGACCACCTCGTTGAAGCTCGAAGCCTGGGAAAGCGTCCGCCCGATCAGCACCACCCGCGTTTCATCGAGCCCGGTAATCTCCTGCAAAAGGCCGGTGATCGGCTGCTCCTCGGTCTGTTCCGGCCAGATGCCGAGATCCCTGATCGCCGTGACCGCCTTGTCGAGATATTGAAGGGGTTTTTCGATGACGTCGGTGCCCATGGCCGCAATTCCCTCAAACAGTTCACGTCGATAGATTCCCCCTCAGGCGCCGGCTGACAATTGCAAGCTGGGGGTCGCATCACTATTTTCTCGATATTGGTGCCAAAAAGACGCACGTAAAAGGCAGGTGCCCGAAGATGCGGCGACGGGCGAGGGCCGGCCTGCAACGACTGTCACGGCCGCAGCAAAAGGCAAGGAACACGGCATGGAATTCGGAGGCCGATACCGGATCGGCGCGTCGCGGCTCAAGGTCTGGGCGGCCCTCAACGACACGGAAATCCTCAAACGGACGATTCCCGGCTGTTCCCGCATCGAGTGGACGAGCGAATCGACCCTTGAGGCCGCCATCACCCTCAATCTCGGCGTGACCAAACTCACCGTCACCGGCGATCTCGAATTGACCGACGTCACCCCGGCCCAGACCTATACGCTTTCCGGCCGCGGCAAGGGCGGATTGCTGGGCAGGGCGCACGGATCGGCCGATATCACGCTTTCCGATGCAGGCGAGGACTGCATCCTTTCCTTCATCGCCACGGCCGGCGCCTCCAACGCCATCATGAAGCTTGGCAAGGCCCTGATCGGCAACGCCGCCCAGCACGTCATCGACGGCTTCTTCAAGCGTTTCGCCGAGGCGATGGAGGTCGAGCTGGAAGTGCTTTCGCGCTAGAGCAAAACGCGGCCTGATGGAACCGGAACGCATGCTCCATCTCTTTGTGGTTGCATCCTTCGGATCTCAAATCGTGCCGCCGGCACGATCTGCCCCTTCGGGTCGGTCCTCAGTTGGCGAAAAACCGGGATCCACTTTTTCAACAGCCTGCTAGACCTCGCCGTCCCCACCCGAGGGTGACGCCGCTTGAGTTGACCGGCGCGCACCCGGCGGAGGATAACGGGCCAACTCCTTTCTGGCGCGCTCCCATGATCCGTCTCGCTTGGCCTTTTCTCATTCTTGCCGGCGCTTTTGCCACCCCGGCCCTGGCGGTCGATCCCGATCCGTCCGACTGGGCTTCGGTCCTTGCCGAGGCGCGCGGCCAGACGGTCTACTTCGACGCCTGGGGCGGTTCGGACAACATCAACGCCTATATCGCCTGGGCCGGCGACCAGGTGCAGGCGCACTATGGCGTCATGCTCAAGCATGTCCGGCTTTCCGAGACGGCCGATGCCGTCAATCGGGTCCTTTCGGAAAAACAGGCCGGCCGCGACAAGGGCGGTGCTGTCGATCTCATCTGGATCAATGGCGAGAACTTCGCCGCCATGAAGAAGCAGGGCCTGTTGCTCGACGCGCCCTGGGCCGACAAATTGCCCAACTACAAGCTTGCCGATACCGAGGGCAAGGCGACGCTTCTGACCGATTTCACCACGCCGGTCTGCGGTCTCGAAAGCCCCTGGGGCACGGCGCAGCTGACCTTCTACTACGACAGCGCCGAAATCGCCGATCCGCCGACATCGCTCGACGCCCTTGCGGACTGGATCGCCGCCCATCCGGGCCGGTTCACCTATGCCGCCCCGCCCAATTTCATCGGCACGACCTTTCTGAAACAGCTCGCCTACGGTCTGCTCGAAGACCCGTCCGTTCTGGCACGGCCCGTCGATCCGGCGACTTTTGGTGAGACAACGGCGCCGGTCTGGGCCTGGCTCGACCGGGTCCGCCCGAATCTCTGGCGCTCGGGCCGGGTCTTTGCCGCCGACACGACGCAACTGAAGACCCTCATGGCCGATCGCGAGATCGACATCGCCATGACCTTCAATCCCGGCGAGGCATCCTCGGCCATCCATGATGGGTTGCTGCCCGATACGGTCCGCTCCTTGGTTCTCGACACCGGCACCATCGGCAACGCCCATTTCCTTGCCATTCCCTTCAATGCCGGCGCCAGGGCCGGGGCGATGGTCGTCGCCGATTTCCTCCTGTCGCCCGAGGCGCAGGCAAGAAAAGCCGACGAGGCTGTGTGGGGCGACCCCAGTGTCCTCGCCTATGACAAGCTTTCGCCGCAAGATCGGGCCCGCTTCGATGCCCTTCGGAACGGTCCGGCGACCCTGGGTCCCGACGCCCTCGGCAAGGCCCTCGGCGAGCCCGACCCGAGCTGGACCGAAATGCTCGAAGCCGAATGGGCCAAAAGATATGTGGGAGGATAGGCTCGGCCGTGGGGGGTGAGGGTGTAAGAGACGCCGCCGTTTCCCTCCCCCTTGTGGGGAGGGTTGGCGAACAGGACTTGGCTTCAGCCAAGTCCGTCGTGAGCCTGGGTGGGGGTTCTGCGCCGGCGCTTGTGGCCCCACCCCACCCGACCCGGCT
>CAZKTH010000233.1:0-5890 GCA_964555575.1 uncultured Devosiaceae bacterium | reverse complement strand
CCCGAAGGGGCAGATCGTGCCGGCGGCACGATTTGAGATCCGAAGGATGCGACCACAAAGAGAGTGAGCATGCGTTCTCACTCCATCAGAACGCGTTTCGGTCTAGAGCTCGAACTCGTCGCCGAGATAGATGCGGCGGGCCTCCGCGTCGGCGGCGATGGTCTCCGGCTTGCCCTGCACCATCACCCTGCCCTCGTAGATGAGATAGGCCCGGTCGACGAGCCGAAGGGTCTCGCGGACATTGTGATCGGTGACGAGGACGCCGATGCCGCGCGTGGTCAGTTGCCGCACCAGCCCCTTGATGTCGGCGACGGCGATCGGATCGATGCCGGCGAAGGGTTCGTCGAGCAGCATGAAGACCGGATCGGCGGCCAGGGCCCGGGCGATCTCGACCCGCCGTCTCTCGCCGCCCGAAAGCGCCAGGGCATTGGCATTCCGCAAATGCGCGATCGAGAACTCCTGCAGAAGCGCATCGAGCCGGGCGGCGCGCGCCTTGCGCGAGTGCACATGGCCCTCGAGCACGGCCAGAATGTTGTCCTTGACGCTGAGGCCGCGGAAGATCGAGGGCTCCTGCGGCAGATAGCCGATGCCCAGGCGCCCGCGCTGAAACAGCGGCAGCGCGGTGATCCGGCGTCCGTCGAGCAGCACCTCGCCCCGGTCGGGCCGCACCAGGCCCATGATGATGGTGAACACGGTGGTCTTGCCGGCGCCGTTCGGCCCGAGCAGGCCGACCGCCTCTCCCCTTCTGACGGCAATGCCGACTTCGCGCACCACCTCGCGCCGGCCGAAGCTCTTGGCCAGGGAATGCGCCACCAGCCAGTCGGTCTGGTCGAAGCCGGGTGCCTCGCTCATTGATTGAACACCCCGGTCACCCGTCCGCCGTTTTCGGTGGCGAATTCGGTGGTGTTGGACTTGAAATCGACGCGCAGTTCCGAGCCGGTCACCCTGCCCGCGGCGGTTTCGGCGACGACATTGCCGGTGACCAGCATCACCCGGCTTGCCGGATCGTAGGTGCCGCGCTGGCCGGTGACATGCTGGCTCGGCGTGGTGATGACCAGATGCCCCGACGCCACCAGGCTTTTGATGTCGGCCGCGCCGCCGTCGCCGTAATGCACCTCGACGGTATCGGCCTTGATCGTGACCGTGCCCTGGACGACGACAACCTTGCCGGAAAAGGTCGCAAGGTTCGCGCCTTCCTCGATCACGAAGCGATCGGCGGTGATGTGCACCTGGTCCGCGGCGAGGGCCGGCAGGGCGATGCCGACCAGCATCGCAAACACAAAAAGCAGTATGGCCGGCTTCATTGCGCCTCCTTGGACCCAGGCGTGTCGAGGGTGACGCCCATCATGTCCCAGCGATCATCGGCACCGTACATGACAAGCGTTTGCGCCATCAGTCGCGTGCCGTCGGCAAAAGTGATCCTCGCGCCGCCGCGGGCGGTGATGGTCTGGGCGCGCCAGTCGACAAAGCTGTCGAAAAGGCGCGCGCCGGTCTTCCTGGAATCGGTGACCTCGGCGACCCCCGGCACCTCGACGGTCTGCCCGATCAGATCATAAATGGCACGGGATGTCGTGGCGCTGAAGGTGACGCCGTCGGGACGGACGATCTCGAGGGTGACATTGTCCAGCTCGATGATATCGGCCCTGGAAAGCAGGGCGCTGGCCGTCTCGGCGGCGACCTTGTAGCGCAGACCGTTTTCGGTGACGCCCTCATAGCGCGGCACGTCGATCAGCAGGCGGTTGCGGTCGAGATGGATGCCGCTGAGGCCGTAGCTGTTGGCCATGCTGGCGATGACGATCTCGGCAATGAGAAAGCCGAAAAGCATCAGGCCGAGAAGCGGCACGAGGACGCGCAACACGTCGATGATGCGGTTGCGCCGTCGCAGTCTTTGATGAAGCCCGGCCCGGAAGGCGGGATTGGCCAGGGTCTCGACGTGCATCAGCTATGGGCGAAGATGTCGATCTCCGGCCAGCCCATGAGGTCGAGATCGGCGCGGGTCGGCAGGAATTCGAAGCATTTCCTTGCCAGTTCGGTGCGGCCCTCGCGTTCGAGCATGCGGTCGAGATGGCGCTTGAGATCGTGCAGATGAAGAACATCCGAGGCGGCATAGTCGAGCTGGGCGTCGATCAGCTTTGCCGCCCCCCAGTCCGAACTCTGCTGCTGCTTGGAAATGTCCACGTTCAAAAGCTCGCGGACGAGATCCTTCAGCCCGTGCCGGTCGGTATAGGTCCTGATGAGGCGCGAGGCGATCTTGGTGCAATAGACCGGCGCAACCGTGATGCCGAAACGGTGCTTGAGAACGGCGACGTCGAAGCGGGCGTAGTGGAAGATCTTGGTGCGGCCGGGATCGGTCAGCAGTTTTTCCAGATTGGGCGCCCGGGTCTGGTCCTTGCCGATCTGGACGACATCGGCGCTGCCGTCGCCGGGCGAGAGCTGGACGACGCACAGCCGGTCGCGGCCAGGCACCAGCCCCATGGTCTCGGTGTCGATGGCCACTTCCCGGCCATAAAGGGAAAGATCGGGCAGATCGCCCTGATGAAGTCGAATGGCCATTTTCATGCCTTTGCCGGTCCGCGAGCCTCAAGTCTTGATGCCACAGCGGCCGGCGCAAGAAAAGGCCGATTGGTGCGATCGGCGGCTGCGCGGATCGATCCGACGGTTTTCCATTCGGCCCGCAGCCGCTAAACGGGAAGGCGAACCGGCCTTTCGTCCGGACTCAGGATCTTGTGATGCAGAAAAGCGCCATGCCGATCATCTCGATCAGGCCCTTTGCCGCCACCGACCACGCCGCGGCCAGATCGCTCTGGGAAAGGACCGAGGGCGTGGGCCTCGGCCCGGCCGACGAGATCGACGCCATTGCGGCTTTCCTGGTACGCAATCCGGGCCTGAGCTTTGTCGCGGAGGATGACGGGCACATTGTCGGAACCATTCTTGTCGGGCATGACGGACGTCGCGGCCTGATCCATCATCTTGCCGTTGCCGGCTCGCACCGGCGGCGTGGTGTCGGCCGCCTTCTGGTCGATGCCGGTCTCGAGGCACTCGGACGGACCGGCATCGGCAAGTGCCATCTGTTCGTGTTCGAAAACAATTCGGATGGCCAGGCGTTCTGGGAAGCGATCGGGGCCGAACGGCGCGACGGGCTGGGCGTCTATTCGCTTGTCCTGTGAAGGGGCGGTTGCCGGAAAGCGTTCGTCGCCGGAAGCCGCGACCTGAGAGGGTCCTGCCCATCCGGCGCCGCGACTATGGCGCCGCGGCGCGGACGATGTGGTGCTCGACGATCGTGCTCTTGTCGTTTTCGACAACCTTGTCCCGAAGGCTCATCACAGCCTTGTTCATGCGGATGAGCAGCGGTTCGTCGCTGGTATTTTCGACAATGAGCCGCACTTCCAGGTTCGGAAGGAACTGGGAGAAGTCGTATTGATAGTGAAGGATCTCGCTGTCACCTCCCTTCAACTCGACTTCAGGGAACTCCGCCACGACACGCGCAGGGGTGATGATATCGTGGTGAATCCTGGCGACCGCCGCACCGGGCAGAACTTCAAAAGCCATGTCGACATCCATCTGCGTGTTCTTGCGAATGGTCAGATACTGCCCTCCGAACACGGCGAAATGGGCCTTGGGCGGCACCGAGTAGACATCGGGCTCGACCAGCCGAAGCGAAAACGTTTGCTCGTCCCGGGCGTCCACACTGTCCCCGAGCGACAATGCGATCGCAGCGTTGAGTTGCTCGTGCAGCGCATCGGGAACGTCGATGATTTCGGTGCCGGGACCGAACAAGTTCGGGCCGGTCTTTTCCCAGGCCTCGCAACGTTCGCCGGTTTCCGCGCAACGGATCACCAGGCCGGAGGCGGTCAGCGCGCCGCTGCGCTTCTGGTAGGTGTTGGAGAAAAAGATGGTTCGATCGGTGTCGTAGCTCCTGAGCATGCTGCGCCCGACAAAATGCGGAGCGCGATCGGCGAGCTCGACATAGTCGAGAATGGACAGCGCGATGTCGCTCTGGGCAAAGGGCGTCTCGACGAACCGATGATCGCCGTTCGGTGTCTGGAGAATTGCGAAGCCCCAGTTCTGCGACATGGCGCGAACGCGGGCGTTTTCGCCGCGCGTGATGCCGGCGGATTCATCGCTGGTGATGACGACGAGCGTGTTGTCGAGCATGCCCTCGCCTTCCAGGGTCCCGATGAAGTTCTCGACGGCCGCGTCGAGCCAGGCGAACGCCCTTTGTTCGTCCGTGCTCAGCCCTTGCGGCGCGAAGTCGTCGGGAACGTTCAGGGGATGATGCGTGCCCGAGGTGAGAAGCGTTGCGAACCAGGGCCGCTCCGCGGCATCGAGCTTGCGGATTTCGTCGAGGCTGCGTTCGAAGAACGCCCGGTCGTCGACGCCCCAGCCCGTGCGGGAATAGGCTTTGTCGAACCACTGATAGCCGAGAATGTCCTCATAGCCGATATTGGCCATGAAGGCGTCCTTGGTCATGAAACCCAGGGGGGCCGCCTGCACATAGGCGGTCCCGTATCCCGCATCCCGCAGGATCCGCGGCAGGCACAGGCGCGTGGCGACGGAGGCGAATTCGCTCATGCGCGCCGTGTGACTGGCGAGCTTTGGATAGTCGCCGCAGAGCATGGCGTATTCGCCGCGATTGGTTTGCCGCTGATGGGTGACGAAGTTCTGGAAGGCGATAGTCCGGTTCGCCCGCGCATCCAGCAGCGGCATGGCGATGTCCGAGAAAACACCCTGGTCGTCGGCGAGGCTGGGCAGATAGGCGCCGGACACGCTTTCAAGAACAATGAGCAGGACGTTTCCGCCGCCTGACGTCGGCTGCTCCAGCCTCCCCGACAGGTCGGGCGCGAAGCTCGGCGCGATGTCGGCGCCGGCCTCGGGATCTATCGCCATCGCGTGCGGGACGTTCAGATCGGCGATGGCCGAGAGATTGACCAGAAGCACGTTGTTCTGGCGCCATTCCGCGAATTCCGGGCTTTCCGGAACGAGCACGAGAACGAGTCCTGCTGCAAGTGCGGCAGCCACGGGGCGGCGGGGTTTGATGACCGCCGGCGGCCGCCAGCACAGGACCAGCGTCAGACCGGTCACCACGGCGAGAAGAGAATAGGTCTGCCAGGGATGCCGGATCCTGAGCGCCGAACCGAAGAAAAACGTCGGATCGAACGCGTAGCCCACATAGTTGAGGATGCCCACGGCATCGAACTGGCTGGCGAACTCGTAGCCGATCACGCAGACGATCAGCCAGATGGCGGCGATGAAGGCCGACAGGTAGCGACTGAACCGTGCCGCCCAGAGCGCCAGAAACAGGAAGAGCAGCGCCACCGGCAGATCGAGGACAATGCCCCGCAGGTCGACGAGCGACGGCGTCAACCCTCTTTCGAACCAGAGCAGACCGCGAACGACGCAGGGCGGCGTGAAAAAGACGACAAGCAGCAAAAGACGTCGCAAACCGGCTGGCATGCGCTTGAATTGAGCATACCTGGACGATCAGGACTTCGCGATAGTTTGACGCATGGATTGAAGGCCGGATGCGGCCGAAATCCTCTTTCCGGCGGAACGGCGGTGCGGATTTGCCGCCGGTTTTGCGAGGCACTTGGCGTTTGGCTGAAGCACCGCCGCCGTCATTGCGAGCGCTCGTAGAGCGCGCGGCAATCCATGAGGCACAGGCATTGCGGTTTGCAGTGACTGGATTGCTTCGGCCCCCGGATCAGCTCCGGATTCCTCGCAGTGACGAACGATGTTTCAATGAAACCGTGAAACGCCCCGGATGTCCTCGGAGATGGCCGCAAGGTGATGACAGCCGGCACCTCAGTGCCATGCCCCCGAAGGGCGCGTTTGAAATCACCTTGATTTCTTCGGAAATGGTGGAGCCAAGGGGAGTCGAACCCCTGACCTC
>CAZKTH010000232.1:0-5905 GCA_964555575.1 uncultured Devosiaceae bacterium | reverse complement strand
GAGTGATCGCGTTTTCGAACCGGCGAACCGGTATCCACTTCGCCTGAAAACGCTCTGGGGAACAGGCGCGAATCACCCGCCGGTTGCTGCCCTATTCGGGCACGACGACCTTCATCGTGTGAAGGATGCGCAAGGCGGCCGTCGCCGCGCCATAGCCGTTGTCGATGTTGGTGACGGTCATGCCCGGTGCGCAGCTCGCCAGCATGGCATTGAGGGCCGTGCGCCCGGATTCGGCGGCGCCATAGCCGGTCGAGGTTGGCACGGCGATGAGGGCGCCTGGCACCAGTCCCCCCACCACACTGGCCAGCGCCGCGTCCATGCCGGCGACGACGATGACGACGGGATGGCGGGCGATCTCCTCGATCCGGTCCATCAGCCGCCAGAGGCCGGCGACACCGACATCGCCGATGATCGTCGCGTCGACACCGCCATGGCGCAGGGCGCGGGCCGCTTCGCGTGCCACCGGTGCGTCGGACGTGCCGGCCGAGACTATGGCGACGAGGTTCCCAACCGCATCGGGGCGGAGCGGACCGAAAAAGCCGGTGCGGGACAGCGGGCAATAGTCGATTGCCGAGGCCAGCGGCGCCGGCAGGCGTGCCAGCTGATTGTCGTCAAGGCGGGTGAGCAGCAGGCCGACGCCGCGCTCCCGGGCGCCTGCAAGGATTGCCGCGATCTGTTCGACGGTCTTGCCCTCGCAGAACACGGCTTCGCCCAGACCGATGCGGGCCGTGCGGGCATAATCGAAGACGATGTCCCTGTCGCTCATTTGCGCCCACCCACAAAGGCGCTGCCGTTGCGGTAGGGCGCAAAGGCCACAGACGCACCGTCCGGCAGGCCCGGAAAAATGCGGACGATGTCGGCGGCAAGCATGTCGCGCCGTGCCCTGTCGAGACCGTCGAGGCTATCATGATCGAGTTCGACGACGATGCCGGAACGCCGCACGCGGCAGCGCACGGTTTGGGGTTTGAGGCTATCGCCGACCAGGGTTTCGACGGCATGTACGGCGGCAAGGACGCCGGCATCGATCGGAATGGCGGTTTCGATCCGGCTGGCCAGGCATGGCGAGGCGGGCAGCTCGGAAAGACCGTCCAGCCCGAGCTGGCGGGCGAGGACGCGGACGCCGGCCTTGTCGATACCGGCTTCCAGATAGGGGTGGTGCACCTGATGCTCGCGCGCCGCTTCGAGCCCCGGGCGGTATTCGCCGAGGTCGTCGGTGTTGGTGCCGGAGAGAATCCGGCGATCCGTGCGCCCGGCGATGGCGTCGTAGAGATTGGTCTTGCAGAAATAGCAGCGGTTGACCGGGTTGGCGAGGTAGTCGCTGTCGGCGAATTCGCCGGCGTCGAGAATTTCGAGTCGCCAGCCCTCGGCCTCGGCATGGCGGCGCACCCGCGCCGTCGCTTCTGGCGGCACCGCCGGCGAGATCGCATGCATCATTTCGATGCGGTCGCGGCCGAGATGGCGATGGGCGAAACTGGCGAGGGTCATCGAATCGACGCCGCCGCTGACGGCGATGGCCGCTGGAGCGAGGTCTTCAAGAACGGCGGCAAGGCGCTCATGCATCAGTCTTTCTCCTCGTCCTCGAAAGCGGCTTCGCCCCGTCGGCGCAAACGCCTGCGTGCTCGCGCACCGGAAATATCGGCGAGATCGTCCGCTTCCAGTTTCGCCGTCCGCCCCGCCGGACGATCGGCAAGCTTGACGCGGAATTCGCGGCCACCGGCTGCGAGGGAAACCGTCTCGCGCCCGAGGATGTAGCGCTCGACCGGCAGGCGGCGCAAACCGAGCGTGGTTGTCTCGCTCAAGACTGCTGTCACGACGGCGTCCTCCGCCGGTTCCGAAACCAGTACGCGCAGATGGGTCATCATCCGCCCCTTCTTGCCGAAAACCGGTGCCTGGATGACGTCGAGCACACCATCAAGCGCCCGCAGATGATCGATGGCCAAAGCGAGATCCTCGCCGGTCTGGTCGTCGATCTCGCATTCGAGCACGACGATGCGGTCACGCGCCTGCGCGATCCCGTCTCCGGTTTCGAAGGCCAGAACGCGCAGGCAGTTGCTGATGCCGGGAAGGGTTCTGGTGCCGAAGCCGTTCGCGGAGCCCACCAGCCGGCGCGCACGCGACGCCGGTGCTTGCGGATCGCAGAGATGGCGGACGATCGCCGCTCCGGTCGGCGTCACGCGCTCGCCGGAAATGCCGTCGTCGATCGTGGCAAAGCCTTCGATCAGCAGGGCCGTGGCCGGTGCCGGCACCGGTAGCAAGCCGTGGGCGGTCCGAACCCTGCCGCCACCGAGCGGCAGCGCGCCGATGGTCCAGCGCGCCGCATCGATCTCAGCGATCAGCCAGGCGGCGGCGGCGATGTCGGCAATCGAATCCCAGGCACCGACCTCGTGGAACTGTACCGCCTCCGGCGAGGTGCCGTGAACGCGGGCCTCCGCCGCGGCGAGGTGGGTGAAGATGCCGATGGCATGGCTTCGCGTCGTCTCGTCGAGCGGACCCCGTTCAAGCGCGGCACGGATGTCCTTCCAGGCGATGTGGGCGTGTGGTGGATGATCCGGATTGTGGCCCGTCTGCACGGTTTCGAGGGATGGTTTGCCGCCGTGTCCCTTGCGGGAAACAAGGAAGCGCCGGCCGGTCAGCACGCCGTCGCCGTGGCTCAAAACCTCAAAGGCGACGCCTTCGAGAAGCGGCATGCCGGCGAGCATCTGCCGCAATCCCGGCTCGAGGTCGGGTCGCAGGTCAAGCAGCGCGGCGACGAACATGTCGCCGGCAATGCCCCCGAGCGGATCGAGATGGATTTCGCGCATGGCCTATTGCTTTCAGGCTTCAGGGGTGAAGCGGGGCACGACGTAGGGCCCTTCGGGGATGACGGCAACGGCCGGATCACCGCTCCTTGCGATGCTGCGGCCTATGGCTTGTGCGACGTCATCGATCATGGCGATCCCGGTCAGCCGCCGGTCATCGCCCGAAAGCCCGGTCGCATAGAGTTCCACCTTGCCGAGCCGCATCGGCTTGAGCTGCATCTCGGTCTGCCATTCGTCGATGTCGGCCAGGCTCTTGGCCGTCAGCGTTTCAAGAAAGCGCTCGGGTCCGAGCGCGATCAGATTTGCCTGGGCGTCGCGAAACTCGGCCGAACCGAACCCTTCCGAGCACTCGGATGCGATGATCAGCGTGCCGCCAGGTTCGAGAATGTCGAGCGGTGTCACCATGCCCTTGATCGTCTGGTAATAGGTCTTGTCGAGCGGATAGCCCGCCGCCGAAGTGATCACCGTCGAAAAACGCCGGCCGATTGGCACGGTGGCAGCGGCGCTGACGAAATCGACGGCGGCCCGATGGCTGGCGATGATCTCGCCGAAGCTCACATGGGTAAGGTCGCGCGCTTCGTCGATCACGATGTTGAGGGCGTAGACCTCGCCGAGCATGCCAACGATCTCGAGCTGTTCCTCGTGCAGCGGATTGCCGTCAAGATTGCACTCGATGGCCGCCGGGTCTTCCATGAAGCGCGCCGAATGAAAGGTGCGGATGGTCTCGTGGTGGGCGATGCCGGGCGCGATGACCTTGCGTCCGCCGGACCAGCCGGCCATGAAATGGGGCTCGACCAGCCCGGTGGCGATCCTGAGATCGGCCTCGACGAAGCGCCGGTCGAGCTTGACGGGCGTGCCGCGCTTCGCCGTCGGCCCGAGATCGACATGCATGGCGTCGTCGCGGGCATAATGGTTCTCGACCCGGACATGCTCCAGCACCCAGGGATCGCCGACCAGTTCGGCCAGTTCGTCGCCGAGATTGGGCCGGTGGAGCCCGGTGGCCACCAGGACGGTGATGGCGTCGAGCGGGATGCCGGCGGCGGCCAGGGTCTTTATCATCGGCCCGAGGAACAGCCGGTTGGGGACCGGCCGGGTGATGTCGCAGATGAGGATCGAGGCGCTGCGGCGGCCCCGGGCAAGCGTGGCGAGCGGCGGCGCGCCAACCGGCATGTCGAAGGCGGCGGCGATGGCGGCCCGAGGATCAGGCAGTGTGAATAGGGCGCGCTTTCTGACGATCACCGGTTCGGCGCCGTCCGGCAGATCGACCGTCAGCTCGCCGCGTCCGTACAAAAGAGCGATCCTGTTTGCCGTCATTGGTCTTTTTTACTCGCGGGCATGCGCACGCACGCCGTTCCCTATATGCCGAAGATCGACGCCATTCCGGTGCGCTCGCTCAGATCGGCCATGAAGGCGTCGTCCGGTGCATCGCCGAGTTCGTCGGCGGCACGCAGCACGGCCGGCAACAGGTCGACGTCGCCGGCGGAATTGAGAAAGATGCCGGGCCGGCCAAGGACCCAGTGCACCGCGGCACGGATATCCGCCTCGTTCTCCAGCGGCTGGTACCAGGTGGTGTGGTTGTGAGTGACGCCCGACGCCCAGGGACCGCGGGCGATCGACTTGATGGTCTGCACCGCGACATTGCGTTCCTCGCAGATCCTCACCGTCTCCTCGAAATCCCGGCCATAGCTCTCGTGATGGGCCGCATACCAGTTCCACGGCATCAGCACGGAGTCGAAGTCGAAGCGCTCGAGGCTGCGCTTGTGCATGGCGGCGACGTTCCAGCCATGGCCGGTCACGCCGATATGGCGCACCAGACCTTGCTCGCGCGCCTCGATCGCTGCCTCCAGCGCGCCGCCGGGCCCGAACGCCTGTTCCCACTCGTCGGGGTGAATCAGCGCATGGAGCTGGATCAGATCGACATGGTCGGTCCGGAGCCGGTCGAGCGAGCGGCGGATTTCCGCGTAGGCGCCGTCGCGATCGCGCAGTCCGGTCTTGGTGGCCAGGAAGAAGTCGTTGCGGTGGCGATCCATCCACGGACCGACGCGCAGTTCCGCGTCGCCGTAGCTGGCGGCAACGTCGATGTGGTTGACGCCATGAGCGAGCAACAGATCGAGCACCCGGTCAGCGGTGGCCTGGTCGACTTCGCCGAGTGCGGCCGCGCCGAACAGCACAGCCGAGCTTTCGTGGCCGGTACGGCCGAATGTGCGTTTCTGGATCGTCATGGCTGGTTCCTTCGTTGTCGTCGCAGCGTACGCGACTCTCTCCGGAATTTGCATTCCGGGCACTGCGTCGGCACGCTCTGCGAGTGGTATCCGGTGTGGTCAGTCCTGCTCCTGGCAGGAACGCCCCACCTCAGCGCCTCCGGTGAGTTTTAAGTCGAAAGGCGCAGCGATCAAGCCTAGTTTTCTTTGCAGCCTTTTATAATGTTCGCAGCGGCGGGAAATCGCCTGAGACCGAACGGTCCTGACTTTGCCGGATCCATGGCGGCGGCATGATGACGGGCGACCGCTGCGCCAGTTGACACGTTCCGTCCGACGGGGGTGATGTGGTCTGAACCGCGCCGGTTTGACCGGAGACCGGTTGGCGTGAGCTGTGCCGCCATGGTCCGTCCGTCCGATGGGAGGACGCGCCGGCGGGCGCAAAGGCTGCGCTCAGGGTATTCCGGGAGTGTGAGGATGGTGGGGTAGTGGATGACGGTCATTTTGGCTTCCGCGCCAGCCGACCGCTTGAAACCGAAGCGCCGTCGCGAGCCGTTGTTTTTCGCTTTTCTCCGACCTGCACTGGAAACCTGTTCCGGAGACGGGCGGGCTTTCGTCCATAAATACGTGAAATATGTGATGAAGGACGAAGGGCGGGGGAACCTGGATTCGCAGCAACATTGATAGTGGCTTGGTAAGCCATTGTATTATATGATTTTTTGAAATGCAAGGCGGTGGTCTTTTGTCCTCGGTGGACACTCTGGTGGGCAGAACCAGGGAAGAGCGGATCATCTGGCAGCCTAATGCAGAAACATGGCAAGGAGCACTGCGCGGGGCTTCTCCGTGACGCCAGCATCACGTTCCAGCAGGTCTCCTGTCTGTCACCCTAGCGATCAATCGAGCAGGCGC
>CAZKTH010000231.1:0-5994 GCA_964555575.1 uncultured Devosiaceae bacterium | reverse complement strand
CACCTTCACCGGCTCGGTGCTGATGCTGCTGGCCATCATGGCCATGTACTGGCAGGCCGGGACGCTCGAGATCGACAAGCTTCTGACCTATCATTTCCCGCCGGAAATGCAGACTTGGCTATGGCTGGCGTTTTTCGCCTCCCTCGCGGTCAAGCTGCCGATGTGGCCGCTCCACCGCTGGCTGCCGGAAGCCCATGTCGAGGCACCAACGGCCGGATCGATGATCCTGGCCGCGATCCTTCTCAAGATGGGCGGTTATGGCTTTCTGCGCTTTTCGCTGCCGATGTTCCCGGACGCTTCGGCCCAGTTCGCCGATTTCGTCTTCTTCCTGTCGATCGGCGCCATCATCATCACGTCGCTGATCGCGCTCGCCCAGGACAACATCAAGAAGCTGATCGCCTATTCCTCCGTCGCGCATATGGGCTTTGTCACCATCGGCATCTTCTCGTTCAACCAGAACGGCATTGACGGGGCGATCTTCCAGATGCTCAGCCACGGCCTGGTGTCCACGGCACTGTTCTTCGCCGTCGGGGCGCTGCACGACCGCATGCACACCTACGACATCGCCGCCTATGGCGGCCTGATCAACCGGATGCCGCGCTACGCCCTGGTGTTCATGATCTTCACCCTGGCCAATGTCGGCCTGCCCGGCACCTCCGGCTTCATCGGCGAGTTCCTGACCCTTATCGGCGTGTTCCAGGTGAACACCTGGGTTGCCTTCTTCGCCGCCATCGGCGTCATCCTCAGCGCCGCCTACGCTCTCTGGCTCTATCGTCGGGTCGTGTTCGGCGTGCTCGACAAGGAATCGCTGAAATCCATACTGGATCTCAACCGGCGCGAATGGGCGGTTCTGACGCCGCTGATCGTTCTGACCATTTTCTTCGGCTTCTATCCGGCGCCGATCCTCGATGCGATCGGCCCGTCGGTTGCGGCCCTCGTCCACAATTATTCCGGCGCTCTCGGCATGGCCGCCGATCTGGCCCAGACGGCCGTGCAGTAGGGAGAAAGCAATGGCTTCCAATCTCACCGGTCTTGCCGACCTCCTGCCGATCCTGCCCGAGATCATCCTGGCGCTCGGTGCCCTGGCGCTGCTGATGGTCGGCGTCTTCGTCAAGGGCGAGACGCATGCCAGCGTCGCCGGCATTTCCATCGGCCTTCTGGTCGCCGTCGGCGTGCTGGCGCTCCTGTTCCCGGCCAATGGCGTGCTGTTCAACGGCGTTTTCATCGCCGACAGCTTCTCGCGCTACATGAAGGTGCTGATCCTGGGCGGTTCGGCGCTGGCGCTCATCCTGTCGCTCAGTTCGGCCAGCGAGAACGGCCTGGCCAAGTTCGAATATTCCGTGCTCGTCGTGCTCGCCACCCTCGGCATGATGACCATGGTCTCGGCCAACGACCTGATGTCGCTCTATATCGGCATCGAACTGCAGTCGCTGGCGCTCTATGTCGTCGCGGCGATCAAGCGCGAAAGCAACCGGGCCTCGGAAGCCGGCCTCAAATATTTCGTTCTCGGCGCTCTTTCCTCCGGCATGCTCCTGTACGGCGCCTCGCTGGTCTACGGCTTCACCGGCCAGACCGAACTGCCCAAGATCGCCGAGGTCCTGACCCTTGGTGACCGTTCGCTCGGGCTGACCGTCGGGCTCGTCTTCCTGCTCGCCGGCATCGCCTTCAAGATCTCCGCCGTGCCCTTCCACATGTGGACGCCAGACGTCTATGAAGGCGCGCCGACCCCGGTGACGGCCTTGTTCGCCACCGCCCCCAAGGTCGCGGCCATGGCCCTGCTGATCCGCGTCGTCATGTCGAGCTTCGCGCCGATCGCGGCCGATTGGCAGCAGATCGTCATCTTCCTGTCGGTCGCCTCCATGGTGCTCGCCGCCTTTGCCGCCATCGGCCAGAAGAATCTCAAACGCCTGATCGCCTATTCCTCGATCGGGCATATGGGCTTCGCGCTGGTCGGCCTTTCGGCCGGCAGCCAGGCCGGCGTCGACGGCGTCGCCATCTACATGGCGATCTACATGACCATGAACATCGCCTTCTTCGCCTGCCTGCTGGCATTGAGGACCGAGGACGGGTTCGTCGAGAACATTTCCGACCTTGCCGGCCTGGCCCAGACGCGGCCCTTCATCGCCGGGACCATGGTGATCCTGCTGTTCTCCTTCATCGGGGTGCCGCCGCTCGCCGGGTTCTTTGCCAAATGGTACGTCTTCCTCGCGGCCATCGAGGCGCAGCTTTACGTCCTGGCCGTCATCGGCGTTCTGGCCAGCGCTGTCAGCGCCTTCTACTATCTGAGGATCGTCAAGGTGATGTATTTCGACGAGCCGGTGCTGCAGTTTGCGGCGGTGCCGGGCGAACTGAAGATCGTCATGGCGGCGGCCGGCTTCCTGCTCGCCACCTATTTCTTCACCATCGGCGTGCCGCTCGGCGTCTGGGCCCACAGCGCGGCGGGAAGCCTGTTCTGAGTAGGGCAATTGGCTTTTTCGATCGGCGACAGGGCAAGGCTGGCGGGCTATCGCGTTTCCAGCTTTGAAACGCTCGGATCGACCAATGCCGAGGCGCTCGAGGCGGCGGCGAATGGCGATCCGGGCCGGCACTGGTTCGCCACAAAGGAGCAGACTGCGGGACGCGGCCGGCGCGGGCGCGTCTGGTTCACGCAAAAGGGCAATCTGGCGGCGAGCCTGCTGTTGGTCTTCGACCAGCAGGGTGGCAACCATTCCAGCCTCGGTTTCGTTGCCGGCGTGGCACTCGTCGAAGCGCTGGCGCTTCTGGCGCCGGGGGCTCCGGTTGCGCTCAAATGGCCGAACGACGCCCTTGTCGCCGGACGGAAGCTTTCCGGCATCCTGCTCGACATGAAGCCCTTGCCCGGCGGCAGGGAGGCGATCGCCGTCGGCATCGGCGTCAATGTCGTTGCGGCGCCAGGCGACATGCCCTTTCCGGCGACCTCGCTCGCCGGCGCAGGTTTTGTCCTGAACGCCGAGGAAGTCTTCGAGGCGCTGACCGACACCTTCGCCGAGACCTTCACCATCTGGAGCAATGGCCATGGTCTCGGCGACGTGCTTGCTTTATGGAAACGCTACGCCGCCGGGATCGGCGGTCCGATTTCGGTCACGACCCCGAAGGGGACGCTTTCCGGCACTTTCGAGGCACTCGACGCCAAAGGCCGGCTGCTTGTCAGGACCGACGGCGGCGCACTCAAAACCGTCTCGGCCGGTGACGTCTATTTCGGAACGGCGGCCAGCGGCGACGCCTCCTGAGCGCATTAACGCGTGATCTCTGCCCGGCTGGGCGGCAATAAAAAGGAAAAAAGACGATGGCGGCCGATCACTCCGACCAACTGGTCTTCGTTCCCCTCGGCGGGGTTGGCGAGATCGGCATGAACATGGCGGCCTATGGCTTCGGACCGGAGCGGCAGCGCAAATGGATCGTCGTCGATTGCGGCGTCAATTTCGCCGGGCCGAACCTGCCAGGGATCGATCTCATCATGCCCGATCCAGGTTTCCTCGAGGAAGAAGGCGACAACGTTTTGGCCCTGATCCTCACCCACAGCCATGAGGATCATTACGGCGCCGTGCTCGATATCTGGTCCGATTTCGACCTGCCGGTCTATGCCACCGCCTTCACCGAGGCGATGATCCTGGCCAAGCGGGCGGCCAACGAGATCACCGCCGTGGTCGAGATCCGGCCGATGCGCTATGGCGTGCCCTTCGATGTCGGCCCGTTCCGCATCGAGCCGGTCCAGATGGCCCATTCCATCCCGGAAAGCTCGGCGCTCCACATCGAGACCGAAGCCGGGCGGGTGCTGCACACCGGCGACTGGCGGCTCGACGACCGGCCGGCGCTCGGCCCGCAAAGCGACATCAAGCGGCTCAAGGAAATCGGCGCCATGGACGGAAAGCTGGCGCTGGTCTGCGACAGCACCAACGCCCTCAGGGACGGGACCAGTGCCTCGGAAGCCGAGATCGAGGCCAATCTCACCGAGATCGTCGCCAATGCGCCGCACCGCGTCGCGGTGACGACCTTCGCCAGTAATCTCGGCCGGGTCGCCGCCATCGCCCGGGCGGCGCGGGCGGCCGGACGCGACGTTGTGCTGGCGGGCAGGGCGCTGCACCGGGTCGTCGCCATCGGCCGGGAACTAGGGCTGCTCGAAGGCTTGCCGCCTTTCCATGACCAGGACGTCTTTCCGCAGTTGCCGCGTGACAAGGTGCTGATCATCTGCACCGGTTCCCAGGGCGAATCGCGGGCGGCTGCGGCGCGCATCGCCGCCGGCGAGCATCCCAACATCGATCTGGATGCCGGCGACATGATGCTGTTTTCCTCATGGGCCATTCCGGGCAATGAGAAGGCTGTGCTCGACATCCAGAACGCCCTTATCGACAAGGGCGTGGAAGTGATCACCAATGCGGACGGCCGGATCCATTCCACCGGCCATCCGCGCCGCAATGAACTGAAAAAGCTCTATGACTGGGTGAAGCCGGACATTCTGGTGCCGGTACATGGCGAGGCGGCGCATCTGCACGGCCATGCCAAACTCGGCCGCGAGGCCGGCATCGAAATCGTCTTCGAGATCCGCAATGGCGACATGGTGCGGTTCTTCCCCGACCCGATGCATTTCCCCGGCGAGATCAGGGTGGACGAACTCTATCTGGACGGGCAGATCCTGTGCACGGCGGAAGAGAGTAAGGTGCGCGATCGCCGCCGGCTTTCGTTCGGCGGCATGGCCACGGTCAGCCTCTGCCTCAGCCGCGGCGGCGAGATCGTCTCGGGGCCGGAGATCGCCATCGACGGTATCCCGGAACTCGAGGACGAGGAGAGCCCGGAAGAGATCGCCTTGGGGGCGGTGCGCGCCACAATGAAGAGTCTGACGGCAAAACGCCGTACCGATCCGGATGTGGTCGCCGAGGCGCTGAGGCGGGCGGTCCGGTCCGAACTTGCCGCCTATTGGGGAAAAAAGCCGAATGTCCGGATATTCGTGCACAAGGTCTAAAGCAAAATGCGTTCTGACGGAATCAGGACGCATGCTCCATCTCTTTGTGGTCGCATCGTTTCTTGCGAAAAAAACCGGGGTCCACTTTTTCGCACGATGCTCTGGGGCGGTTGATGCGATGGTGCCGGAAACCTTGCCCTTTCGTCATTGCGGGCGCCCATAGGGCGTGTTGCCGTTGAGGAACGAAGGCCGGAATCCAGGGGTGTTGCGTTCTTGCCGCTCGCTGTTGGCCATGGCGCTGTCGGCGGCACGGTGAGGCGGCAAGGAATGCGGGGGATGTCGGACCATGACCCGGGTCAGCTATGCGGCGGTCTATTTCTTGTTCCGGCAAGGTGACCAGGGGCACCGAGCCAGGCGCGCCGGCGCCTTTCCGGCTCTGGCCCAGGCTTCTGGCGACGACAGTGCTGGCCGTCGTGCTGCTGCTGCTTGTCATGTGGGGGCTGTCTAATTCCGACCTGCAGCGCTATTGGAGCTGACCGCGCGAAAGCGCCGGGCGACAAAGAAAAGCAGGGCCACAAGGACCCTGCATGAAAAGTTTTGCGACAATCCCGCTGGTCTTAGGCTCCTTTACGGGCAGCCAGCGCTCCTCCCTTGACGTTGTCGACGTCACGGCGGTTAGGCCCGCCTCATTGCTTGGCGCGAAACCTACCAGCATCATACAGGATTGTCACGCATTTTTTCGGGAAAAGGTGCACAATTGCAACAGTTAATCGGAGGGATAAATATGTATCCAAACTGCTGAAAAGGTGCCGATTTCCACTGTTTTATGTACGAAAGAATCGAAACATGGTGTAGGACGCGTCCTACCTGTAGACCGCCCGAAAACTGGCGCCGCCGCACGGCTGCGGCCGTCCATTGAAGAGGACTGACATGCGCTTTTCCCGTTTCTTCCTTCCGGTCCTGCGTGAAGACCCCAAGGAGGCCGAGATCGTCTCGCACCGGCTGATGCTGAGGGCGGGTCTGATCAGCCAGCAGGCTTCGGGCCTGTATGCCTGGCTGCCGCTCGGCTACAAGGT
>CAZKTH010000230.1:0-5996 GCA_964555575.1 uncultured Devosiaceae bacterium | reverse complement strand
GGCCTCGATGATCACCGGCGTCGCCATGGAAGTCGACGGCGGCCGATGCATCTAGAGCATCGTGCGAAAAAGTGGGAACCGGTTTTTCGGTTCGAAAACGCAACCACTTGGGAATTCGAAGCCTGCATTGGCCAGTTGCTTGGAGGAAAACGACATGAGCGCGCATCCGGGCAGACGCAATCTGATCACCGACATTGCCGGTCTCAGGGTCGGCAACGCCCATGATGCCCATATCCGTTCGGGCACGACGGTGCTCGTCGCCGACAGGCCGTTCGGCTGCGCCGTCGATGTCATGGGCGGGGCGCCCGGCACGCGCGAGACCGACCTTCTGACCGTCGACCGCATGGTGCAGGAGGTCGATGCGCTGGTTCTTTCCGGCGGTTCGGCCTTCGGGCTCGACGCCGCGTCCGGCGTGGCCGACGCGCTGGCGCGTCAGGGCAGGGGCTTTGCGGTCGGACCGGTGCATGTGCCGATCGTGCCGGCGGCCATCCTGTTCGACCTGATCAATGGCGGCGACAAGGTCTGGCAGGTCAATCCCTATCGCGATCTCGGCGCAAGGGCGCTGGACGCCGCCTCGGAGGATTTCGAGCTGGGAACGGCCGGCGCCGGCTTCGGGGCGCTCGCCGCCCGTACCAAGGGCGGGCTCGGCTCGGCTTCGCTGGTTCTTGAAAGCGGCATCACCGTCGGGGCGCTGGTCGCCGCCAATCCGACCGGCCAGATCACCATGGGCGACAGCGCCCATTTCTGGGCGGCACCGTTCGAGATCGACGGCGAGTTCGGCGGGCTCGGCACGCGGCCCGATCCGATCCCCTTCGCCGAAAGCGCCGTCACCAAGCAGGACAGCCTCGAAGCTCTCAGGAACACCACCATCGCCATCGTCGCCACCGATGCGGCAATGACCAAGGCGCAGCTGAAGCGCGCGGCCGTCGCGGCCCATGACGGCATGGCCCATGCCATCTCGCCTTCGCATACCCTGGTCGACGGCGATCTGGTCTTTGCCCTGTCGACCGGTGCCATTGGCGCCGGCACGGACGATCTCACCGCCCTGACCATCGGCCACGCCGCCGCCACCTGTCTGGCCCGTGCCATCGCCCGCGCCGCCTATTCGGCCCGCTCCGAACCGGGCGACATCCTGCCCTCCTGGCAGGAAAAATACCGGAGGTGATGCCCGATTGGGCAAGTCGGGCAAAAGCTGGTAGAAACCGGCCGGTTTTCAAACGCGAACACTCGGCACACGAGGACAATGGCCTACCAGCCGCCGAAATTTTCCGTCGCCCCGATGCTCGACTGGACGGACCGGCATTGCCGCTATCTGCACCGGCTCCTCAGCCGGCGGACGCTGCTCTACACCGAAATGGTGGCGGGCTCCGCCGTCGTTCATGGCGACCGCGAACGGCTCCTCGGCCTTCATCCCGCCGAACACCCCGTTGCCCTGCAGCTTGGCGGCGCCGACCCGGAGGAACTGGCCGAGGCGGCCCGGATCGGCGCGAATTTCGGCTATGACGAGATCAATCTCAATGTCGGGTGTCCGTCCGACCGGGTGCAGTCCGGCCGCTTCGGCGCCTGTCTGATGGCCGAGCCGCAGCTCGTCGCAAGGAGCGTTGCGGCGATGAGGAAGGCGGTCGATATCCCGGTCACCGTCAAGTGCCGACTCGGCATCGACGAGCAGGACATCGGCACGCCGCTCGACAGTTTCGCCGACGCCCAGCGCGATGCCGGGGTGGACGCCCTGATCGTTCATGCCCGCAAGGCCTGGCTCCAGGGCCTTTCGCCCAAGGAGAACCGCGACGTGCCGCCGCTCGACTATGCGCGCGTCCATCGACTGGCACGGCGGCTGGCGCCGCTGCCGGTGGTGATCAATGGCGGCATCAAGAGCCTGGCGGCCGTCGAAGAGCAACTGAGCCATGTTTCGGGCGTCATGCTCGGCCGCGCCGCCTATCACGAGCCGATGATCCTCGCGGAGGTCGACCGTCGCTTTTTCGGCGAGGACCATGCGCCGCCGCAACTTGCCGCCATCATTGCCGCCATGGCCGATTATGCCGAGACCGAACTCAGGCGCGGCACGCGGCTCAACGGCATCACCCGCCACATGCTGGGCCTGGCCAATGGCCGCCCCGGCGCCCGCCGGTTCCGTCAGATCCTCAGCAATGAGGTCATCGGACCCAACGCCGGCCCGGAAGTCATGATCCGGGCCCTGCGGGCGGTCGAGGGTGCCGCGACGGCGGCCTGAAGCGCCTCGCCTGCCGGGAGCTAGAGCGGCGCGCGTTCAAGTTGAATCGCTTCGTCGCTCTATGTTCTTGTTGTCGCATCGTTTTTTGCGCAAAACCGGGGTCCACTTTTGCGCACGATGCTCTAAAGCGCCTCGACCACCGCCTTCATCTTGGCCCGCACATCGTTGGCGATTTCGGCCAGGTTCGGATTGGCGATCGCCTGCATCGAGGCCGCCGGATCGACGGCGGCGACTTCGACCTGGCCGGGCGTCACTTCCTGCACCACGACGTTGCAGGGCAGCATGGTGCCGATCTTGTCCTCGGCCGAAAGCGCCTTGTGGGCGAAGCCGGGATTGCAGGCGCCCAAAATCCGGTAGGGCCGGAAATCGACATCAAGCTTTTTCTTCATCGTTGCCGCAACGTCGATCTGGGTCAGGACACCGAAACCCTCGGCCGCGAGGGCGGCGGTTACCTTTTCGATCGCTTCGTCGAGCGTTCCGGCGATGGTCTTGGAGAAGTAGTAGCTCATTTTCGGTTCCCCGCTTGAATATTAGAATTGCCGCATGTTCTAGCAGCGACGTTGACGCGTGCAACCCGGCAGGAGGGGTGCCACGGATTTGTGAACTAGTCCGTCAGCACCAGCGAATCCTGGCTGACCGCATAGCTGGTGAGCGTCTCGAGAAAGGTCATGCCCAAAAGGCTGGTTTCGAGCGCGTCCTTTTCGGCGACATAGGCCCGGATGCCATTGCGCGTGATGTCGCCGACGGTGATGGAATCGATCAGGATCAGCGCTGCCCGGCCGGTGCCGTTGGCGGTCTTGACCGGCACGACATATTCGAGCCTGTCGACCGGCAGGCCGGCCGCCCGCGCATCCTCGCGTGTCAGCACCACGGCGCTGGCGCCGGTATCGAAGAGCATGTGCGTCTGGTGACCGTTGAGTGTCGCATTGATGTGGAAGGAGCCGCCGAGGGAGCGGCGGAAGGTGGCGGTGCCGCTCTCCACATTGATCACCGCCGCGCCCGGCATCAGTTCGGCGATGATCCGGCCGCCGAACTGGCCGATGTCGCTGCGATAGGCGTAGATGCCCAGGGCGACGACGAAAATGCCGATCCACAGGACGAGATTGCCGAGGATTTCCCCAAGACGCTGGCGGCGGGTGAACATGCCGCCGGCAACCAGAATGAGAACGGCGAGCCCGGCGACGAGCCGCGCCGTGTCCGACGGGTCAAGGCCGACGAAACTGCCGACGTCGGCGGAGATGAGCAGGGCAAGGCCGATGGCCACGAGCAGCGCGACACCGATGAACAGCATTACTCGAAATTCCCCAGGCCAAAATCAGCGCGGCCCCCTGACCAGCAGTATAAAGGCAGTCAGAACGGCGATTTCAAGGAGCGCCTGCAATCCGCCGATCAGATCGCCGGTCTGTCCACCGATGAGGTGCCGCCACAGCGCGGCCCAGCCGATTGCGGTGACCAGGGCGAAAAGCAGGGCAAGGCCGACGCCGGCGATGCCGGCGAAAGGTGCCGCGAGCAAAAGACCGATCAGCCCGGCAAAGCCGAAACCGATCAGCATCGGCAGGCGCTCGAGCGTCCCGGCCGTGGCCGAAGCGCCGTCCCGGCGCGCCGGTGGCAGGGCAAAGCTCAGATAAAGCGCCCCGGAGCGGGCGATCACCTGGGCGGCGAGAAACAGCAGGACCGCTGCCGCCGCCCTGGTCGTCAGCAATTGCGACAGGGCCGCCGCCTTCAGGCCGACGAACAGGGTGATGCCGAGAACGCCATAGGCGCCGATGCGGCTGTCCTTGAGAATGTCGAGTCGGCGTTCCGGGGTACGGCCACCAAGCCCGTCCATCGAATCGCCGATCGCGTCCTCGGCCATGGCGCCGGTGACGATGGCGCCCGCCGCCACGCACAATAGGGCGGTGAACAGCACCGGCAGACCGAGCAGCCAGCCGGCCAGAAGCACCAGGGCCGGCAGGGCGCCGACGACGAGGCTGGCGAAAGGCGCGGCACGGGCGATGCGGTTGATGTCCGGCGCTTCGTGCCGTGTCGCACCCATCGGCAGCAGCGAATAGAACCGTGTTGCCATGACGAAATCGGCCATAAGCCCGCCGGCGTCTTCTGGCGCGACGGATGCGGCGCGATTGTCGTTGCCCGGTGCGACGCGACTCGCTTTAGGTGTTTCGCCCATTTCTCATCCGCGTGTATGTGAAGCCCTTTATTATCACGGCCCGCTTCGGAGTACGACATGACCGATACGCCGCACCTGCCGGCCCCCTTTGCCGATTTCATCGACCTTCTGACCCTTGTGCCCGACGGCGACGAGGCAGCGGTCGCAACCGTGCGCGCCCGCAATGGGCAGCTGACCAAGCCGGAAGGCTCGCTCGGCAAGCTCGAAACCCTGGTCGAGCATCTGGCCCGCTGGCAGGGACGGGGCGAGCCGAAACTCGACAATCCGATGGTGGCGATCTTTGCCGGCAATCACGGCGTGACCCGGCAGGGCATCGCGCCCTATCCCGCCGAGGTCACCCGCCAGATGGTCGACAATTTCACCAATGGCGGCGCGGCGATCTCGCAGATCTGTGCCCTGCACGGGCTCAATCTCAGGGTGTTCGAACTGGCTCTCGACGTGCCGACCGGCGACATCACCACCGAAGCCGCGATGGACGATCGCACCGCGGCCGCGACCCTGGCCTATGGCATGGAAGCAATCGCCGGCAATCCCGATCTCTTGTGCATCGGCGAGATGGGCATCGGCAACACAACCGTGGCGGCAGCGCTTGCGGCGGCCCTTTTCGGCGGCACAGGCAAGGATTGGGTCGGCCGTGGTACCGGTGTAGACGATGCCGGTCTGGCCCGAAAGGCGGATGCCGTCGACAGGGCGCTGGCCTTCCACAGGGGCGAGCTCGATCATCCGCTCAAGATCCTTGCCCGCCTCGGCGGGCGTGAATTCGCCGGCATGCTCGGCGCCGTCATGGCGGCAAGGCACCGCAGGATCCCCGTGATCGTCGACGGGTTCGTTGCGACGGCCGCCGTCGCCGTAGCGCATGCGGTCAACCCGGCCGCGCTCGATCATTGCGTGTTTGCCCATGTCTCGGCCGAACAGGGGCACGCCAGACTGCTCGCCGCGCTGGGCAAACAGCCGCTGCTCGATCTCGGCATGCGGCTTGGCGAAGGCACGGGTGCGGCAGTGGCGGCGGTGCTCGTCAAGACCGCCCTGCATCTTCACGACAACATGGCAACCTTCGAAGAAGCCGCCGTGGCGCGAAGGACCGATTGAG
Source organism: uncultured Devosiaceae bacterium (assembly GCA_964555575.1). Taxonomy (GTDB): domain Bacteria; phylum Pseudomonadota; class Alphaproteobacteria; order Rhizobiales; family Devosiaceae; genus JAHJQZ01. Next base: position 509 of record CAZKTH010000230.1, on the reverse strand, counting down.
GGCGTATCGCGCCAAAAGCGGAAGCCGGTTTCGGCCTTTCGCGATGCGACCGCCAAAAAGCTCCGCCTGGAGCGGCGCGCGTTCAAGTTGAATCGCTTCGCCGCTCTATGTTTTTGTTGTCGCATCGTTTTTTGCGCAAAACCGGGACCCGCTTTTGCGCACGATGCTCTATTCGAGGGTGACGTCCGTCACTTCCAGTTCGACATAGGCGAAGGGGCCTTCGGGGGTCTGCCACACCGCTTGGCCGCCTTTCGGAATGGTCATGCTGCCCAAGGTCCGATAGCCGCTGACTGGCGTTTCCCAAGTCTGGATGCCGTTCGCGTCAAGGTTGAGGCGTTGCGCCGAAAAATTGACGATTTTGCCGTCGGCATCGAAGAACAGCCGTGCCGTCGCGCTCATGCCGTGATCGGCAAGCGTGACGTCGGCACTCGTGTCGTCGACCGGCGTCCAGGCGAGATTGCGGCCGGCCAGCGCCGCCGGGAACCACATCATTTCGTTGAGATAGCGCA
>CAZKTH010000229.1:0-5998 GCA_964555575.1 uncultured Devosiaceae bacterium | reverse complement strand
GGCCAGCATTTGTTCTCGTGCAGAGATCTCGGGTCCACCACGACAGGTGTGTCGGCCAAAACGCGAAATGGCTCCAGCTTTCGGCCGTGACCGAACTGCCGGTCGCAGGCGTGAAATGCCCGGCTCCGGCCGGGCTTTTCCGAGCCCCCGCAGAACCTCAGTCGACCCTTTCGGACAGCGACCAGCCGAGCGCGTCTTCGTCCGCTTCCGCGCCGGGCGGCGGCGCGCCGAGGCTGCGCGCCCGGAAACTGTAGGGACTCATGCCGACATGGCGACGGAAGACCCGCGAGAAATACAAGGGGTCGTCATAGCCGACCATATGCGACAGCGACTTGATCGGCACATTGGTGACCCTCAGGAGCTGCTTGGCATATTGCAGGCGCTGGCATTCGCGCCATTGCACCACCCCCATGCCCAGATGCTTGCGGAACAGGTGCGACAGCCGCGACGGCGACAGGCAGACCCTGGTGGCGATTTCGCTGACGCTGGCCGAGTTCTGCAGATCCGAGGAGATCAGTTGGCACGCCGCCAGCACCCGTTCGTCGATCGGCGCGTTCTTCATCTGCGAGACGCGGTCCTCGCGAAGGCAGGACAGCAGGATGAATTCGAGCCGGTTGAAGGCGAGGTCGGCCGACAGATAGTCGTTGCGGGCGACGAGCTTTTCCACATCGGCAAACAGATGCGCCATTTCGTTGAAAAACGCACTGCCCTTGGCGCGCAGGACGTGGACCGAGCGCACCTGCTGTTCCCAGTTCAGCCAGGAGCGCCAGAAGCCGCGCGGCTGGAAATAGATCCAGCGGTGCCACCATTTGTCGGCATCCGGTGCCCGTCCGTAATAGTGCACCGCGTCGGGCGGAAACAGCAAAAGATCGCCCGGCTCGACGGAAAAGGAATCCTGCCCTTCGAACACCCGTCCCTTGCCTTCGATGGTCAGGTTGATGATGAAGCCATGCATGCCGTTGGGCCGGTCGATGTAGAAATCGAGCGGACCGCCTTTTTCGATCGGCGTGATGCCGGCAACCAGCTTGACGTCGAAGGGAAAGCCGGGAAACAGCGGCGCCACATCGAGGTCGATGCCGCCGGCCTCGGTCGGATGCGCCAGCTTGCGGAAGATCCGTTCGACCTGGGGGTCCTTTGAAGGGTCCATTTCACTCGGATCGCGGCAGCCGTTTCTGCTCTGATCGTCCATGTCATTAGCGGAATGCTGCATGGCAAAATTCCCCCTTCCATTATAGTTTTTGGGACTTTACTACAGTTGGCGGCTGATTCCACCCAGGAACGAGAAAGCGGATTATCCATGCCGGTAATCCGCTCGGGACGGCCGTGGTTGAAGTGGAGTCCGTTTTTCGGACGGTTTTGACGGCTTTTCCGGGATGGATCGGGATCGAGTATCAAATTGCCATTTTCTGGTCTCGATCGAAAAACGTCCTTGTTGGCGACAAGGACATCAGAATTGGGAGGTAATGACCGATGACGCATGAGGGCACCGACGCGGCCGCGGCGATCGCCGAGGGCCACACATCTTTGGGCATTGAACTCGGGTCCACCAACATCAAGGCCTGCCTCATCGGGCCGGCCCACCAGGTCCTCGCCACGGGCAATTACAGCTGGGAGAACCAGTTCGTCGACCGTCTCTGGACCTACCCGGAAGAGGCGATCTGGACCGGCCTGCAGGCCGCCGTCGCCAGCCTGATGGCCGATGTCGAAAAGCGTCACAACGTGCCTCTCACCCGCATCGGTGCCCTTGGGTTCTCGGCGATGATGCACGGCTACCTGGCGTTTGACGCCAACGGCACCCTGCTCGTCCCGTTCCGCACCTGGCGCAACACCAATACGGAACGCGCCGTGACCGAGCTGACCAGGACACTCGGCTTCAACTTCCCGCACAGGTGGTCGGCTTCGCACGTGTATCAGGCGGTGCTTGACAAGGAGCCCCATGTCGCCAAGCTCGATTTCATCACGACCCTGGCCGGCTTCGTGCACTGGCGATTGACCGGCCGCAAGGTAATCGGCGTGGGCGATGCGTCGGGCATGTTCCCGATCGACCCTGCCACCCGCGATTTCGACGCGCCGATGCTCAAGCGGTTCGGCGAGATGGTTGCCGCCCGTCAGCCCGGCCTTGACGCCACCGCGATCTTTCCCAAGGTGCTCGTCGCCGGCGAGGACGCCGGAACGCTTACCGCCGAGGGCGCCCGGCTGCTCGACCCGACCGGCACGCTCGAGCCGGGTACGCCGGTCTGTCCGCCCGAGGGCGATGCCGGCACGGGCATGGTCGCCACCAACGCCGTGGCGCAGCGCACCGGCAATATCAGCGCCGGCACCTCGATCTTCGCCATGGTGGTGCTCGAAAAGCCCCTGACGGCGGTTCACGAGGAACTCGACATCGTCACGACGCCCGCCGGCGATCTGGTGGCGATGGTCCACTGCAACAACGGTGCCAGCGAGCTCGGGACCTGGGCGAATGTCTTCACCGAGTTCGCCGCTGCCATCGGGGCCAAGGCGGATGCAAACGCCGTCTTCGGCGCGCTCTACGCCGCAGCGCTTGAAGGCGAGGCGGATGGTGGCGGGTTGCTCGCCTACAATTACCTGGCCGGAGAACCGATCACCGGCCTTTCCGAGGGACGTCCGCTCGTGGTGCGCACCCCCGGCAGTCGCCTCACCCTCGGCAATTTCATGCGCACCCAGCTCTATGCCGCCTTCGGCACGCTGAGTCTTGGAATGAACGTGCTGCACGCCGAGGGCGTGAAACTGGATTCAATGTTCGCGCATGGCGGCATGTTCAAGACGGCCGGCGCCGCGCAGCGTCTTCTGGCGGCGGCCATCGGTGCGCCGGTGACCGTGGGCGATACCGCCAGCGAGGGCGGTGCATGGGGCATCGCCGTTCTGGCCGAGTACCTGCGCAGCGGCGCGGGCGAGCCTCTGGGCGACTATCTCGCGGATCGCGTATTCGCGGACGCGGCGCTCGACGTGGCGGCGCCCGACCCCGCCGACGTCGCGGGCTATGCCAAATGGCTCGAGCAGTACGCCGCCGGTCTCGCCATCGAGAAGGCGGCGACCGAGGCGATCAGCTAGAGCATCGTGCGCAAAACCGGGGCCCACTTTAGCGCACGATGCTCTAGATTTGAACCGCTCTATTCGACGGCGCCCTGCTTGGAGGCCTTGGGATAGACCCCGAGCACCTGGAAAAGGTCGGTGAAGAAGCCGAGTTCCTCGAAGGCAAGCTGGACGCCGCGCTCATCGGGATGACCCTCGATATCGGCATAGAACTGCGTCGCCGTGAACGAACCGTCGACCATGTAGCTTTCGAGCTTGGTCATGTTGACGCCGTTGGTGGCAAAGCCGCCCATCGCCTTGTAGAGCGCCGCAGGCACGTTGCGGACGCGGAAGACGAAGGTGGTCTTGATCGGGCCGCCATCGGCGGGCGGCACCTGCTTGCGCCGTGACATGACAAGAAAGCGGGTGGTGTTGTGGGTGGCGTCCTCGATGTTCTCGGCCAGAAGAGTCAGACCGTTGATCTCGCCGGCCAGGCGCGAGGCGATGGCGGCGACGGAGATGTCGCCGCCTTCGGCGACCTCGCGGGCCGAGCCGGCGGTGTCGACAGAAGAAACGGTCTTGAGACTGTGCTCGGCGATGAAGCGACGGCACTGGCCGAGTGCCACCGACAGGCTCTGTACCGTCCTGATGTCCTCAAGCCGCGCCCCGGGCACGCCGAGCAGGTTCATGCGGATCGGCTGGAAATGCTCGGCGATGATGAACAGACCGCTTTGCGGCAAGAGGTGGTGGATGTCGGCGATGCGGCCGTAAAGCGAGTTCTCGACCGGGACCATGGCGAGGTCGGCACTGCCCGACTGCACCGCGCCGATGGTGTCCTCGAAGGTCAGACAGCTCAAGGGTTCGTCTTCAGGAAAGACGGTGGCGACCGCCTGGTGGCTGAAGGCGCCCTTTTCGCCCTGGAATGCAATCTTGCGCAACTGTCCTGTCTCCCGGAAGCGGCTCTACTTGTCACCGGTTGCCCCGCCTGTCAAACGAAACGGAAACGCGGGAGTGGCAGGGGTTTGCCTGTCGGCGTCCGGCCGACGGGCAAGGACGGCCGCAACCGGGGTTTTGCGCCGCAAAGTCGGTTGCACGGCACCGGTCTCGCCTTTATCTTCCGCCGGCGCTGCGGCGGGAGGCAAGCCGCCGAATGGTTGTGCCTGATAGCTGGCGGCATGGGCCCCGCTGGAAACGCCGGTCACCTGGGGAGAGATCGGACATGAATTCATTCGAAGTGAGCAAAATCGTCGGCGCCATACTGGGCACGCTTTTGTTCGTCATGGGCATCGGTTTTCTGGCCGAAGCCATCTATGCCCCCAAGCATACCGGGCCCGGCTATACCCTGCCGTCACCGGACGCCCCCCAGACGGCCGCAGCCAAGCCCGAGGTCGTGGCGACGCCGCTGCCGGTACTTCTGGCCAGCGCTTCGGCCGAAGAGGGCGCCAAGGTGATCAAGAAGTGCATTTCGTGTCACAATTTCGGCAAGGGCGAGGGCAACAAGATCGGGCCGCTTCTTTATGGCGTCGTCGGGCGTCCCGTCGCCTCGATTTCCGACTTCTCCTATTCCGATGCCCTGCACAAGGTTGCCGACGAGCACGGTACCTGGACCTATGAGGGCATCAACACCTTCATCACCAACCCGAAGAAATACGCCCCGGGCACCAGAATGGGCTTTGGCGGGCTTGCGTCCGAAAAGGACCGGGCCAATGTCCTTGCCTATCTGCAGACGCTTTCGGACAATCCGGTGCCGTTCCCGGCGGTCGGGGAAATTCCCGTCAAGGACGCAACCGCCGTCGATACGACCAATGCCGCCGCGCCGGCGAGCAACTGACGGCCTGCCGTCGGCGACCGGTATGCCAGGCCGCGTCCGTCCGGTGCGGCCTTTGTCTTTTGAGCGCGTTCAGAAAAAGTGGATACCGGTTTTCCGGTTCGAACGCGCCACTCCTTATGGACTGTGAGGTCGGCAATGACGCTGCTTGTGCATCTTAACGGTATCGACGAAGCGAAATGGGTCGCGCTTTTGCGGCCGCTGCTCGGCGGCATGGCCGTGGTCCGGCGCGGCGACGCTTTCGATCCGCGCGACATTGCCTATGTCCTCGCCTGGCGACCCGACGCCGACGCCTTTGCCGGTCTTGAAAATCTCAAGGCGATCCTCAGCTACGGAGCCGGGGTCGATGCGCTTCTCGCCCATCCCGGCCTGCCGAAAGGCGTGCCGATCGTCCGCTTTGTCGATCCCGACCTGACGGCGCGGATGCGCGACTATGTCGTTGCCGAAATCCTGGCCCATTCCCGGCTTGAAACCCAGTTCCGCGCCGCCCAGAACGACAGGCGCTGGCAGGAGCGGGTGCCGCCGCGGGCCGAGGATCTCAATGTCGGGGTGATGGGCCTGGGCGTTCTCGGCCAGGCCGCGCTCAAGGCACTGTCCGTGTTCGACTACGAACGGTTCGGCTGGGCCCGGTCGCAGACCATCGTTGCCGGCGTTCAGACCTTTTACGGCCCGGACGGGCTCGACGCCTTCCTCAGCCAGATCGATATCCTCGTCTGCCTGCTGCCGCTGACGCCGGAGACGCGCGGCATCCTCAACCGCCGGACCTTTTCCAGGCTGCGGCGCGGCATCCTGCCCGGCGGGCCGGTCGTCATCAACGCGGCGCGGGGCGGGCACCAGATCGAGGCCGATCTCGTCGCGGCGCTCGAGGACGGTACGCTCGGGGCGGCGAGCCTCGATGTCTTCATGACAGAGCCCCTGCCCAGGGACAATCCGCTCTGGGGCCTTTGCAACTGCCGCATCACCCCGCACATCGCCGCCGTTTCCGACCTGCAAGCCGGCGCGGCCTATTTCACCCGCGTCATCCGCGACCACGAGAAGGGAGAGCCCCTGCACAATCTCGTCGATTGGGTGCGGGGATATTAGATCATCGTGCGATAAGGTGGATCCCGGTTTTTCGCAAGCTGAGGACCGACGCGA
>CAZKTH010000228.1:0-6013 GCA_964555575.1 uncultured Devosiaceae bacterium | reverse complement strand
GCGCGGCCACAGAGTACCGCCGCTCGGGGTGCCGGCCGACCAGCTCGAGCCCTATCGTCCGGCGGCGATCCGCGCCCATGCCGGCGGCTACTATATCAGGCTGCAGGCGCGCGACGTGCCCGGCGCGCTCGCCTCGATTACCTCGCACATGGCGGCGGGCGGCATTTCCATCGAAAGCGCCATCCAGCGGCCCGACCTCACGGTGATGACCGGTGCCGAAACGGATGACACCTACCGTACCGTGGTGCTCATCACCTATGATACCACCGAGGAATCGGTGCGTTCGGCCCTCAAGAAGATCGCCAAGGACGGCTTTTGCGATGGCAATGCGCAGCTTATCCGGATCGAGGCGCTGGCGTAAAATGCGCGATCAAGGCCGCGTTCGGCGCTATTTGTTTTGCATGCGTATTCGGCAGAGGGTAGTGACGTCCTCACATCAGGCCACACTCAATCAGGGATAATTCGATGAAGCTTGCGAAACTGGTGGACACGCCGGAAACCTCGATTGTCAGCCGCAACATGACACTCGAAGTGGTGCGCGTTACCGAACGGGCAGCCGTTGCGGCGGTGAGCTGGCGTGGCAAGGGCGACGAGAAGGCGGCCGACCAAGCTGCGGTCGAGGCGATGCGCGACGAACTGGGACGTATTGCCATCAATGGCCGCATCGTCATCGGCGAGGGCGAACGCGACGAGGCGCCGATGCTTTTTATCGGCGAGCATGTCGGGCGTGGTGACGGCATGGAGGTCGATGTCGCGGTCGATCCGCTCGAAGGCACGACGCTTTGCGCCAAGAACCAGGGCGATTCCATGTGCGTTCTGGCGATTGCCGAACGTGGCGGCCTGCTGCACGCCCCGGACGTCTACATGGAAAAGATCGCCATCGGGCCGGGATATCCCCTCGGAGTCGTCGATCTCGACATGACCCCGTCCGAAAACGTCAAGGCGCTGGCCAAGGCCAAGGGCGTTCCGGTCAACGAGATTTCAGTGTGCGTACTCGACCGGCCGCGCCATTCCGCCATGATCGAGGAACTGCGATCGCTCGGCGTGCCGATCAAGCTGATCGGGGATGGCGACATCGCCGGCATCATCCATTCGGCCAATACCGAGGATTCGAGCATCGATCTCTACCTGGGATCGGGCGGTGCGCCCGAAGGCGTGCTGGCGGCGGCGGCGATGCGCTGCCTGGGCGGCCAGATGCAGGGACGGCTGATGCTCGATACACCGGAAAAGAAGGAACGCGCCGAGCGGCTCGGCATCACCGATTTCAAGAAGATATATTCCGTCGAGGATCTGGCCGGCGGCGACGTCCTGTTCACCGCGACCGGCGTGACCGATGGCTCGCTGGTGCCCGGCGTCAAGATACGCACCGGCGACGTGACCACAACGACGGTGGTGATGCGCTCCTGGTCGGGCACCATGCGCTGGATCACGGCGCGGCATCTGAGGTAGGGGCGCCAAGGCCCATCAGGCCTGATACGCGGTCCCGGCCCTGCGCCGGGACCCTCGGGTTCCGGCGCCTGGATCAAGTCCGGCGCGGTACGCAGAAAGGGTTTGTGAACCCCGGCCTGCGCCATCGTCGCCATTTCGGCATTTGCCGCCGGTCCCGTTCGGGCCGATCCGGCTGTGGCGGCCGCCCTTTTCTTCGAGGGACGGGAGGGGCGCGCATCTCCGGCACAAATCGCCTATAAGGCCGATATGGAAACACCCACCTTTTTGAAGGTCAGCGCCTCTGTGACCGGCAGGACCTGGCGCGACCGGCTCGATCCGGCCGCGGCGCGGCTGGCCCTGGCCATCGCCCAGAAGACGGAAATGGGCGACATCCTCGCCCGGGTCGTTGCCGGGCGCGGCGTCGGGCTCGATATGGCCCAGAGCTTTCTCGAACCCACCCTGCGTGAGCTGATGCCCGATCCTTCGACGCTGACCGGGCTCGATCAGACGGTCGAACGGCTGGTCGCGGCGGTCCAGGGACAGGAAGTGGTGGCGCTTTTCGGCGACTACGACGTCGATGGCGCCTGCTCGGTGGCGCTGATGCAGCGCTTTCTCGGACCGCTCGGCGTCACAGTCATTCCCTACATTCCCGACCGCATCTTCGAGGGCTACGGCCCCAATATCGGCGCGATGGACGAGTTGATCGGGCAGGGGGCGACGCTGATCCTCACGCTCGACTGCGGCTCGACCAGCACCGGACCCATCGCCCATGCCAAGACGCATGGCGCCGACGTCCTTGTCATCGATCACCACCAGGTGCTGCACGAACGGCCGCCGGCCGACGCCATGGTCAATCCCAACCGGCCGGACGATCTTTCCGGCCTCGGCCATCTTTCGGCGGCGGGAGTGACCTTCATGGTGCTGGTCGGGCTCAACCGGGCCTTGAAGGGCAAGGGCGTTTCCGGCATGCCCGATCTCATGGGGCTGCTCGATCTGGTGGCGCTGTCGACCGTCTGCGACGTCGTACCGCTAAAGGGCCTCAACCGCGCCTTTGTCCGGCGTGGCCTCGACATCATCCGTTCGGGCGGCAATCGCGGCCTTTCCGCCCTGGTGCTGGCGGCGCGGATCAGCGGGCCGGTCAACCCCTATCACCTCGGCTTTCTCATCGGGCCGCGCATCAATGCCGGTGGCAGGATCGGCGATGCCGGCCTCGGGGCACGGCTTCTGGCCGGCGAGGACGAGCACGAGGTGCTGGCCATCGCCGCGCGACTCGACGAACTCAACCAGGAACGTCAGCGTATCGAAAAACAGGCGGTCGACGAGGCATCGGCGGTGGCGGAAGCCGAAATCGACGACGGGGAGGGACCGCCGGTGCTGGTTCTGGCCTCCGAAAGCTGGCATCCGGGCGTGGTCGGCCTCGTCGCCGCCCGTCTGAAGGAAAGGTTCAACCGGCCCGCCTTCGCCATCGCCCTCCGGCCGGACGGCACCGGCACCGGCTCGGGACGTTCGCTTTCGGGCGTCGATCTCGGCCGGGCGGTCGGCGCCGCGGTCGATGAGGGGTTGTTGATCAAGGGTGGCGGCCATGCCATGGCGGCCGGGATCACCGTGGCGCCGGGCGGCATCGGCGCCTTCCGCGCCTTCCTGTCGGACTTCGTGGCCGAGGCGGTCGCGGCGGCCCGCGCCAGTTCGACGGTCAAGATCGATGCGGCCCTGACGGCGCGCGGCGCCAGCGCCGATTTCGTCCGCGAGGTCGAAAAGGCCGGGCCGTTCGGCATGGGCAATCCCAATCCGGTCTTCGCCTTTCCCGCCCATTTCGCCCGCTATCCGAAGATCGTCGGACAGGGCGGCCATATAAGCTTTTCCCTCACCTCGGGCGATGGCGGCCGGCTGAAGGCCATCGCCTTCAGGGTGGTGGGAACCCCGCTCGGGACAGCGCTTCAGGACGCCGGCGACACGCCGTTGCATCTGTGCGGCACTCTGGCGCTCGATCACTGGCAGGGGCGCGAAGAGGTGCAGTTCCGTCTCATCGACGCGGCCAGGCCCTGAGCGTCCGATTTTCCCCTGCTGTTCGCGACGGGTTGCATATCACAATTGGGTCGCTAAATTAGCGGCAAATGTCAGGGAAATTCCGGCCCGGACGATTCACGTTGCGGCGTGATGCCGGGTCGAAAGCGTTTCCGATAGAGGCAAAGAGCATCAGACATGTCTCACACTTCGGTCGATACAAAGCCGTCAGCGCGCGGCATTGGCACCTGGATCGTCTCCAGACTGCTCGACATGATCGGCACCCGCATGGTCGGCACGCCCCGGCACGGTGCCCTCACCATCGTCTTTCCGGACGGGCATTCCCGCTCGATCGGCGACCCGGGAACGGGTTTCCATGCCACTCTGAAGCTCAACAATTTCAAGGTGCTGGGCGAAACCATGCGCCGCAGCACGGTCGGATTCGCCGCCGCCTACATCAATGGCGACATCGAGGTCGACAACCTGACGGCGATCTTCCGGTTCTTCCTGGAGAATTACGAGCAGCTGGCGGCGGCCAACAAGGGACTGTTCAGGACGGCGGCGCAGGACATCGCCTATCACCTGTCGCGGGCCAACACCAAGCAGGGCTCCAAGGAGAACATCGCCGAGCATTACGACCTCGGCAATGATTTCTACGAGCAATGGCTCGATCCATCGATGACCTATTCCTCGGCCATCTTCGAAAAGGATGGCATGTCGCTCGAACAGGCGCAGCGCAACAAGTACCACCACATCGCCGACGCGGCCGGGGTCAGGGAAGGCGACGAGATCCTCGAGATCGGCTGCGGCTGGGGCGGCTTCGCCGAGACCGCGGCGCGCGACTACAACGCCAACATCCGCGGCATCACCCTGTCGCGCGAGCAATTGAAATATGCTCTGGAACGCATGGAAAAGCAGGGCCTGGGCAATCACGCCACCCTGGTCTTCGAGGATTATCGCGACACCGAGGGCGCCTTCGACCATGTCTGCTCGATCGAGATGATCGAGGCGGTGGGCGAGGAGCACTGGCCGGCCTATTTCCAGACGGTGTTCGACCGGCTGAAGGCGGGCGGCACGGCGGCGATCCAGGCGATCACCATCGACGAGGAAGCCTTCAAGACCTATCGCGAGAACCCGGACTTCATCCAGCGCTTCATCTTCCCCGGCGGCATGCTGATGACCAAGCAGGCCATGCGCGAACAGGCCGAACGGGTCGGCATGGCGCTGGAAAAGGTCGAGAATTTCGGCAAGTCCTATGCCGAGACCCTCAGGCAGTGGCGCGATCGGTTCCTGGAACGCTGGCCGGCCATCGCGACCTTGGGCTATGACGAAGAATTCAAGCGCAAATGGCTCTATTATCTGAGCTATTGCGAAGCCGGTTTCGATCACGGCATGATCGATGTCGGAATCTACAAATACCGCAAGTCGGGCAACTGAACCTCACGCCGCCTGGACCCGCGGCTTTTTCCGTCTGTTGTCGCCGCCGCCGCGACAGGGCGGTGTTGAATCCGGGCGGCGCCGTTCCATATTGAACCGAGCATCATATTCCAGTTCCGGCCGGATGGACCAGGGAAGGGTTCCAGCATGAAAAAGGGTTTCGACCGCAAGGTCTTCGACGCGAAGACCTTCTGGGGCGATCTCAAATTCCTTGTTGCCAGCAGGCGCGAAATCAGGGCCGCCATGCGCAATCCCGATCTGGGCCGGGACTTCATGGAAAAGGTGATGATGGTGGTGACGGCGGTGAATGGTTGCCGCTATTGCTCGTGGTTCCACAGCGGACAGGCGGCCGCGTCCGGCATGAACGAGGACGAAATCCTCAACATGTTCAATCTGCAATACGAAATCTCTGCCACTCCGCATGAAATTCCGGCGCTCGATTTCGCCCAGCATTACGCCGAAACGGATCGTCATCCCGATCCCGAGATGGTGACAGGGCTCGACGCATTCTATGGCGAACGGACTGCACGCCACATCATGCTGTTCATCCGCATGATCTTTTTCGGCAATCTTTCCGGCAACACCTTCGACGCCTTCCTGAGCCGCCTCAGGGGCGAAAAGGCCGAAAATTCCAGCCTGGGCTTCGAAACGCTGCATTTCCTGATTTCGGCGCCGGTCATGCTGCCGACCAAATGGGTCATGGATGCGCAGAACCGCGCCAAGGAAAAACTGGCGCACTGAACGGGCGCAGCCGGCTCCCCTCGAGGATCAGTGGCTGCCCTCGACGCGACAGGCGCAGCATTCGAGCAGCGGGGCCGGCACGGTCTGTCTGCCTTCAAAGGATCCATCGATCGGACGGAGCGCTTGTCGCTGGCCACTTCGCCGCTGATTTCATGGCTGCCAAGCGCGAAAGTCGTCGCCTCGACGGATTTTGCTGCTTTGCCGCCAGTTGGCCATTCAAGCGCAGCTCCGGCCTTGCTGCGCGCGCAAGGCACCACCGGAGCTTTGCGTTTGATGAAGTCGAACCGATTGTGATTGGTACGCCCAAGGGGAATCGAACCCCTGTTTACGCCGTGAGAGGGCGTCGTCCTGACCGCTAGACGATGGGCGCGTCACAGGAGCGGATAGCAGATCGGTCCGGACG
>CAZKTH010000227.1:0-6056 GCA_964555575.1 uncultured Devosiaceae bacterium | reverse complement strand
ACCGCGCCCGTCCGCTTTCTGGCCATGGCAACGGTCATCTCGACGGTCGACTTGGGGCGCAAAGGAGAATTTGCTGACCCGTTCCCCGAAACCCGAACCGCCTTTTGATGGGAGTTTTCGGCCTCAGAACTGATCGCCCTGACCCGAGCCGACCGATTTGACCGCCTGCTTGTGACCGGCATGCGAGGGGCTGGACACAGCCAATACAAATGGAACCGTTTCCTGGGGAAATCGAGGAACCGCAACCAACGGGCAATTTGGTGCGCTTGTCGTTTTTGGGCTCACGCGACCGGGCATGGTCGGGAACGACTCGGTTACGTAACGGTCGGTGTGTTGAGGAGTTTGTCCAGGACAGCGCGCAGCATGAACTTGGACCAGGAATTGGGAAGCTGGCGGCTGAACGGCGGCCAGTCGCGCTGGTAAATCCTGTCGGCATCGCGGCGGCTGACCGCCAGCGCGTTCGAGCGCTCAATCAGCTCAAGCGCTTCGGCCAGCCCGGGCTCGCTGCGTCGCAATTCGGGTGTGATCAAGATCTCGATGAGGCGAGACTTGGCCGCGCCGTCAAGCATCTGCACCGCCTTGTATGTGACATAGGTCACCTTGCCCTCGATGACGTCCTCGCCGGTAACCTTGCCCCAGTGCTGTGCGGTCGAGAAATTGTTGATGTCATCGACGATCTGGAACGCCACTCCCCAGCTTTCGGCAAGGCGTGTGCAGACTGCGCGCGTTTCAGGATCGACGCCGGCGATAATGCAGGCAACTTCGGCAGTGGATCGAACCGCTGCCGCACTCTTGAATGCATGGACCTGCAGGATGAAGTGCTCGGTCCGGGGGTCGGTAAGGACCTCCCGGCTGCGTTGCGGGTCGAGCTTGGACCAGTACAGATCTTGTCCCTGTCCGAAATGAGCCTGTACCAGAGTCCTTGTAACCAGGCGGTGGATTTCCTCGCTTTGCGCGCAAGACAGGTGCTTGTTTTCACCAATGGTCAGCAGCGGCAGGAAATACAGGACATTGCCGGCATTGATGGCGGTCGGCGCCCCGTAACGTCGATGCAGCGTCTCGTCGCCGCGACGCGTGAGTGAGGAATCCTCGAAATCGTCAACAATGACCGATCCGTTGTGAATGAGTTCGGGAATGGCCGAGAGCATGAGTTCATAGTCCTCAACCGGTGCGCCCAGTGCATCGAGCAGAAGCAGCCCGAAGATCGGCCGCCAGCGCTTGCCTCCGCGATCCAGCAGATCCCAGACGGGTCCGGCGAACATTTCATTTTGCGCTTGATGGTCAAAAGCCCATCGAGGCTGACCGAGATAGCGCTCAAGACTTTCCCCACTCAATGTCTTGGGCAGAAACTCGATGATGTTTCGGTCGATCCGTTCGATCCATTTCGACTGAAGGGTTTCGAACTTTTCCATATAGCCGTAGCCATGCAGTTCGAGTCGGGCGCGCCCGAAGACCTCCGCTCCATCGATGATGCCCGAAACCGTGCCCGCGCCTTCCCATATCGCGTTGAACAACCCGAACACGGGTATTTCCTGATCGTCCGACAACGGCGAATACTCGAGCACGGCGCCAAGGGCGGGCACATCGATCCGGCAGGCGATGGGATAGTCGATCATGGTGGACGGGCTGCGCCAAACCCGCGTCCCGCTCACATTTACCTCCCCAAGCAGGCGCGTTTCGCCGTCGCTTTCGAACAGAACGCCAAACGAGCCGATGGATTCCTGGCTGCGCATGTCGCGGTGCACCATGACGATCAGGCTGCGGCCGTCCTGAAGCGAGATGCCCAGCCAGTCCCAGCCCAGAATCGCATTTCGATCGCCCGGCGCGCTCAACCAGCCATAGCCGCCCCATTGGTGGTCGACCCAGGCCTGGCCGGATACCGGTTCTTCGCCGAGCGTGCCGGCAAGACGCAAGCGCGGGCAGCAATCGTAGTTCATCATTCCAACATGGCCGCCGCCGAGGTCCCGGCCTTCAAACCAGGGAACAAGCGGCTCGGCGCGAAGGCGGCAGCGCGCTGCCTCGCCTGGAAGCGCCATTGATATCTCGAGCGCCTCGTCGATTTGACCGAAGCCGAAATCCTCCCAGGCGATCGAAAGCGGCGACGACTGGATTTTCGCCGGGTCGCCTGACAGGCTGATCGGGCGGGGCGGCCCCGCGGCGGCGATTTCACTCAGGATGGCGGAGACAATGCCGCGGTCGCCCCCGGCCTTTTGCACTTCTTCGGGCGCGTCCCGGTTGAAGTTCTCCACGAGTTGCGGCGAGACCTTGCTGACGAAGCGATGCCGGCCTGTCTGCCGGTCGAGCGAAGCCAGCAAAAGCATATGGCCATCGGGCGCGTCCGTTTCTTCCCCGGTCTGGCGAAAGAAGGACACCATGAAGTCTCGCCGACCGCAGGAAGCGCCTTCCACAAAGCCCTGCATGAACCACCATTCCAGGGGTGCCGAGGTCGGATCGAGATCCGGCATCGCGCCGGCGAAGGCTCGCGGGTTGGAAAACGGTTCTGTGTTCATGTCGGATTCATGGATTTGGAGGATCCGATCTTGAGCGCACCGTCCTGAATGCCTGCCGCGCGGATCAGGCCGAGACGCCGGTAGCCACGCATTTCCACCAACAGCCATATCAACAAGGCGGTTTGAATGACCGGCATCGCAGGCATCGTGCCCAGCGACAGCGCCTTCAGCACGAACATCACGACAAGCATCGCCAGGGCAAAAGGAAGAACCCGGCGCAGGAACGGAACGAGTCGAAAGTGTGCAACAAGCGCATGACGGACCGGCCATGCACCGAACAACCAGACCAGGCAGCCGACAACAAGGAATGCGCGCACATCTTCAACACCCGTGAGGCCGCCCGAAAGATGCATGGGCGGCCAGAAATAGGAGGGGGTCCAGCAGTCTGCATGCAACGGGGCCAGAACCGCGAACGGTATCAGGACAAGCCCGGCGAGCAGCATCGGTCGCTGTCTTGGTGCTGGCAGGCAGCCGAGCGCGATGACTGGCCAGGAAAGCTTATTCACAAACAAATATGGATGGTCATCAATCCAGTCGATCATCGGGCACTATCCGCCATTGCCACTCCAGTCAGGTCGGGTGGCAAGAAAACAAAATGAAAAAAGGCAAATCAGCTGAAATCCAGTCACCGAAATTGAGTGTATCCGAACCGAGCGAGGCAGGAAATACCATACGGTCAGATAAAAGTCCGCAATTCGGGCGATGGATGTGGCGATCACCCGGCCTGGGTGGCGGATGGCTCTCGGCCGTCAGGCTCCATGCGCAAGCGGATGGGATCTGCATTCCTGTCTCCCGGTCGGCCACGGCAAAGACCACCCCTTTCGACCCGGCAGTATTCCCGCATTGCCCGTCGGCGGGTCGAGGGCATCGGCCCCGATAGTTCGGTGCATGGATCACAACTTCGTGGAGTTGGCGCGCGCCCTTGACGTAATAGTCAGTGCTGACTATCTGAATGGTCAGAACTGACTATTACGGTGCCCGCTATGGCTTTGACCGATGAACGCAAGCTCTTGCTGCTCGGCATCCTGAGACGATCCGAAATGCACGGCTATCTGCTCAACGCTCACCTTGATGGGGCAGCCCCCATCTCGCTCAAGAAACCGACGGCTTACAATCTGCTCGAGCGCATGGAAAAGGATGGCTGGGTACGCCACCATGACGAGCCGACCGGAGACAGGCCGCGACGGGTCTATTGTCTCACCAAAGCCGGCGAGCAGGCTTTCCTCAAGCTGTTGCGAAGGCAGTTGCAGCGCTTCGTGCCGGCGGAATTTCCGTCCCTGGTCAGCCTGAGCTTTGTCGATGCGCTCCCGGTCGCCGACGCACTCGCCGCCCTGAGGAAACGGCGCGAGGCGCTGGAAAGCCACCGCGACCTGCTCACCATCGAGACAGGTGGCGATGCGACCGACCAGCATCATGCCGGAACGACCGGCCTTGTCGTCACCTATTTACATCGCAGCGCCGAGATGGAGAGCCAGTTCCTCGACGAGGCGATTTCACATCTGGAGATCAAGACCACATGACGCACAGCAAAAACGGCGCCTCGCCCACGGCGCCGGCCATAGAGACAAAAGGGCTTTGCAAGACCTACGGCAAGGATGTGAAGGCGGTTCAGTCCCTCGACCTGACCGTTCCACCCGGCACCATCTACGCGCTGCTCGGGCCGAATGGCGCCGGCAAGACCACGACATTGTCCATCCTCACCACCCAGGCCGAACCCACATCCGGCCAGGCGCGGGTCTTTGGTCACGACGTCGTCACCGAGGCCGAGACGGTGCGGCGCGAAATCGGCGTCACCTTCCAGGAGATGGTGCTCGACGACGGGCTGACCGGCCGACAGGTGCTCGATTATCACGGGCGGCTTTACGGGCTTTCCGCCGCCGAACGGCGCAGCCGCGCCGACGAGCTTCTGGACCTCATCGAGCTTTCGGGCGTCGCCGATCGCAAGTGCAAGCAGTATTCGGGCGGCATGAAGCGTCGTCTCGAGCTTGCCCGCGCCCTGATGACGGTGCCGCGCGTGCTGTTCCTCGACGAGCCGACGCTGGGTCTCGACCCGCAGGGCCGCGCCCGCGTCTGGGACTATGTCCGCGATCTCAAGCGCGAAAAGGAACTCACCGTGCTGCTCACAACCCATTATCTCGACGAGGCCGAACAGCTCGCCGACCGCGTGGCCATCATCGACCACGGTCAGCTGGTGGCGGAGGGCACCCCGGCAGAACTGACAGGCGCGCTTGGAGCGGACACCGTTCGCGTTCTCGGCACGGGAGACGGCGCAAAGCTCGATGAACTGTTGTCGGGTGCGCCCTTCATCCAGTCCCGGTCGCGGATGGAAGACGGGTTTCTCCTTGGTGTCGAATCGTCCTCCCGCCACCTCGCCGAGATCGTCACTCTGGCCGAGCGGGCGGATTTCGCCATCCAGGACATGACGATCGAAAAGCCGAGCCTTGGCGCCGTGTTCTTCAAGCACACGGGCCGGCAATTACGTGATGGAGCACAGGCATGAGCACTCTGATTGCAAGACAGACGGGTCTGGGCGGCGCAACCTTTGCCATCTGGCACAAGCACATGCGCAAGTTCCTCGGCAATGGCGAGGAGCTGTTCGGGCTGATGATCCAGCCGATCCTGTGGATCGTGCTGTTCGGCGTCGGCATGCGCGCCCTTGTCGGCAGCGGCGGCATGGCGGGCGCGGACGGCAACTATCTCGGGTTCATCCTGCCCGGCATTGCCGCCCTCAGCGCCATGGGCGGCGCCGTCGGTGGCGGCATGGCCTGGCTCGATGAACGCAGCCGCGGCATTGTCCGGGAATATCTTGTCGCCCCGATCCCGCGCACCAGCATCCTTTTTGCAACGGTGGGCAGCACCATCACCAAGGCGCTGTTCCAGGCGCTGATCATTCTCGTCTTCGGTGTCATCCTGGGTGCGGGCCTGACCGGAAATCCGCTCGGCTGGCTCATCGGCCTGGTGCTGCTTGTCGGCTATGCCGCCGGGTTCTCGGGCATCGCCCTCGCCGTGGCTTCCATGACCGACAACCTCATGGCCTACCATGCCATGATCATGCTGTTGAACCTGCCGGTCCTGTTTCTCTCCAACGCCCTTTATCCCCTGTCCTCGATGCCGGGCTGGATGCAGGTCGGAGCGCTGATCAATCCGACCAGCTATCTGGTCGACGGCATGCGGCAGGCCATTCTCGGCGGATCGGCGGAACTGCCCATGTGGGTCTGTCTCGTGGTCACCATCGGCTTTGCGGCCCTGGGACTGCTGGCCGCCTCGCGTGCCTTTGCCCGCAAGACCGCCAGGAGTTGAACCTCAAGACGCGCGCCGGAAACCGCGCCATGACCGGAAAGGCTCCGGGCAAGGATCGAGGCCATGCCGGCCCGCTGACGCGACGCCAGCGGCAAGAGAGATCGGACCGGCGTGTCCTTGCCTTCCCGTGGCCCCTCCCCGGCCCTGGCCCTTGTAGCGCCGACCTTGCCGGCACAAGACCCGGATTTGGAGCATCGTGCGAAAAAGTGGATACCGGTTCGCCGGTTCGAAAACGCGACCACTCAA
>CAZKTH010000226.1:0-6072 GCA_964555575.1 uncultured Devosiaceae bacterium | reverse complement strand
CGACCCGAAGGGACAGATCGTGCCGGCGGCACGATCTGAGGTCCGAAGGATGCGATAAAAAATATAGAGCGGCGAAGCGATTCAACTTGAACGCGCGCCGCTCCAGGTCGTTTCCAGCCTCGACGGAATCGCTCAGGACGTTGAATTCGCTCCACCGGAGCGAGTCCCTGACGCGACCAGCTTCCCGTCAGGAGCCTGCCTGCGCCCATGGGTCCGAGGAGGGTGTCCGAGGAGGGTGTCCGCGCAGCCGGCAGGATTATACAATGCAACATGGATGATCGTGCTGCGTCGCCCGCATTTCACCGCGCGTATTGCCTATCCGATGAGCCCGCGCGACGGCGCCGTCGGCCGTGCTGAATCGGCCTTGTCGTTTCCCGCGGCGCGCCGGCAACCGGGCACCGGTCGGCACAAACAGCCGGCAAGCTGCCAATTGCAGGCCAGTTCGAAGGACGGATGTACGCCGGAATGCATGGCAAAAAGGCAGATATGCGTATTTTGCATGCCAGACATGCGGTGTAATCGTTTGCAAATGCCGCCGGAGTGGTGTACGTACATCATGCGTCTTAAGAGCTCCTCCCCTCCAGCGCCTTGAGACGCTACCTCCTAGCGGCTATGCCGCTCACTAAAGCTCCGCTCCCCCCTCGGGCGGAGCTTTACTTTATCCAGCAAACCCAAGAACTTGTATGGTAGCGCTTCGGCTTTGCCGTACGTCACTCATCGCTTGCGGGCATCTGTCCGACCCTGCGTCGTCCTGACGGCGCCCAGCCCGGTCCGACCTTCGATTCTGCCGGCGTTGCGGCGCCACCCGCCCGGCGCCCCGCGCCCCGCAGCAGACGCCGTCCCGTTCGCGGCACGGATTGACAATCGTTTTCGGCGAGTCCTGAAAAAAGACTTCGCCGTGGCCCGCTCACTTTTATTTGCTTAATCCCTATGCAATGCCGGGAGCCATGCAAAGGAACGCGGCAGTGCGAATTCCCTTCGTTCTTTCAATGCGATAGCAAAAAAATGGCGTTCTGGACCACGACGGAATGGCGTTTTTTCCGTGCGATGGGTGCATAGCTGCCATTCCGGTGAGGTGGTTGCTGAAACGCCTTGAGGGTCCCATATTCCCTCCTGTCGATGCAACGCAACTCCTCCTCCTCCCATGTTGCCTTGCTCGACTTTGGGTCCGGTTGTTCCTCCTCCCTCAACCCTGACCCACCCGGCGGACGACGTTTCCTCCTCCCTCGACGTCCGCCTTACTGAGGTTTCGACCTATGGCTCCACCTTTATGGTGGAGCCTTTTTTTGGCTGGAGCCTTGTCATCGCGGCGGAGCGGCGGCGGATCGGATTTCCGCTGCCCCATCGATTCGCTGCAGGACCGGCGGGTCAGCGAAACAGCTGTTCGCCCTTGATGCCGGCATAAAGCTCGGCCACCGCCTCGCCATAGCCATTGTAGATCTGGGTCGGGACCACGTCGTCGGTGCCAAGATACTGTTCCTTGGCCTGGCTCCAGCGCGGATGCGGCACATCCGGGTTCACATTGGCCCAGAAGCCGTATTCGCCGGCGTTGATCGTTTCCCAGAAACTGACCGGGCGCTTGTCGGTGAAGGTGAACTTGACGATCGACTTGATCGACTTGAAGCCGTATTTCCACGGCAGATGCAGCCGGATCGGCGCGCCCATGGAATTGGCGACGATCTTGCCGTAGGCCCCGACCACCAGGAAGGGCAGGTCGTTTGCCGCCTCGGCCATGGTCAAGCCTTCCGTATAGGGCCAGGGATACCAGGACTGGTTGCGGATGCCGATCGCCATGTTCGGATCGCCGAAGGTCTCCATCTTCACATATTTCGCCCCGGCCTGCGGCGCGGCGAGATCGACGAGCTTTCGCAAGGGGAAGCCGATCCAGGGCACGACCATGGCCCAGGTCTCGACACAACGGTGACGATAGATGCGCTCCTCGAGATCCATCCTGGAAATCAGGGCATCGACATCGATCACCATCGGCTTGTCGACCAGCCCGTCGATGGTGATGGCCCAGGGACGGGGCTTGAGTTCCTTGTCGGCATCGTAGGCGATGCGCTTCTGCGAACCGTATTCGTAGAAATTGTTGTAGTGGGTGTTGATCTCTTCCGGCGTCACCGGCCGCCCGGCAACAAAGGACTCGTTTTGGCTATAGCTGAGCTCCGGCGGCGGGGGCGCGTCGGCCGGGGTCTCGGCGGCATTGGCGGTCGAGACCACTTCGGGCATGGACGATTTCGATTGGCCACAGGCGGCCAGTCCGGCGCCGGTGAGGAGCCCTGCCATGCCCTTCATCAGGGTTCGGCGGTTGAGATAGACGCTTTCGGGCGTCACGTCGCGCTCGTTGAGGTCCCAGCTTTTCTTGATGCGGATCAGCACGGCGAAGCTCCTGGTTCACTGCCGATTCAACCAGACGCCAGCTGCATCTCCGGCGCAACGTATCTCTCGTCAAAATCGCGTGAAGCCGGCGCAAGCAGAATCCGGTTGCGGCCGGTCGTCTTGGTGCGGCACATCGCCCCGTCCGCCGCCGTCAGGCGTCGGCCAGCCGGACCGTTTCGCCGTCCGGCACACAGAAGACGCCGCCGCTCACCGTGCCGGTCACGACGCCACCCTCGATCCCTACCACATGCCGGGCGAAATGGACCCTGATGCGTTCGGTCAGGACCCTGGCCGCCTCGATGTCGGAGCGAAACAGGATGAAGGCGAATTCCTCGTCGCCAAGCCGCACCGCGTGATCGACCTGACGCAGTTCCGCCCCTTCCAGCGTCACTGAAATCATCAGAACCGTCTGGCCGATCAAGAACGCGATGATGAGACCGCAAAAGCCGGCGATCAGCAGATCGCCGGGCGGCAATATGCCGATCGGGGACGGCGTGAACAGGCCGAGCGGAATTCGCATGCCGAACAAAACGGCCTTGATGATCAGCACGACCATCAGCAGGTTCCGCGAAGCCAGGGGCTCGGCGCGCCCGCGCCAGACTTCCCGTGCCGCCAGGACCGCAAGAATGTCGAACATTCTCTACCGCCGGATTCGTCAACACTTCCAAATGCAGCAGCAAAATTGCGTCTTGCTGAAAGACGGGGCCGGCATCTTGTTCGACGCGCATCGCGCCCGGAATCTCAAGATTGTCTTGACGGATCCGGTTCCTCGAGCAAAACGCGTTCTATTGGAATCGGAACGCATGCTCACTCTGCTTGTGGCCGCACCTTTCGGACCTCAAATCGTGCCGCCGACATGATTTGCCCCTTTGGGGCGATCCTTGGCTGACGAAAAACCGGGACCCACTTTTTCGCACGACGCTTTAGCGGCAGGACTCGGCGAAAGCGCCGATGCGCGTCAGCGCCGCGTCGAGATCGGCGTCCGAAGCGGCATAGGAAAGCCGCAAATGGCCGGAAAGGCCGAAGGCGCTGCCCGGCACCAGCGCCACGCCCGCTTCCTCGATCAGCGCCAGCGCCAGATCGGCGTCGCTTTTTATCTGCGTGCCGCCGGCGCTGGTCCTGCCGATCAGCCCGCCGACACCGGGAAAGGCATAAAAGGCACCGGCCGGGGTCAGGCAGTCGATGCCCGGCGCGGCGTTGAGGCCGGCGACCACCCTGTCGCGCCGCGCCTGAAAAACGGCCCGCCAGTCCTTGAGGAAATCCTGGGGACCATCGAGTGCCGCCACCGCCGCCCATTGCGCGATGGAACAGGCATTGGTGGTCGATTGCGACTGCAGCTTGGTCATCGCCGCCAGCAAGGGCCGCGGCCCGGTGCAGTAGCCGACGCGCCAGCCGGTCATGGCATGCGATTTTGAAACGCCATTGAGGACGAGGCACCGCGCCTTGAGATCGGGCGCCACTTCGGCCAGCGTCGCGAAACGACCGCCGTCATAGACCAGCGCCTCATAGATGTCGTCCGAGAGCACATGCACATTCGGATGGGCCCGCAGCACCTCGGCCAGCGCCATGAGTTCCGCGGCCGAATAGGCGGCACCGCTCGGATTGGACGGCGAGTTGAGGATCAGCCATTTGACCTTTTCCGTCAGGGTCGCCGCGAGCGCGTCCGGGGTCAGCTTGAAGCCGGTTTCGGCATCGGCCCGCGCAAAGACCGGCTCGGCACCGCACAGCCGGACCACTTCGGGATAGCTCACCCAATAGGGCGCCGGCACCACCACCTCGTCGCCCGGATCAAGCGTCGCCATCAGGGCGTTGAACAGGATCTGCTTGCCGCCCGAGGCGACGAAACAGTCGTCGGCGCTCACATTGAGGCCGTTGTCGCGTCGGAACTTGTTCGCCACCGCTTCCTTAAGCTCGGGAATGCCGTCGACATTGGTGTATTTGGTGTGGCCGGCATTCATCGCCGCGATGGCGGCGTCCTTGACATGCTGCGGCGTGTCGAAATCGGGCTCGCCGGCGGAAAGGGCGATGACGTCGCGCCCCTGGCGTTTCAACTCGCGCGCCCGCTGGCTGATCGCCACCGTCGCCGAGGGCTGGATCCGCCCCATCGCCTCGGAAAGAAATGCCATTTCCGCTTCCCGTCACCCTGCCGCTACCGGCCGCCGTGATAGGCGGAACGCCCGGTCTTGGCAATTGCCAATGCCGTTTGCGTTAAGCATTTGTTAACCATATGTCACACAATCGCCTTGAAATCGTACGGTTTTTTTCACAGCAGCCGCAAATTGCCTCCGCATTTGCAGGGTTTATTGTTCGGCATCGATACGTGGATATCGAAGGATGAATGAAGCGAGGCGACCATGATTGCGTCCCTGTTGTCCGGTTTGCGTCGATTGCGTATCACCCTGGTCGGTGTCATCGCCGCCTTGGCAACCGCCTTGATCATCACGCCGGCGCACGCCGCCGGTGAACTCAGCCATGTCAGTGGCGCAACGATTGCCACCGTCTGCGTCGTCGGCACGCTGGCCTTCGCATTCGCCTTCGAATTCTGGCAGATCGGCAAGCACAGGGCCGCGTCGCGCCGACACAATATCCAGGACTGACCTCCAAAGTCCCTGGTGCTTCGCACTTGGCGGAGCGCCCAATGGCCGGTGCCGCCCCCGCACCGGCCATTATTTGTTGGAAAAAGGCATTTTCCTCAAGCATTCGTTAAAAGAAGAATTGATAAGTCATAATTTCTCCCGGGCCACACTGGAGCATGAAATGACGATCGCCGATGTTTTGAGGAAAAAGGGCGACGGGGTAGCAACCATCGTCGCTTCCGCCCCGGTTTCGGACGCGGTCGCCATACTGGCCCGAGAGAATTTCGGCGCGATCGTCGTCCTCGGCGCGGACGGCGGCGTTGTCGGCATTCTGTCCGAACGCGATATCGTTCGCTGCCTGAACGAACAGCAGGCTTCCGTTCTGACCCGGCCGGTCGCCGCCGTCATGACGGCCGATCCTTTGTCCTGCAGCCGCGACGGCTCCATTTTCGAAGTTCTGCAGATGATGGTCGGGTGGAATATCCGGCATCTGCCGGTGATGGAGAACAATGTCCTTCTCGGACTGGTCTCGATGGGCGATCTGGTTCGATTCACCATGGACCTTGGCGTCTACGACACGTCGCTGGCGCCGCCGTTGCACCTTCCTGAACTTGATTCATAACGGTTCGAATAGCGGCGAACCGGCGCTTCAATTGCCATATTGCGACATTATGACGCATGATGCATTCTCTCAGAAGGAGGAAAGCCCATGAAAGTCGAAACAATACTGAAAAGTAAGGGCCCTGACATCGTGACCATCACCGCCAAGGCGGACGTCTCGGATGCCATCGATCTTCTGAACCGTTTCAATATCGGCGCGCTCGTCGTGATCGACGAGGATGACCGGGTCTCCGGCATTCTGTCCGAACGCGATATCGTCAGGCGGCTGCGCGGTTTGGCCGACACGATCCTCAACCAGCCGGTTTCGGCGATCATGACCCGCGATCCGGTCACCTGCACCCGTGACGAAACGATCGACAACGTCATGGAGATGATGACGAGCCGGCACTTCCGCCACATTCCGGTGGTCGAAGGCGGCAGGCTGATCGGCGTCATCTCGATCGGCGATGTCGTCAAGTCGAAGATTGCGGCGACCGAACACGAAGCGGCAGCCTTG
>CAZKTH010000225.1:0-6109 GCA_964555575.1 uncultured Devosiaceae bacterium | reverse complement strand
CCGGGGCAATACCCTGAGGCACAAGGTCCTGTTGCTCGGGGGGCCGAACACCTTCTTGCCGTTCCTGCAGGATGCCTGGCGGCAGCGCATCGTGGAATCCTGGCAACAGCGCGGCTACAACTATCCCGGCGGCATGGTTATCGCCGAACTGATCCAGATTCCGGAAAATTCGGTGCTCTACCCTGCCTATGGTGCGGCATTGTTCGGCCTGCGGCAGCCGGAAACACTCGGTCGTTTCCGCGGGGTCGAGGCACTCGAGGCGTTTGTCGGGCTCGGGCACAAGGCGGGGCTTCGCGCCAGGGCGGCGCCTCCGCTTGTGACATCGGACGCCGAACTGCGGGCCTTCCGGGCGGAATACGGCCTGCCGGCATTCACACCGCCCACGTTTTCCCCGGGGGCCACCGTCAGCGGATTCATCGGCATCGACGGCGGCTCGACTTCCTCAAAGGCGGTATTGGTGGCGCCGGACGGCACGCTCCTCGCCAAGCAGTATCTGCTGTCCAGGGGCAATCCCGTCACCGATGCCAAGTATCTGCTGGCAAACATCGAGGCCGACATCAACGCGCGGGGAGGGACGCTCGCGGTCGCCGGAATCGGGGTGACCGGCTACGCCGCCGACATTCTGGAGCGGGTCCTGTCGGCAGACGTGAACATCGTCGAGACGGTCGCGCACATGCTTGCGGCCCAGAACTATTTCGATGACGTCGACGTCATCTGCGACGTCGGCGGGCAGGACATCAAGGTGCTGTTCCTCGTCAACGGCGAAGTGCGCAGCTTCCGGCTGTCGAACCAGTGCTCGGCGGGCAACGGCATGCTGCTGCAGGCCATGGCGACACAGTTCGGCGTCAGGATGGAGGACTACGCCGACATCGCCTTCACGGCCGAGTTCGCCCCGAAGTTCTCCTATGGCTGCGCCGTATTTCTCGACGCGGACCGGGTCAATTTCCAGCGCGAGGGCTTTGCCCGCCAGGAGATCATGGCCGGACTCGCCCAGGTGCTGCCCAAGAACATCTGGCAATACGTGGTGCAGATTCCGCGCATGGCCGAGCTTGGCCGCACCTTCGTGTTGCAGGGCGGCACGCAATACAATCTTGCCGCGGTGAAAGCCCAGGTCGCCTACATAAGGGAGCGGGTGCCCGCAGCGCGGGTGCATGTCCATCCCATTACCGGCGAGGCCGGCGCGTTCGGCGCGGCTCTCGAAGCGCGGCGCGTCGTCGCAGAGAGGGGCGAAAGCCGCTTCATTGGCCTCGCGCACACCGCCGGGCTGGTTTTCACCACCAAGAACGACGCCGAAACCGTGTGTCCTTTCTGCACCAATCACTGCCAGCGCACCTTTATCGACGCCGTCACGCCCGACGGGCGCCACACCCGCCATATTGCCGGAAACACCTGCGAGAACGGGTCGGTCGTTGCCAAGGCGGAACTCAAGACCGTCGCCAACAGGCGGAAGATGCTCAACCGGCAGTTTCCCAATCTCGTCGACGAGGAGGTGCGCCTCGCGTTCTTCAGCCCCGGCAAGGGTGAGGACATGCCGGTGGAGGGCGAACCCGTCGGACGCGTCACCGTCCGGCGCACCCTCCTGGGCGCGGTCAGGCGAAGGGATGTCGTCCGGCCCTTCCAGCATTCGCCGTCGGCCGCGGCGGAGCGCCGGCGGCGGATCAGGATCGGCATTCCGCGCGTGCTGGCCATATACGCAACCGGGCCATTCTGGCGGACCTATTTCCAGACCCTGGGGATCCATCCGAACAATGTCGTGTTTTCCACCGAGACCGGAGAGGAGATGTGGCTCAAGGGCGGCAAGTACGGCTCGGTCGATCCCTGCTTCCCCGGCAAGGTGGTGCAGGCCCATGTCCACCAGCTGCTCGCCGGCGAGGCGGACAGGCATGGCAAGGTCGACTACCTGTTCATGCCGGCGCTTACCCATGTGCCCTCGTTCCTGGAATACACCAAGGACTCCGCTTCCTGTCCGATCGTCTCCGGCACCCCTGCCGTGCTCAGGGCCGCCTTCACCAAGGATGTGGATTTCTTCGCACGGGCCGGCGTCGACTATGTCGATCCGGCCCTGTCGCTGATCGAGCCGAACTACCTCAAGTTCCAGTTGTTCGATCATTGGGGCGAGCGGCTGGAAATCACCAGGGACGAGAACGATTTCGCCGTCGACGCCGCCTACAGGGCGCTGGAGGCGTTCGATCTGGCCGTGCAGGCACGGGGGCGGATCGTCCTCGATGAACTCGAGGCGAAAGGCCGCATGGGCCTGATCATGCTCGGTCGCCCCTACCACAACGACATCGGCCTCAATCACGGCATTCTCGCCGACTTCCAGGCCCTGGGATATCCGGTGCTTTCGATCCGCGCGATCCCCAAGGATCCCGCCTGGCTCTCCCGCTTCTTTGCTCCGGATCTCGCCGAGGGGCGTATCCGCTCCGTCTTCGACATCACCGACGTCTGGCCGGAAGGCTACTCGACAAACAGCGCCGAAAAGGTCTGGGCCGCCAAGTTCGCCTCTCGGCATCCCAATCTCGCCGTCCTCGATCTCTCAAGCTTCAAATGTGGCCATGATGCGCCGACCTACGGGCTGATCGACAAGATCGTCACCGCCGCGCGCACCCCCTACATGGCCCTGCACGACATCGACGCCAACCGGCCGAGCACCTCAATCAAGATCCGGGTGAAAACCTTCGCCTATACGCTGGCGCGCAGGGCAGAAGCGTTGCGGACCGGCGAGCGGAGAATTGCCACAAACGAGCATGCCCGCTATTGCTTGCAGGAGGTCGCGGTGCGCGACGGTCCGCTCAAGGCCGACGGCATGTTGTGAGCAAGGGGGGGGTCGAACGTGCCGGCGGGGGAAAACAGCGACAAGGCGGCGAAAGGGGACGCGAACCGGCTGCAGCCCGGTGCCGGTCCGCGATTGGCGAACCCGTCGGATCGTTGGTTCGATCCCAATCCACAGGCTTTCACGCGGGCCCAGCGGGCACACACCACCCTCCTTTTCGGCGGCTTGACGCGGTCGCATGATCTCCTGATTGGCGGCGCGCTCGACGGGCTGGGCTACCATGTGCAGGTCCTCGACGAGCCGGACGCGGACTCCTTGTCGCTCGGCAAGGAATTCGGCAATCGCGGCCAGTGCAACCCCACCTATTTCACCGTCGGAAACCTCATCAAGTTCCTCAAGGGCAAGCTTGCCGCCGGCGAAACCCGGGATGACGTGGTCGAGAACTATGTCTTTGTCACCGTAGGCGCTTGCGGTCCGTGTCGGTTCGGCACCTATGCCACCGAATACCGCAAGGCGTTGCGCGACGCCGGATTCGACGGCTTCCGGGTGCTGCTTCTGGACAATAATGGCGGACTCAATCAGGCCGCGGGCACGGAGCGCGGCCTCATCCTCGACCAGACCCTCGTCTTCGCGCTTCTGCGCGCCGTCATGATCGGCGACATCCTCAACGTCATGGGCTACCGCATGCGGCCCTACGAAGTCGAGGAAGGGGCAACCGACCGCGCCATGGAGGACTGTCGGGGAATCCTGCGCCAGGCCCTGAGTGCGCGGCGTGGCACGCTGCGGGCGCTTTGGCGCTGCCGCAAGATTCTGGACCGGGTCGAGCTCGACCGGCTTGTGGTCAAGCCCAAGGTGTCGGTCATCGGCGAGTTCTGGGCCATGACGACCGAAGGGGACGGCAACTACCGCCTGCAGCGCTTCCTGGAAGAGGAGGGTGCCGAGGTCGACGGGCAGATGGTGATGGCCTGGGTCATGTATCAGTTGTGGCAGAACCGCTGGGACACGCACCGGCGGATGCTTCTGCCCCGGCCCGACCACGCCCGCATGAGCCTTGGCAATACCGACGCCCGCAAAAAGCTGATCCTGCTGTCGATCGCCAAGGCCGCGCTTCACGGCATCTTCGGCCTTTATGCGCGCGCGATCGGCCTGAGGGACTACCATCTGCCCGACATGGACGAGATGGCCGAGCTCTCCAACCTCTACTACGACAACCACTTGCGCGGGGGCGAGGGGCATATGGAGGTGGGCAAGGTCATCCAGTATGCGGTCCACCGCAAGACGCATATGGTGATCAGCGTCAAGCCGTTCGGCTGCATGCCCTCGTCCGGCATCTCCGACGGCATCCAGTCCAAGGTGAGCGAACTGCACCCGGAAATGGTCTTCTGCGCCGTCGAGACGACCGGCGATGCCGCGGTGATCCTTCATTCCCGGGTACAGATGCACCTTTTCCGCGCCGCGCAGGCGGCACGCGAGGAATATGCTCTCGCGCTGCGCCACGCCGACGTCGACGAGGCGGAAGCCGCCCGGCGGATCGGGCGCGCGGCAAGGGCACGCGCAAGCGCATATCGCTGCCGGCCGGCAATTGCCGGCACCGCGGCAGCTCTGGTCGACAGGCTTGGCGAATCATGGCTGGGCTGGGTGGGCAACGCCTTGCGTCGATCCCGACGAGGGGGCACATACGGCACCCGGGAGGCCGGACACAGGCAATGAACGACAGGGAAGCGCATAAACCTCGCCAGGCCAGCGGACCGGTGGCGGCCGTTGCCCGTTTCGGGTCCGCCCTTTTTCGCAGCTTCGCCGATTCAGGGGTAACCCCCAATCAGGTGACGATTGCCGGATTCGTGGTCATTCTTGCCAACAGCATCGTCTACCTGATCGT
This sequence comes from uncultured Devosiaceae bacterium, assembly GCA_964555575.1. Classification (GTDB taxonomy): domain Bacteria; phylum Pseudomonadota; class Alphaproteobacteria; order Rhizobiales; family Devosiaceae; genus JAHJQZ01. The sequence goes on along the minus strand of CAZKTH010000225.1, from coordinate 1,457 downwards.
GCGCGATCCCTTCTGGCTCGGTGCGGGGCTGGCGCTTTCCTTCACCGCCGACGCGCTGGATGGTGCCGTCGCACGATACCAGCAGCGCACGAGCCGGTTCGGCGCCTATCTCGATGCTGTCATCGACCGGTACGAGGAGGTGGCGGTGTTCCTGGCCATCGGCCTGGTCACCGGCTGGTGGGTGGAGGTCTTTCTGATCGTCACCGGATCGATGCTGATCAGCTACAACAAGGCGCGGGCGGCGATGGAGATGCCGGTCGACAACAAGAATTGGCCGGACCTGCTCGAACGCGCCCGTCGCCTGTGGATTCTGTGCATCGCGCTGATCGTGGACGGGGTGGTGCCCTGGCCGAGCCAGTTGGGGGGCAGTTTCCTTTATGCGACGCTCATCCTGCTCGCCGTGATGACGCATTTCAGCGCCATCCAGCGTTTCGTTCGCGCGCATCGGCTCCTGACCCAACGCGTGACCAGCGAAGACGAGGACCGCTGAGCGCGATACCGACAGTCACGTGTCGAACAGGGTTCCCAGATAATGGTCGCGCACCTGGTCGTCCGCCTTGATCGCGGCAGGCGAACCGGAAGCAAGCATCTGTCCGTCCACCATGATATAGGCCCGATCGACGATCGACAGCGTCTCGCGCACGTTGTGGTCGCTGATCAGGACGCCGAGCCCGTGGTTGCGCAGCCAGACGATCGTATGCTGCAACTCCGCGATCGCCAGAGGATCGACCCCTGCGAAGGGCTCGTCGAGCACGAGATAGCGGGGCTGGCCCGCCAGTGCGCGGGCGATTTCGCAGCGCCGGCGCTGGCCGCCGGAAAGCCGGCTGGCAATTCGGTCGCGTAGCGGCTTCAGGTCGAATGCGCCCAGGAAGACTTCAAGTCGGGCGCGGCGCTCCTCCGGATCGGGCTCCACCGCCTCGAGATAGAACATGATGTTGTCGGCCACGGACAGGCCGGCAAAGACCGAGGATTCCTGTGGCAGATAGCTCAGTCCGAGGCGGGCGCGGCGATGCAGCGGCCAGGCCGAGACGTCGATGCCATCGATTTCCACGCGACCGGCATCGGGGGTGACCAGGCCGGTGATCATGCTCATCAGGGTCGTCTTGCCGGCACCGTTGGGTCCCAACAGGCCGAACACCTCGCCCTGCTCCACCTCAAGGTCGAATCCGGCGACCACGGTCCGCATCTGATAGGTCTTCATGAGACCCATGCCCCGCAGCCGGCCCTTTTCGGCCTGGCCGCCGGTCGGCTGGGAGGCTTGCGAGGTATGACTGAACGCCGTCACCTGGTTGATCCGCACTCGAGCACGCTGCGTTCTGACTGAATCAGAACGCATGTACTATCCTTTTATGGTCGCATCCTTCAGACATCAGATCGTGCAGCCGGCACGATTTGCCCCTCAGGGTCGACCCTCGGTTGGCGAAAAACCGGTATCCACTTTTTCGCGCGATACTCCA
>CAZKTH010000224.1:0-6131 GCA_964555575.1 uncultured Devosiaceae bacterium | reverse complement strand
CAAGTGGATCGACATGAGCGACTGGATCCATGGCGAGACCGGCGGCTATCTCAGGTTCACCCGCGAGAACCGCAACTGGTTCGAGACCGATTTCCCGAAATTCCTCGCCGAGGCCGACACGCCGCTCTCCGAGTACAAGCGTTCGACCGAGCACGCCAGCTACATCCTCGAGGCCATCGAGACCGGTCGCGTCTATCGCGGCCATTTCAACGTCCGCAACGATGGCGTGATCACCAATCTGCCGGATGACGCCATCGTCGAAAGCCCCGGCTTCGTCGACCGGTTCGGCATCAACATGGTCGAGGGCATCGCCCTGCCCATGCAGTGCCGGGCGAGTCTTGAGGCATCGATCAATGTCCAGCGCATGTCTGTCGAGGCCGCGGTCAGGGGCGATGTCGACATGCTCAAGCTCGCCGTCCTGCACGACCCGCTGGTCGGGGCCATCTGTTCGCCCGACGAGGTCTGGCAGATGGTCGACGAGATGCTGGTGGCCCAGGCCGAATGGCTGCCGCAATATGCCGGCGCCATTCCAGCCGCCAGGGAGCGCCTTGCCAGGGGAACGGTCAAAACCCGCCAATGGAAGGGCGCCGCCCGCAAGCCGGCCGGAGAACGGAACGAAAACCTCCCACGGTGAACGCGTTCGTGTCCGGGCGCTTCAGAATCCCTCATCCCGAGGTTGCAGGGATGCAATCCGCATTGCACTGCCGACGGTTGGGGCAGGGATAGGAAAGCCGGTCAGCCGGTGGCGCGCAGATGCCGGGCCGGCGACGTCGACAGCGACTGCCAGGTGGTCAGCGCTCCCGTGCCGATGGTCAGAACGACCGCCCCGGCGATCACCTCGAGGAGCAGCACCGGATCGGCGAAGAAATCGACCTCGAGGGCGCTGACCGTGATCACCCAGGCCGCGGCGATGCCGATGATGGCGGCAACGATGGCGGAAAAGGCGCCGAGCAGCGCATATTCGAGCACGAAGACCTTCAGGACGTCGCTGCGCGTCGCCCCGAGCACCTTTTCGATGGTGGCGTCGGCTTCGCGCTGCTTGCGCCCCGAAGCCATGGTGCCGGCCAGCACCAGCAGGCCGTTGATCACGGCGAGCCCGCCCACGGTGTTGACCGCCATGGAGAGCTTGTCGAACAGGCTCGCCGCCTGCTTGAGCGCATCGCCGATCGGCAGGAAGCTGACATCGGGGAAGGTGCGGGTCAGGGTCCGTTCGAGGTCCTTTTCGTGGCCGTCAGACGCCTTGATGGTGCCCAGGAACGTCGCCGGATAATTGTCGAGCGCGCCGGGCGAGAAGGTCACCATGAAGTTGATGCCCCTCTGGAAATCGAAATCGCGGAAATTGGCGATGGTCGCCTTGATGGTGTCGCCGAAAATGGAGAATGTCATCGTGTCGCCGACCTTGAGGCCGAGCTGGCTTCGCATCGTGTCCCTGAGCGAGACGAGCGGCGGTCCGTCATAGTCGGCAGGCCACCATTTGCCGTCGGTCACGGTCGAATCGGGCGGCAGACCGGCCCTGTAGGTCACCGGGATATCGCGGGACAGCATGAACGAGGCTTCCTCGCCCAGGTGCATGTAGCTTTTCGAATCGTGGCCATTGATCTTTGTGATGGCGCCACGCAGCATCGGGCTCGACCGGAAGCTCGTCATGTAGGGATCGGTCTTTTTCATCTGTTCGAGATCGGCGACCTCGTCGCTGAACAGGTCGGTGACCACGAAGGTCGGGGCATCCCTGACGATCTGGCCGGTCAGCTGGTTGTGCAGATTGACGTCCAGCAGGGCGATCACCAGCAACAGGGCAAGCCCGAGCCCGAGCGAGACCACGACGACCGCGGCGTTCGATCCGGGGGCCGGGATGTTCTTCAGGGCGTGGCGCAACACGCTCTGGCGCGCCGGTGGCAGGCGGCCGAACAGCCACATGAGCCCCGAAGCGGACAGGCGCAACACCACAAAGCTGCCGACGACGCCGAGGGTGTAATAGGTGACCAGCATGAGATCGCCGGTAATCACCACGGCGAGCAGGAACAACATGAGGGCGGACAACAGGATCGGCACAAGGATGGTCAGCCGCGAAAAGGTCCTGAATTCGACGCGCGGCGGCACCGAGCCGAGACTGCGGAACAGAAGCGCCGGGCTGATGCGCTGCGCCTGCATCAGGGGCAGGAAGGAATAGGCAAAGCCGGCGATCATGCCGAAGCTCGCCGCCGTCACCAGCGGCACCCATTCGATCGCCGGCGGCAGGGAAACGGCGATCATGTTGCCGACGATCGGCAGCAGGATCATCGAGGCGATAGCGCCGGCGCTCACCCCGATCAGCACACCGATGCCGGTCAGGATGCCGATCTGGGTCAGGAAATGCACAAGGATGCGGGTGCTCGTCGCGCCGAGGCTGCGGAACACCGCGATCGAATGCTGGCGTTCGGCGATATAGGACATCACGCCGCTCGACACGCCGACACCGCCGACCAGAAGCGAGGAAAGCCCGACGATCAGAAGGAAGCGGGTGAACATGTCGTAGAAGCGGATCAGGTCGCCGGCGACCTCGCGCGGCGATTTCACCTTCCAGGCATTGTCGGCGAAGTGCTCCTCGATCTCGGTCTTGGCGACGGTGAAATCGTGGCTCGGCAGGGCAATCCTGTATTTGTAATGGGTCAGAAGGCCGGGCAGCGGCGCCCGCAGATCCTTCATGGCCCCGAACGCATGGGTCGAAATCAGCGTGGTCAGCCCGAGCTGGAAGCCGCGCACGGCGCTGTCGGGCAGGCTCGATATCGTGCCCCTGACCTCGAATTCGGTCTCGCCGATGAAAAAGTGTCCGCCCATGCCGATGCCGAGCCGGTCGAAGATGATCGGGTCGACCAGGGCGCCCCAGACGCCGTCGCGCTTGTCGAGCAGTTCGGCAGGCTTCTGGCCGAAGGGCAGTTGCGGGCTTATGACATCGCCGAGCAGCGGATAGGCGTCGTCGACGGCATAAAGGTCGATGAGCGTCGAATTGTCGCCGGCGACGCCGCGCGCCGCCGAGTCGACGACATAGGAGACCCTGCCGACCGATTTGAGATAGGCCAGTTCGTCCGCATCTGCCGGCCGGTCCGGGCGCGACACCTCGAGATCGCCGCCCATCAGGGTGGTGGTGTCGTTGTCGACGGCGTTCTTGAGACTGGTGCCGACCGAACCGACGGCGGCGATGACGCTGGTCCCGAGGGCAAGGCAGGCGATGAGCACGATAAAGCGCCGCATGTCACCGCGCAGGTCGGTTACGGCAACCCGCATCCAGCTCAGAAATTGGCTCATGCCGCCGATGCCCCTGCCAGCTCGAGGAGCTGGCCGCGGTTCATCGACAGGCGTCGGTCGGCGCGCCCGGCGAGAACCTTGTCATGGGTGATCAGCAGCACGGCGGTATGATGCCTGCGGGCGAGATCGAACATCAGGGCGATGACGCGGGCGCCGGCATCCTGGTCGAGATTGCCGGTCGGCTCGTCGGCCAGAAGCAGGCGCGGCTTGGCGACCATGGCGCGGGCGAGGGCGACGCGTTGCTGTTCGCCGCCCGACAGGGCGCTGGGCAGATGGGTCAGCCGGTCACCCAGGCCCACTTCCTCGAGGGCGATCTTCGCTTCGTCGCGGACGCGGCCATAGGGCATGTCGGCTTCGGCGATCTCGAGCGCCAGCGCCACGTTCTCGATGGCGGTCAGCGATGGCACCAGATGGAAATTCTGAAACAGGATTCCGAGAGTGTGGCGGCGGAATTTCGCCAGTGCGTCCTCGTCCAGGCCATTGAGCTCGTGCCCGGCGACCCTGACCAGGCCGCTCGTCGTCTTTTCGAGACCGGCCAGCACCATCAGCAGCGAGGTCTTGCCGCTTCCCGAGGGCCCGACAATGGCGACGACCTCGGCCGGCGCGACCGAAAGGGAAACATCCTTGAGGATGTGCAGCGGTTCCTTGCCCGACATCAGATGCAGATTGGCATTCACCGTCTCGATCAGTGGTGCGTTCGGCACGGATGTCGTCATGTCCGGTTTCGTCTTTCGAAAAGCCCCAGGTCGCGACAGCAACAACCGATCTCCACTGCAAGCATGGACGGGCACGCCGCCACCGATGGACAAAGCTCTAACCCGGATTCGGGCAGAACGGCAAATCCTGACGTGGAAACGTGGTCATGATGACAGGCAAGAGCCAGCTGTTGTGGCTGCGTCAAATCGACCGGCATTTGCCTCATACCGGGAAATCGCCATGCCCTGGTTGGCGCCGACGTCGTTGCCGACTATTTTCGTCGGACGGCCCGAAGAACGAGGGGCCTGAAAAGGAGCATTCGAATATGTCCAGATCCAACTCCTGGAAAGGTGCACTCGCGGTTTCGGGACTTGTTCTCGTGGCGGCGCTGCCGGACGTCGCTCTGGCTGGACCGAAACAGGATACGATCCTGCAATCCTATGTCGGCAGCTGGCGCGGCAGCGGCGAGCTCGTCGGCGGCGAGGAACCGGAAAAGTTCTCCTGCCGCAACGTCATCGCCGATGGCGGCCAGGGCAAGATCAACTATCAGGGCCGCTGTGCCGTCGCCGGGCTCAATCTCTCGATTTACGGCACGATCAAATACAACGACGACACCAGCCGCTACGAAGGCGTGATGAGTTCGAACACCGCATTCACCGGGTTGGCGATCGGCCGACAACGGGGCAGCAAGATCGTTTTCGATTTCAAGCAGCAAAAGCAGCACGAAGGCGAGGATCTGACGATCGGATCGCAGATCACCCTCGAGGGGGACGCCTATACGGTCGATTTCGACGTTTGGATTGCCGGCTCCGACACCAAGATGTCGACTTCGGTGCCGTTCAAACGGAAATAGACGGGCCGCTGAGGCAAGACGGGGTGCGTCCGCGGCATTAAGGTTAATGAAACGTTGACGCTTGACGTGAGGGCATGCGCGTCGATTCTGATGGGTCAGGGCTCCGGATAGGAAGCGGAAAAGAACAAAGAGGGCTGGGGTGAGTACATCAGGCCATCAGACGCGGGTGATCGACACACCGCGCGGCAGGGTGGAGTACAGGGATCTGGGGCGCGGAGAGCCGGTCCTGTTTTTCCATGGCGGGCAGGGCAGTGCCCGCAACACCACCTTCGACAGGACCTTCGATCCGAGAACGACCCGGCTGATCGTGCCGTCGCGCCCGGGCTACGGCGCCACCGATCTGGCGGGCAACGAGACGGCGTCGGCAACGGCGCAGGTCATCGCCGGGCTTCTCGAGAAGATCGGGGCCGGCCCGGTGATCGTCATCGGCGTGTCGCTGGGTGGCCGTCCAGCCATCGAGTTCGCGGCGCAGTTTCCCGAAAGGACCCGCGCCCTCGTCCTTGAGTCGGCGGTCACCGGACCGTGGCTGAACGTCGCCGACAAGCGCTACCGGCGCTCGAAGATCTTCTACGGTCCGCGCTACGAGCGCTATGTGTGGACGGCCACGCGCCTGGCCTTCCGCCTGTTCCCGGACAGGGCGGCCAAGAGCTTCGTCAGCGGCATCACGACCTCGGCCGTCAACGCCGTCGACCGCGAGGACGTGATCAAGTTGAGGGACAAGATCAACACGTTCAGATCCTATTCGGGGCTTTCGGCCGATCTCGACCACGATCTCGACGATGCGGTTCTGGCGCGGGTGAGCTGTCCGACGCTTTTGCAGTTCAGCCGCAATGACGCCATGGTCGATGTCGGCCATGCGAACAGGGCGAGACGGCTGATCCGCCATTCGCGGCTCAAGCTCTACGACAACAGCTTCGGCCATTTCATGTGGGTCGGTCCCGGCTCGGATGCGGTACTTGCCGACCTCAAGGCCTTCGTCGGCAATCTTGACGCCGAACTGGCGGCGGCGGAGTAGCGCCGCGCGCGTAGCCGGAGCGCATTTCGTCTCGCCGGCAACACTTCGGTCGTCATCGCGAGCGCCGGCAGGGCGCGCCGCAATTCATGCGCTCCGACACTGCTGCAAACGCCGCCTGGATTGCCTCCTCGCCAGGGCGCCTTGCAATGACGCAGAGGAGAGTCGGCCAAAACGGCCCCGCTAGAGCGGCGCGCGTCCAAGTTGAATCGCTTCGCCGCTCCATGTTCTTGTTGTCGCATCCTTCGGACCTCAGATCGTGCCACCGGCACGATCTGCCCCTTC
>CAZKTH010000223.1:0-6168 GCA_964555575.1 uncultured Devosiaceae bacterium | reverse complement strand
GGCGACTCGCCGCGGAACAGTTCGACCAGGATCAGGACAATGGAAAGAGCGAGCGCCACGAAAATCAGGAAGTCGCCGATACGCATCACGGCACGCTGGAAATGCGACACCGCGCCGGCGCCTTCGACCAGCTTGGCGGTGCGCCCGAAAAAGGTGCTGGCGCCGGTCGCGGTGACGACCGCAACCATTTCGCCCTGCTTGGCGATGGACCCCGAATAGGCGTCCTCGCCCTTCTTTTTCGCAACCGGCAGGGATTCGCCGGTCAGCGCCGCCTGATCGACCGACAGATAATCGCCTTCCATCAGGCGGACGTCGGCGGGAATGACGTCGCCGAGCCGGATGCGGATCACATCACCGGGCACCAGGGTCGCGGCGTCGACCTCGCCCCATTTGCCGTCGCGCAAGGCGCGCGCCTTGAGCGCGAGCTGGTTCTTGAGCGCCGCCAGCGCATCGTCGGCCTTGTGTTCCTGCCAGAAACCGACGCCGGCGTTGAACAGCAGCAGCACCAGGATGATCGCCAGATCCGCCCAATGCTGATCGAGCGCCGAAAGAATGGCCGCCGCCTCGATCATCCAGGGGATCGGCCCCCAGAAATAGCCCAGGAGTCTGCTGAGCGGGCTGACCTTGTGCTCTTCAAGCGCATTGGGCCCGTAGCGATCAAGGCGCTTGGTGACTTCGGCGGCGCTCAATCCGGTCTCGAGATCGGTGTCGGGCAAAGGCGTCTTCTCCTGCGCCGATCCCTCGGAAGTTTTTTCGTCAGATCTCATTCTCGCATCTCCTTCGGTCGGGCGCCAAAACCGGTCCGGGGGCCATCGATCGCAAGCCCGTCAGAAAACGGGCCGGCAGGGTCGCCAATTCATCTTACCGTTTCACCCGCCGAAGCGAAACGGCGGCATCTCCGACCCGCAAGTACAAGGACCGCCAGAGCGGATGGTGGCAGCCATGATCGATCCGCTTGTAGCCCGAAGACGCTTGCAGCCGCATGCCTGCCAGCCGCACAGCCGTCATTGGCGAGGCAAATGGCACTGTTCGGAATGGCCGAGTCGAACGAAGGGGCAGGAACGAGGATAAGCATGCGAATGCCTGCTGGGATTCATCGCTTGCGGGCGGAAGCGGCTCGCCTATTCCGGCTATGCGGCAATACCAAGGAAAAGGTCGAGAATTCGGCACTTTTTCAAAATGTGCTGCCGAAATGCACACTTCTTTCCAGGAACGGGCCCAGCCGCATCCGCACGTATCCATGCGCGCTCCTGGCCCGCGCCGTTGCTTCGGTCGGCCCCGGAGCGATCCCCCGGGCGCCGGACCGCCTTTCCGGAACCGGACGCCTGCCCGGATTCTCCGCCGCAAAAGGGGTGGACACGGCGTTTTGGGCGTCGTGTGAAACGATCGCGTGGAATCTGTGGAAAAGCCTTCTTGATGCCACGCATTCGCGGCACAGCCTTGCCGGCGATACATAACAATCACCGACACCTTCCTTTCCGACAACATCAGGCAACATCAGGCGCGGACCGAACATGAGCGATGCAACGAAAATCACCTGCCTTTTCCTCGATATTGGCGGCGTTCTGCTCACCAATGGCTGGGATCATCTCGAACGCCGGCGGATAGCCGAGCGTTTCGCGCTGGAACTCGAAGAGATGGAACACCGGCACCATCTGACCTTCGACACCTATGAGCAGGGCAAACTCAGCCTCGATGCCTATCTCGACCGGGTGGTTTTTTACAAAAAGCGCGCCTTCACCCGCGACGATTTCCGGCAGGCGATGTTCGCGCTCTCAAAGCCCTTTCCGAAAATGATTACCCTGATCAAGGACCTCAAGGCACGGTACAATCTCAAAATCGTCGTGGTCAGCAACGAAGGGCGCGAGCTCAACGACCATCGGGTCGGGCATTTCGGCCTGAGCGCCTTCGTCGACGCCTTCATCTCCTCTTCCTACGTGCATCTGCGCAAGCCGGACACGGACATTTTCTATCTTGCCCTCGATATCGCCCAGGTGAAGCCGGAAGAAGTGCTCTATGTCGAAAATACCCCGATGTTTCTGCAGGTCGCGTCGGGGCTGGGGATCCGGGGAATCCTTCACAAGGACTATGCCTCGACGCGGGCGCAACTGGCGGCGTTCGGTCTGACCAGCCAGATCGGAGCCGGCGCCTCCTCCGCCTGAAGCGCGACGTTCCCGAAAAAAGCGTGCCGGCGGCACGATCCGAGGTCCAAAGGATGCAACCACACAGAAACAGAGCATGCGCTCTGACTCCGTCAGAACGCATGCTCCAAAGACAACCGCAACCGCGTCGACGATGACGCCCGCCGTCACTCCTGTCCGACAGGACCGCTTCGTTCAGTCCCGGCCGAATGCGTCAATCGCCATTGGGGAAATGCCGGCGCGCATAGAGCCAGGCGATCAGGTAGAACAGGAAATAGACGAGCGGCACGATGAAGATGATGTGAACCAGACTCATTTACTGCCGCCTTTCTTCGCGCCCTTGGCTTCCAGTTCGTCGCCGAACTGGGTCTCGAACAGGACCCCGCCCGCCACCGCGATCAGGATCACCATCATGGTGCCGAGCAACCAGGCGAAATACCAGGGCCCGGCATCACTGGTGGTCACCGCCACCAGAAGGCACAGGACGCCAGCCAGCGCCAGGCCAAACAGTTTCCAGAACGTACCCATGTCTTTTCACTCCTTTTACGGGCGCACGGGCACCCTCAATAGCTTTCCTTGTCGGCGATCACGTCCTTGACCCGGCGCTTGCCGCCCATCAGGGCGAATGCCCAGGAGGTGTAGGCCAAGATCGCCGGCACGAAGATGATCGCCATGGCCAGCATCCAGCTCAGGCTCAACTGGCTGCCGGTCGCGTTCCAGACGGTCAGGGATTGGCTCGGATTGCTCGCGGACGGCATCAGGAAGGGGAACATCGAGACCCCGACCGTACCGATCACGCCGATCCAGGCCACGGCATTGAGCCACCAGCCGAGGATCGGCCGGTTGCCGCGCAGCGCGAACGCCGCCAGCACAATCGCCGCCAGACCGATCAGCGGCACCAGCCACAGAACGGGATAGGCGCCGTAATTGTTGAACCAGGCGCCGGCCTGGATCTCGACCGTCGGCCCGCTGAGCGGAGTCGCCGGCGCGCCGGGATCGACCGCGCTTGTATAGGCGTAGCCGTTGAGGAACCTGACCCAGATCCCGCCGATCACGAACAGCACCGCCGCGACCAGGCCCGCCATCGAGCCATAGGTTCTGGCCCGGCCATAGATCGGCTCCTCGCCCCTGATCATCAGCATCGCCGCGCCCTGCTGCAGCGCCAGGGCCACGGACAGCGCCCCGGCCAGCCAAGCGAAGGGATTGATGAGGTACCAGATGAAGGACTGGTCGAGGATGTACTGTCCGTTCCACTCGAAGTGGTAGGCCACGCCCTCCATGATGTTGCCGAAGGCGGCGCCGAACACGAACATGGGCAGCGCCCCCGAAATCAGGAAGCCCCAGTCCCAGGTTTCGCGCCAGCGGGTGCCCTCCACCTTGGAGCGGTATTCGAAGGCCACCGGCCGGATGATCATGGAGAACAACAACAGGATCATCACCACGTAGAAGGTCGAGAACGAGGTGGCGTAAAGGGTCGGGAAGGCCGCGAAGATCGCCCCGCCGCCGAGAATGAACCAGACCTGGTTCCCGTCCCAGTGCGGGCCGATCATGTTGAGCGCGGCGCGGCGTTCGCCGTCATTGCGGCCGACGAAGCGCAACAGCGCGCCGACGCCCATGTCCATGCCCACCATGATGGCAAGCCCCATCAGAAGCACCCCGAGCAGGACAAACCAGATCAGCTTGAGAAAAACATAGAGTTCCATGGTTCGTCCTCCCTACTTCCAGGGTTGCTCGGCCGTGACGGCCCCGGTCGGTGCGCTTGGCGCGCCGACGCCCATGTCCATGCCCACCATGATGGCAAGCCCCATCAGAAGCACCCCGAGCAGGACAAACCAGATCAGCTTGAGAAAAACATAGAGTTCCATGGTTCGTCCTCCCTACTTCCAGGGTTGCTCGGCCGTGACGGCCCCGGTCGGTGCGCTCGGCGCGCCGTTTGCCGCGCCCGCACCTGCCGGCTCCACGTCGGGGCCACGTCGGGCGTATTTGAACATCAGATAGAGTTCGGCCGCGATGAACGAGGAATAGAGCAGCGCAAAGCCGATCAGCGAGAAGATCATGTACCCGACTGGATGGGTCGAGCTTGAGATGAAGGTCGGCAGCACCTCGTAGACTGCCCAGGGCTGGCGCCCCACTTCGGCCGTGATCCACCCGAACAGGGTGGTCAGCACCGGCAGTGGGATCGACCACATCGTCAGATAGAGGAGCCACTTCCGCTTCTCGAGCTTGCCCACCAGGCTGTAGTAGGACCCGTAGGCGAAAACGAACAGGAAGAAAAAGCCCAGCGCCACCATGATCCGGAAGGCGTAGAACTCGGTGAACATGTCCGGGATGATGGCTTTGGCGGCCTGATCCACGATGGCGCTGCGATTGGCGTCGGTGATGTTGGCAACGTCGTGATCCGGCGCGAATTCGCGTGCCATGAGCCCGTAGCCGATATCGGCGGCGTTGGCCTGGTAGGTGGCGAGATCGGCCGCGTTCTTGGTCTTGGCGTAGTTTTCAAGCGCGGCCACTGCGGTGATCCCCCGCTCGATACGCGGTTTGCTGGCCTGCTCGATTTGGTTGAGCCCGCGGATCGGCGTATTCATGGTGCGGGTTACAAGCGGGGTCAGCACGTAGGGAATACCGATGCTGAAATCGTTCTTCTGCTGGGCCTGGTTGGGCCAGTCGATGACGTCCCACGGCGCGGCGGGCGGAACCGACGTGTCCCAGAGGCCTTCCATCGCGGCGACCTTGGGTTCCTGCACCAGAAAGTCCACGCGGCCCGAGGCATCGCCCAGGGTGATCACCGCCATCGAGGCCATCAGGCCGAACAGCGCGGCGATGCGGAACGAACGCAGCGCGAAGGCACGATGCCGGCTGCTTAACAGATAAAAGGCGCTCACGCCCATCACCAGCATCGCGGCGGAGACGTAGCCGGCCGTGGTGGTGTGCACGAATTGCGCCTGCGCCTTGGTGTTGAACACCACGGCGGCGAAATCGGTGAGTTCCATGCGCATCGTCACCGGATTGAACACGGCGCCGACCGGATGCTGCATGAAGGAGTTGGCGATCAGGATCCACAGCGCCGACAGGTTGGACCCCAGGGCCACCAGATAGGTGACGGCCAGGTGGGAACCGGGGCGCATCCGGCTCCAGCCGAAGAACATCAACCCGATGAAGGTCGATTCCATGAAAAAGGCCATCAGCCCCTCGATCGCGAGAGGTGCGCCGAAAATGTCGCCGACCGTGTGCGAATAGAGCGACCAGTTGGTTCCGAATTCGAATTCCATGGTCAGGCCGGTGGCAACGCCGAGCGCGAAATTGATCGCGAACAGCTTGCCCCAGAACTTGGCCATCTGCTTGTAGACCTCGTTCCCCGTGATCACGTAGACCGTCTCGATCGCCGCAATCATGAAGGTCAGTCCAAGCGTCAATGGCACGAACTGGAAGTGGTAAAGCGCGGTCAGCGCGAATTGCAGACGCGAAAGGTCTACGACTAACGGATCAATCATGGCTTGGTTCCCCCCCCGCACAGGCCCGCCCAAGGTGGCGAAGATCAATATTACTATGACAAAGCCGTTTGCCTGTCACCCGGACAGCACAAAGGCTCGATTTCCATACAATTGCTGTCATAAATTCAGGTTCTGACGCCGATTCTTAAGTTATTGATTTATATGGAAAACACCTGAAAAGCAGAATCGCATCGGTGCGAAAGCGGAACACAAACAACTGTGACAAAACAACCGCTTCGGCCCGATTCGCCGATCTTTCCCGCCCCTCGGGTGCCCGCTGCCCCGATTCGCCCGGCGCACGAGCATGATGGCGTCGGGAGCAAGGAGGCGCTGCGGTTCCGCGCCGATCGCGATTTCGGAGTTGGCAGGGGGTCCTGATCGGATCGTCGGCACGGCAAGCGGGCGACAATCCCGTGATAGGGGCGAGAGGCACCGGATCTCGGCCCCTGTCTCATCGTGCCGGATGCCTTGTGCCCTTCCCGGGTCCGCCAGGCGCTGCCCGGGCACAGTCGAGCAGCCGCCCCGGCAGCGGCTGG
>CAZKTH010000222.1:0-6178 GCA_964555575.1 uncultured Devosiaceae bacterium | reverse complement strand
ATTGCGCCGAACTCGGCAGCGGCTTTGACGCCTATGTCGCCGACGTGCAGCAAACGCTCGACAATTCCGGGTTCGACCCCGGCCCGGTCGATGGCATCATGGGCGCTCGCACCCGTGCCGCCATCCGTGCCTATCAGCAGGCCAACGGCCTTGCCGTCACCGGCGAAATCGATGCGGCACTTGTCGAGGCGTTGCTCGGCATTGCCACGGTCAACGATCCGCTGCCGGACAACGACCGGGCCTGCGTGTCCGTGCCGTTGATAACGCCGACGGTCGGGCAGCCCGACCAGCCGACGACGACCGAGCCGTCGACGACAACGCCGCCACCGACCGTCGAAGGACCGGAATGCCGCAGCGGCTGGAAACAGGTCGGCCCCGTCCAGGCGACGATCCTGACGTCGCAGGGCCGCAAGGTCGTGCCGGTCACCAAGGCCGGCAAGACGATCTTCTGCCTGGCGCCGCAGACATCGGTTTGCCCGAACGGCTGGCAGCAGGTGAACCAGCAACAGGCCAAGAAGCTGATCAACCAGGGTTATCAGATCAAGCAGATCGGCAAGACCCTGTGTGCGCACAAGTAAGAGAGCATCATGCGAAAAACCGGGATCCACTTTTTCGCACGATGCTCAAGGCTGTGGACTTCACCTGCCGCTTCCCCGACACCGATGCCTGGGCCGAAAGAAAATTCCGCGTGACCATGGCATGAGGCGCGCGTCCTGCACCACCTCCCCTTTCGGGCCGCCGCTTCAGAACGGTGCGATCAGGTGGTCGGGCGCGATCGCCTGCAGCGGGCCGGATCGGGCGGCGGCGTCGAGGTTTGCGGGCAACTCGATCCGCTCTATCAACTGCTCTTCACTCCAGCGCTCGGCGATGCGCGGCACGGAATCGAGCAGGAGTTTCGTATAGGGATGGCGGGGGTCGCCGAACACCTTTTCGGTCGCGCCGGTCTCGACGATGCGGCCGTTGCGCAGGACCAGCGTGGTGTCGCTGACGTAATTGCACAGCGACAGATTGTGGGTGATGAAGACGATCCCGAGTCCGCGTGTCTTGAGGTCGCCGAGCAGATTGAGGATGTCGATCCTCAATGAGGCGTCGAGCATCGAGATGACCTCGTCGGCCACGAGTAGCCTGAGGTCGAGCAGCAGGGCCCGCGCGATCAAAAGGCGCTGCAATTGCCCGCCGGAGAGCTGGTGGGGGTATTTCCCGAGGACGGCGGCGCTTCTGAGGCCGACGGTTTCCAGCGTATCCTCGATCTTGGCGCGCCAGGCGTCGGGGGGGAGTTCCGGCAGATAGGCGCGGCGGATCGAGTCGAAGATGCGGTCGATCTTGAAGATCGGGTTGTAGGCGCTGAAGGGATCCTGGAAGACGCCCTGGACGTGGCGGTAATAGGCGTGCAGTGCCTTGCCCTTGAGGACGGAAACATTGTTGCCGTCGAACACGATCTTTCCGGTGGTGGGGGAGATGAGCCTCAGGATCATGCGGCCGACCGTGGTCTTGCCCGAACCGCTTTCGCCGACCAGCGAAACGATCCTGCCGGGCTCCACCGTCAGGTCGATATCGCTGACCGCGGGCATGGCCGCCCGTCCGAACACGCCGGAGCGGAAATATTTGGTGATTTTTTCCAGTTTCAGCAGGGTCATTGCACGTCCGCCTTCCAGCACGCAGCCCAGTGATCGGGGCCGACCTTCTTGTAGGGCGGATCCTCGGCGCATTTGTCGAAGGCCAGCGGGCAGCGGTCGCGGAACCGGCATCCCTTGGGCGGATCGAGCAGCGAGGGCGGCCGTCCGGCGATGCCGCTCAGGCGCTTGTCGGCAAATCGCACCCCGACCTCGGGCAGCGAGCCGAGCAGCATGCGCGTATAGGGGTGCGCCGGTCTGGAGACGATGGTCTCGGTCGGGGCCTTTTCCGCCGGCCGACCGGCATACATGACCATGATCTGGGTGGCGATCTGGGCCAGGATGGCCAGATCGTGGGTGATCAGGATCGTCGATTTGACAAAGGCCTGGAACTCGACCAGCGCCCGCGCCACGGCCTTCTGCGTCGAGACGTCGAGCGAGGAGGTGACCTCGTCGGCAATGAGCAGGGACGGGTTCAACAGGGTCGACAGCACGATGACGACGCGCTGCTTCATGCCGCCGGACAGTTCGATCGGATAGTTGTCGAGCACCTTGGGGTCGAGCCCGATCATTCTCAGCCGGCGTTCCATCTCGGGGCGGATCTCGCCGAAATCGTGACCGCGCGATTCGAGCAGTTCGCCTGCCATGCGGCCGATCTTGCGGGTCGGGTTGAGAGCGCTCATGGCGTATTGCGGGATCAGCGAGACTTCGTTGAAACGGAACGCGTTCATCCCCTGGTCGTCCCAGACCGGCAGTTCCTTGCCGTCGAGCGTGACCTTGCCCTCGACATAGAGCATCTGCGCTTCCAGGCGGATGAGGCTCTTGCCGAGGGTTGACTTGCCGCACCCCGATTCTCCGGCGACACCGAGGATTTCGCCGTCGTTCATGGAAAAACTGATGCCGTCCAGAGCGCGGACGGGGCCGGCGAGCGTGCGGTAGTGGACCTTGAGGTCATCGACGTCGAGCATGATCCTAAAGCTCCCTCAACCGGGGGTTGAACACCTCGTCGAGCCCGACATTCATGACGTAGAGCGCACCCACCAGCGTCGCGATGGCGAGGCCGGGCGGCACGAACCACCACCAAAGGCCCAGTTGCAGGGCTGCGTTCATCACCGAATAGTTCATCATCAGCCCCAGCGAGATGGCGTTGGTCGGGCCAAGGCCGATGAAATCGAGGGTCGCCGCCGTCAGGATCGAACCGCCGAACAGAAGGATCAGCGTCATGAACAGATACGAACTCATGTTCGGCGCGATCTCGGTGAAAACGATCGACAACGTGCCCTTGCCGGAAAGGCGCGCCATGTCGACGAAATCGCGCGAGGCCAGCGAGAAGGTCTGGGCCCTGAGGGCGCGGGCAACCCACGGCCATGATGTCAGCCCGATGAAGAGCGATTCCATGAAGACGCCGCGCACCGTCAGGTAGGCGGCAATGACCAGCAGCACGGCGAAGGTCGGGATCACCAGAACGACATTGGTCAGCATGTTGAGCACGTCGTCGACGATCCCGCCCTTGTAGCCGGCGATGAACCCGACGCTCATGCCGACCGCCGCCGCGATGATGCCGGCCAGGGCGCCGACGATGAAGCTGCCCCTGAGACCATTGACGAACTGGGAATAGACGTCCTGTCCGAAAAGGGTCGTGCCGAGCCAGTACTGGCCCGAAGGCGGCATGGAGGCGGGTTCGACAAAAGCCATCGGGTCGACGCTCGTCAGCATCGGGCCGAAGATCGCAACGAGCAGAAGGATGAGGAAGATCAGCAGCCCGATGACCAGCTTGGGATTGGACAGGGCGAAAAACAGCATTTCGTTGCGCGGCCGCTTCAGGGCCTTTTCCGGCAGGGCGGCTGCGGGAATGGGCGGCGTGCCGGGGGCGGTGGTGCTTTTCAGGTCTTCGGCCATCTCAGTTTCCTCCGGCGCCCATGCGCGTGCGCGGATCGATGAACAGGTAGACGAAATCGACGATGAGATTGGCGAGCAGGACGCCGATGATGATGAACAGGAAGATCCCCTGGATGACGAAATAGTCCTGGTTCTGGATGGCGTTGAGCACCAGGGTTCCGAGACCCGGATAGGAAAAGACGATCTCTGTCACGATGGCGCCGCCGACCATGGTCCCGAGCTGTAGGGCGAGGCCGGTGATCTGGGGCAGCACGGCATTGCGGAAGGCATATTTCCGGACCAGACCGCTCGGTGCCCCCAGCGCCTGCAGATAATGGACGTAGTCCGATTCAAGCTCGTAGATGATCATGTTGCGCATGCCGATGGCCCAGCCGCCGAAAGCCACCAGGAACAGCGATACGAAGGGCAGGAACCAGTGGAACAAGAGGCTGAGGATGAACTGGGGATCGAAGCTCGCCTGCAGGCTCGGATCATAGCCATAGGCCATGGGGAAGACGTGCAGGATCGTGCCGAACAACCAGGCCAGAAGGATGCCGAGCCACATATAGGGCGTGGCGGTCAAGACGTAGCCGAGCGGCAGAATGGTGTTGTCGAGCGATTTTCGACGGGCGGCCAGCGCCCCGACCGTGTTGCCGGCGTACCAGCTCAGAAGGATGGCCGGCAGCAGCAGCGCCAGAGTGTAGGGCAGGGCGCGGTCGATGACGGTGATGACGGGCGTCGGGTAGAACATGATCGAGCGCCCGAGATCGCCGTGAAACAGGGCGGTCCAGAAGTGGAAGTACTCCTGCCACCACGGCGCGTTGAGGTTGAACGCCGCCATATAATAGGAGGTCAGGGCCTTGCTCGCCTCGGGCTGCTGGGCGATGCGGGCAACCAGTGCCTCGACGGGATTGCCGGGCATGAAGCGTGGAATGGCCCAGTCGATCGTCACCGCGAAGATGAAAGTGAGGACGTAGACGACGAGCTTGCGCGCAAGATAGCGGAACATGGGGACTGCGCCTTGACGGGGCGGCCAAGCCTGTCGGCTCGGTGCAAAAGGGCGGGTTTGAGACGCGGGAAGGGGGGCCTCGCCGCGTCTCGGGCCCCGGCCGTGCATGCCGGCCGGGGACAGAGGTTCGGATCAGCCTATTTGGTGGTGGCGGGGACCACGTTGGCGAAGGTCTCGATACCCGACATCTGCAGGGTGCCGCCCCAGCTCAGAGGCATGTTCTCACGCTTGGTGCCGTTGGCCGGCCAGTCCTTCCAGTACTTGGTCGACATCTGGGCCCAGGCGCCGTTGTACCAGAGCGGAATCTGCGGCAGGTTCTGCATCTGCGTGGTCTGCAGTTCGTCGATGATCTTCTTCATGTCCGCGGTATCGGACTTGTTGGTGTGGTTGAGTTTCTGCACCAGATCCCAGGCGTTCTGGTCCTTGTAGCGGGCGAAGTTGTAGGTGGTCTGGGTGTCCAGGATCGGGTTGTTGTAAAGGTACTGATACTGGGTGAACGGGGTGTCGGAAATGCCGACATTATTGTTGAGCAACAGGTCGAAATTGCCCGAGTTCCGGTCGTAGACCCAGGTGTTGTAGTCCGGATAGGCCGGATCGATCTTGATGCCGGCCGCCTTGGCGTCGGCAGAGATCATCTGGACGGCCTGCATCCAGTCCGACCAGCCGGAGGGCACTTCGAGCTTCAGATCGATCGGCGTACCGTCGGGCTCGGTGAAATAGCCGTCCGCCCCCATCTTGTAGCCGGCCTTTTCAAGGATCTGCTTGGCCTTGGCCGGATCGTAGGTGATGCCATACTGCTTGATCGCGGCCTGGTCTTCCCACTTCTTCCAGGTCGGCAGCAGGCCGGTCGGATCGGAAGCCGGCACCATCTTGCCATAGTCGACGTTGGCGATCTGCTGGGTGTCGATGGCGTAGGCCAGGGCCTTGCGGAAGGCCAGGTCGTTCATCGGCTTCTTGGTGTCGTTTGGCACCAGCCAGGTGGTGGTGTACGACAGCATGTAGGGCGGGTCCTTGAAATAGGTATGGACGTCGTAGCCGCTCTGCAGCAGGCGCGACAGGCCCGGCAGATAGTTGTTGTTGAGGTCTTCCTGGCCCGAAAGCATCAGGCCGAGCGCGACGTTGTTGGAAGAATTGACAAGGTCGATGACGTATTTGGGCTTGGGCGCGTTCACCAGCCCGTCCTTGGCGGCCCACCAGCCATTGGGGTTCTGCTTCCACACGACGCGCGTGGTCGGGTCAAAGCCGGCGGGATCGAGCACGTAGGGGCCGGTACCGATCGGGTCCTTGGGCGACCAGGAGGTGATGTCCTTCTCGTTGGCGTGCGCCTTCCACTGGGCCGGCTGCACCATCGGGATGTTCCACATCTGGTTGTACCATTGCTGATACGGCGGCGTGCTCTTGAAGGTGATGATCACCTTGTCGCCATTGACCTCGACGGACTGCATGTCCTTGTAGAGGTTGGACCAGGCGACGGTCGCGAAGCGACCGAGGTCGATGTTCCACTTGACGTCCTCGGGCGTGAAGGCGGTGCCGTCGCTCCACTTGACGCCCTTGCGGATCGTCATCTCGAACACGTCGGGCGAGGACCACTTGCTGTCCGAGGCGAGCCAGGGCGTATATTTGTCGGTGATCGGATTGTACTGGTAGAGCGTCTCGTAGGCGAAGCCGACCGTGTAGG
>CAZKTH010000221.1:0-6206 GCA_964555575.1 uncultured Devosiaceae bacterium | reverse complement strand
CCGGCACGATTTGCCCCTTCGGGTCGGTCCTCAGTTGGCGAAAAACCGGGATCCACTTTTTCGCACGATGCTCTAAGTCCTGTTCGGCAACCCTCCCCACAAGGGGGAGGGAAAACGGGCGTTGGCGACTCGGCCAAGAGATAGAACGCCCTAGGCGGTGTTCCTGATCAGGAAAGTGAAGGTCTTGCCATCATTGTGCTGCTCGACGAGTTCGTTGCCGGTCGTGCGGCAGAAGGCTTCGAAATCCTTGACCGAACCGGGATCGGTCGCAAGGATTTCGAGCGTGCCGCCGGTCGGCAGCGTCTTCAGGGCCTTCTTCGCCTTGAGAATCGGCAGCGGGCAGTTGAGCCCCTTGGCATCCAGTGTCTGATCGGCCATCTGGTTTTCCTCAAATGTAGAGATTGATGTCGCTCTTGGCGGCGACTTCGATGTAGCTGGCGGCACCGCCGAGCACCGGGCCTTCGATCATGTCCTCGAGCTTGTACTCGAACAGGTCCATGGTCATCTGGCAGGCGATCATGTTGATCTCGGATTCGACCGCGAGTTCCCTGAGTTCCTCGATCGTGGCAACGCCCTTTTTCTTCATCATCGACTTCATCATCGACGTCGTCAGACCGGTCATGCCCGGCATGGCCGCCAGCAGGTTGGGCATGGCCATGTGGCCGCCGCCCATCGGCATTTCCAGCGCCGTATTGCCCAGGGGATTGAGCGAAAGCTTCAGATCCTTCTTCAGAAGGGCAAGGCCGTAAAAGGTGAAGAACATCGTCACCTCGAGGCCGAGCGCCGCGGCGGTCGTGCCGAGGATGAAGGGCGGATAGCCCCAGTCGAGCGTGCCCTTGGTCACGATCATCGACATCGATGTGGCGTTCTTTTCACTGCTCATGAAATCCTCCTTGCCGGAAACCCGGCGCGACTAGACCCGCAGCCAGAGCACGACCGCGAGCACAAACAGGGCAAGAAACAGGGTTTCGAGGACGATCAGCGCGATCGCCCTCCCGCCGACCGAGGCGATGGACTTGAGAGACGTCTTCATGCCGAGCGCGGCGATGGCGGTGACCAGGAGCCAGCGCGAGGCCGACTTGATGAAATCGGTGAGTTCGGGCGGCAGAATGCCGAACGAGCCGATGACGACCAGCGCCGCGAACAACAACAAAAAGCTCGGAAAGGTCCGCCTGACGAGATTGCCGCCGCCGGTGCCGGAATGGAAGGTCAGGGCCAGGGTGATCACCACCGGCAGCAGCATGGCGACGCGCAACAGCTTGGTGAAGGTGGCGACATTGCCGGTCTCCTCGGAAACCGAATAGCCGGCGCCGACCACCTGGGCGACGTCATGGATGGTGCCACCGAGGAACATGCCGACGGCGGAATGGTCGAGCTGGAAGAAGGAAATGACGATCGGATAGATGATCATCGCCAGGGTCGACAAAGTCGTCACCCCGATGACGGTGAAGACGGTATCGCGTTCGAGCCGATGACTCGGCGGCAGCACCGAGGAGATCGCCATCGCCGCCGAAGCGCCGCAGATCGCCACCGCCCCCGCGGTGAGAACCCCGAAGGCATGGTCGACCTTCATCGCCTTGGCGGCGAGAACGCCGAAGCCGATGGTCAGGCCGACGCCGGCGATGACCGTCACGACCGGCGTCGGCCCGAGCCGCAGAATATCGGAAAATGTGATCTGCGCCCCCAGAAGCCCGACGGCGAGCCGCAGGAGCGTGCGCGACGAGAACTCGATCCCCGGCACGGTGCGGCCCTTTTCCTCGGTGAGGAAATTGAACGCCATGCCGAGAAGCAGGGCATAGACCATCACCGGGGCGGTGTAGTGTTCGGACAGGAAGGTCGCCGCGACGGCGATGGTCGCGGCGACCAGCACGCCGGGCGTGCGCAGGCGCGTCAGTCGCCACAATCCGGCGAGACGGGTTTCCGATACGGGCTGGGCGGCGGCGGCTTCGTTCACGCGGTCGGTTCCTGATCAGGCGCAGCCGGCGAAGGAGTCGGCGTCCATCTTGGCTTCGTAGGGGCCGGCGACTTCGCTGCCGGGGATGAGCATCGCCTTGGCCGCGGCGAAATCGGCCGGCTTCACCTTGACCATCCAGCCTTCGCCATAGGTGTCGGAATTGGCGAGCTTGGGGTCGGTGTTGAGCGCTTCGTTGGTCTCGAGGATCTCGGCGTCGAAGGCGATCTTGGCCGGGCCGACCCATTTGCCGGATTCGATCGTGGCGCAGGACTTGCCGCCGCCGATCGATTTGCCGGTCTTTTTCGGCGTGAAGGCGACGAGCTGGCCGGCCATGCCGGTGGCGATCATGGTCATGCCGGCGGTCAGGGTGCCGTCACCATTGTCGCGATACCAGAGGTTGTTTTCGACATCGTACAAGAGATCGTCGGGAAGATTGCATCCGCGGACAACTGGCATTGGAGCCTCCTGAGGTTCACACGGTTTCGTTCTGGGGATCGAGAAGCTCGGCCTGCCTGAGCGGCCGTGACGAGCAGCAGAAATCGCCAAGCCCGGCGATTTCGAGCTTGCCGCCGACGAACAGGGCAAGATGTCTGACGACCATGAACAAAAGCCTGAGCGTTTGACCGACGTCATCGGCCTCCGGGTTGGCCCGGATGACATTTCTGAGATAGACGATTTCCCGGCAGGTCTCGCGGCAGGCGTTGAAGGTCGGGTTGCCGCGCGCCGCCTGGCGGTGCAGAGCCAACAGGCGAAAACCTTCGACCTCGCGGTCGGTCGGAACCTGATCGTGCGCTTCGAGCCAGGCTTCAAGAATGGCCGCGCCCATGTCGAGCAGCTGATCAGCCAGCGACAACGCCTCGCGCCGAAGCTCTGCATCGGGTGCGTGCGCCAGAAGCGCCGTCCAATCCTCGATCTCGACGATGCTTTCGGGCCGGCCGGTCATCAGGCGAGCCCCTTCTGCTTGACGAGATCGCGGCTATCCGAGAAGTTTTCGGTGACGCCGACCTTGCTCGGGCTGAGGCCGAGCGCCATGCCGAGCAACTGGGTGAAATAAAGGATCTTCACCTTGGTCTTGCGCCCCAGCACCTTCTCGGCCCTGACCTGATGCATTTCCAGACCCGTATGGCAGGTCGGGCATTCGGTGGCGATGACGTCGGCGCCACAGGCTTCCGCCGTCTCCAGAAGGTTGAGCACCAGCTTGGTCGAGGTGTCGCTGTCCGAAAGCGCATGCGCGCCGCCGCAGCACGAGGTCTTCAGGGGATAATCGACGTTCTCGGCGCCGGCGGCGGCGAGAATCTCGTCCATGAAATGCGGCTTGGATGTCGATTCCGACCCAGGACCCTTGTCCTTTTCCGGGAAGATGTGGCGCGGGCGGGTATACATGCAGCCATAGTAATTGGCGACCTTGAGACCCTTGAGCGACTTCCTGACCCGTTTGGACAATTCCTCGTCGCCGATCTCGCGCTTGATCCAGTCGAGGGCATGGATGGTCTCGACCTTGCCCGGCTCATAGGTCGTATGGCCGGCCTTCTCGGAGAGCCTCGTGTTGACTTCTTTCGAGCCATCATCGTTGGCGAGGTCGTATTCGGCCTTCTTGAGGTTGTGATAGCACCCGTTGCACGGCGCCATGACCGTATCGAACCCCATGTCCTCGGCGATCGAGAGGTTGCGGGCCGACAGATAGGTCTGGATCTTGGGGTCGATGTTCTTGACCTCCATCGCCCCGCAGCAGTTCCAGTTCTTCAGTTCGACGAGGTCAAGGCCCAGCGCCTTGCCGACGGCCTTGGTCGACTTGTCGTAGGGCTTGCCGGTGCCTTCCAGGGCGCACCCCGGGTAATAGGCGATGGACTTCGATTTCTTGGCCATCATTCGGCTCCTGTCACATCAAGGCCGAGCGCCTTGCGGTTGGCGGCCTGGCGCTCCTCGACATATTCCTCGATGGCGGCACGGGATTTTGCCCAGCCTCTGGTGCGCGGATGAAAGACCGCGCTGAGCCCGAGATGCATGAGGTAGAAAACCGGGAAACGCTTGACGAGGCCGGAAATCAGGGCAACGAGCCAGGGCTGCATCAGCTTCTGGCCGGTGCCGACGAAGAACTGCCTGAGGACCGAGCCTTCCTCGATCATGCCCTTCTTGAAGACCTGGTTTGAGAAGGCCTCGTCGAAGACCATGGAGGGCTTCTTTTCGGTGTGGCCCTTCATTTCGAGCCAGTGGGCCGTCGCCTTCATCACCCCTTCGGGGTTGACGTCGCGCGGGCAGGCATAGGTGCATTTGTTGCACGAAACGCACTGCCAGATGATGTCCTTGTCGCGGACCAGTTCCTCTTCGAGGCCCTGGCGGATGAGGTAGATCCAGAAGCGCGGATTGAACTCGGGATTGAGCGCGTTGACGGTGCAGGCATTGGTGCACGAGCCGCATTGCCAGCAGCGGTGGATGTTCTCGCCGCCGCCGAGCGCGGCGATCTCTTCCTGCAGGTTTTCGTTGTAGTCGGAAACCGCACGGTTCTCGATGAAGGTCGACCAGTGACCGGAGACGTCGACGCCGTCGATGACGAGGTTTTCGTGCTCGACGAGGTTTTCCGGCCGGATCAGCGATTTCTCGTGAATAGGCATCAGTTCACTCCCATCGAACCGGTGTGATCAATTGTTGCCGAAGCACCCCTCATCCGGCGCTGCGCGCCACCTTCTCCCACAAGGGGAGAAGAAAAGACGTTGCAGACGTCGCCGACCTCCCTTCTCCCTTGATGGGAGAAGGTGTCCCGAAGGGACGGATGAGGGTGGAGCCACTCGTGCCTAGATTTCATTTTCGATCCCCCTTTCCGTCAGGTCGGCAAGGTGTCCGCCGCCCAAGACGTGGGCGGTGCCGTCGAAAAGCTTCAGGCGGGTGCGGCCGGTCTCGGTGTCGACGGCGTCGAGCCCGAGCATGCGGCGGGTGTGGGACATCGGATCGCCGGAATGGGTGAAATCCGACCTCAGATACTGGCCGCCGCGATCGTTGATGTAGCCGGCATAGACATGGGCGGCGACGAGATCGACATAGAAGGGGAGGTCGCGGAAAACGCCGTTCTGGGCGAGGAACCCTGTCAGTTCTTCGGAAAGAGCCGAAAAGGTCAGGAAATCGTCCTCGGCGTCGATTTCGGCCAGGTCGACATCGTCGGCGAACCAGATTTCCCTGAGCACACCCGTGCCGACCTTCTTGTCCCACATCCAGCGCGTCATCAGCGGATAGCGTTCCGGCGCGATGAAATGCAGGATTTCGGCGCCGAGATCGCGCACCCAGCGATGCTCGCGGTCGTCCGGGAAGGCGGCGGCGAAGATTTCGAGTCTGAGATCGGCGGTCGAGGCGTCCGACCAGCCGTCGAGCAGCAGCGCCAGCCGCCGGCACATCACCTCGAAATCATTCCTTTCGAGCCAGGTGCCGACGCGGCGGCGGGCCGGGGTGATGAAGGCGCAAAGATCGAGGAATTCTTCCCGGGTCAGTTCGGCGACGCGGCCCTTGCCGAGCAATTCCTCGAACAGCGACGCCTTGAGGACAAGGGCGCTGACATAGCGTTCGACGCCACCGGTCTGTTCGGCACTTGCGATCAGGTCCTCGAAGGCACGCCGGAGGCGCGGCCCGCTGAGATCGAGCATAGGCGCTGGCGGCGTTTCCGCCTGTTTGCGGGCGAGGCCGAACATTATTCGGCCGCCGCCCGCAGGGAGGAACTGGCAAGATTGAGCGCCGCCATCGCCGCGGCGTGGCCCTGGGCGATGGAATCGTCGATCGTTTCCGGGCCGCTCGCGGCGCCGGCGACGAAAATGCCCGGCCGGCTGGTCTCGCAAAGGTGGGCGTAGGTCGTCGCCCTGTCGATATAGCCGTAGCTGTTGAGCTTGACGTCGAAGACGGCGCCCAGCGTCATGTTGTCGGTGTTCGGGTCCATGCCGACGGCGTGCACCACCATGTCGAAGGGAATGGAGATCGGCCGCTTGACCAGCGTGTCCTCGCCCTTGACCAGCAAGCGCTTGCCGTCCGAGGTCACCTCGGCGATGCGGGCCTTGATGTACTTGACCTTGTGGGTCTCCTGGCTCTCCCAGTAATAGGGGCCCTCGTAGAGTCCGAAGGTGCGGATATCCATGTAGTAGATGTAGACGTTGCAGTTGGGCAGCTCTTCGCGGATCTCCATGGCGATATTGGCCGAAACGGTGCAGCAGATCTTCGAGCACCATTCGCGCCCGATCTGGCGGTCGCGCGAGCCGACGCACAGAAGGATCGC
>CAZKTH010000220.1:0-6215 GCA_964555575.1 uncultured Devosiaceae bacterium | reverse complement strand
TATCGGCTGGCCGGAGGCATCGGTGGTGCGACGGGCCTAGAGCAAAATGCGTTCTGATGGAATCAGAACCCATGCTCACTCTGTTTGTCGTCGCATCCTTCGGACCTCAGATCGCGCCACCGGCACGATCCGCCCCTTCGGGTCGGTCCTCGGTTGGCAAAAAGCCGGGGTCCACTTTTTCGCACGATGCTCTGGGGCGGCGTGCGAAGGCCGGCACCCGTGCCGCCGCGTCTTCGGGAGCGCGTTTCAGACGATCCTGCGCGTTTCCGGATGCCCCTCCGCCGGTTTGGACTTGCGCCCCGGCCGGTTCACCTGAAATCCTTGGGTGAAGCCGTGCCCATGAACCTGTACTGATTTCGCAAACCGAATGACCATGCCCAAGCCGATCGAGAACTGGTTTGCGGCGCGGCGCTGGGCGCCGCGTGCCCATCAGCTTGCGGTTCTTGAGGCCTACAGGCAGGGCCAGTCGGCATTGCTGATCGCCCCGACCGGGGCCGGCAAGACCCTGGCCGGCTTTCTGCCGACCCTCACCGATCTGGTTGGGGGAGACGGAGACGGGCTGCACACGCTCTATGTCTCGCCGCTCAAGGCGCTGGCGGTCGACGTGCTGCGCAATCTGATGACGCCGATCTCGGAAATGGGTCTGGATGTCCGGGTCGAGACGCGCACCGGCGACACGCCGCAGCACAAGCGCCAGCGCCAGCGTTTCGATCCGCCGCACATCCTGCTGACGACGCCGGAGCAATTGGCGCTTTTGCTGTCGCATGGCGACGCGGACCGTCTGTTCGGTTCGCTCAGACGCATCGTTCTCGACGAACTGCATGCCCTGGTCACCTCCAAGCGCGGCGAATTGCTGTCGCTCGCGGTGGCGCGCATCGCCTCGCTGGCCCCCGAGGTGCAGATCACCGGTCTGAGCGCCACCATCGCCCGGCCCGACCTCATGCGCGACTGGATCGCCGCGCCGGTGGCGCCACGCGAGACGGTGCTTTTGACGGCACCGGGCGGCGCGCTGCCCGAACTCGAGATTTTGCGCAGCGTCGAGCGCGTCCCCTGGGCCGGGCATTCGGCGGTCTACGCCTTTCCCGAACTCTACGAGGTCATCAAGCAGCACAAGACGACGCTCCTGTTCGTCAACACCCGTTCGCAGGCCGAGATGCTGTTCCAGGGGTTGTGGGAGATCAACGAGGACAGTCTGCCCATCGCCCTTCATCACGGCTCGCTCGATGTCGAGCAGCGGCGCAAGGTCGAAAGCGCCATGGCGTCGGGACGCCTCAAGGCGGTCGTCTGTACCTCGACCCTCGATCTCGGCATCGACTGGGGCGACGTCGATCTCGTCGTCCAGATCGGGGCGCCCAAGGGTTCCTCGCGTATGCTGCAGCGTATCGGCCGCGCCAACCACCGGCTCGACGAGCCAAGCAAGGCGCTGTTCGTGCCGGCCAACCGCTTCGAGGTGCTGGAATGCGAGGCGGCGCTGGAAGCGGTGGCGGAAGGGGCGCAGGACAGCGAGGATCCGGTCTCCGGCGGACTCGACGTCCTGGCCCAGCACATTCTGGGGTGCGCCTGCCACGCCCCGTTCGACGCCGACCTGCTCTACGACGAGATTGGACGGGCCTGGCCCTATCGTGGGCTCGCGCGCGATCTTTACGACCGGGTTGTCGAATTCGTCGCGACCGGCGGCTATGCCCTGAGGGCCTATGAGCGCTATGCCCGCCTGAGAAAGACCAAGGACGGGCTCTGGCGCATCGCCAATGCCCAGGTGGCGCAGCAATACCGGCTCAATGTCGGCACCATCGTCGAGGAGCCGATGGTGCGGGTGCGGCTGGTGCGCGCCCGTGGCGAAAGGCGCGGGGCGGTGACCGGCCCGATCGGCCGCGGCGGCCGGGTGCTCGGCGAGATGGAGGAATATTTCTTCACCCAGCTCGCCCATGGCGACACCTTCCTGTTCGCCGGCGAGATCGTTGCCTTCGAAACCATGCGCGAGAACGAGGCCTATGTGTCGCGCGCCTACGCGAAAAACCCCAAGATCCCGCAATATATGGGCGGCAAGTTCCCGCTCTCGACCTATCTGGCCGAACGGGTCCGGCGCATGCTCGCCGATCCGCATTCCTGGCATCGTCTGCCGCAGCAGGTCAGGGACTGGCTGCGGCTGCAGGTGCAGGAGAGCATCGTCCCCGACGCCGAGACCCTGCTCTGCGAGACCTTTGCGCACGAAGGCAGGCATTTCCTCGTCTGCTATCCCTTCGAGGGACGTCTGGCCCACCAGACCATGGGCATGTTGCTGACCCGCCGTCTCGAACGGGTCCGGGCGCGTCCGCTTGGTTTCGTCGCCTCCGAATATGCCCTTGCCGTCTGGTGCGTCGACGATCTGTCGGCGCTGATCGCGCGCCGGCACCTGTCGCTCGACGATCTGTTCGACGAGGATATGCTCGGTGACGATCTCGAGGCCTGGCTCGACGAATCCGCCCTGATGAAGCGGACCTTCAGGAATTGTGCCCTGATCGCCGGGCTGATCGAAAGGCGGCATCCGGGCCGGGAAAAGACCGGGCGCCAGATCACCATGTCGACCGATCTCATCTACAACGTGCTTTACGCCCAGGAACCGGACCACATCCTCATCCAGGCGACGCGCCGCGACGCCGCCCGCGGGCTTCTCGACATCGAACGGCTTGGGCAGTGCCTGAAGCGCATCAAAAGGAACATCGTCCACAAACCGCTGGCGCGCATTTCGCCGCTGGCCGTGCCGGTCATGCTCGAAATCGGCGAAGTGCCGATTTTCGGCGAGGGCCGCGAATCGGCTATGGCGGAGGCGGCGGACGAATTGATGCGCGAGGCGCTGGGAGAATGATGAGGCTGGAGATTGCCCGCGAGGCGGGTGATAACATCGCTCCCCAAATGCTCCGCTTTGCCGGCGAGAATTTCGAGCCTTTGCCGTCCGGCGCTCTTTTCTGGCGCGCCGAGGAGACGCTGCTCGTCGCCGATCTGCATTTCGAGAAGATGGCGAGCTTCGCCCGGCGCGGGCAATTGCTGCCACCCTACGATACCGGCCTGACCCTCGGCCGGCTCGAAAAGGACATCGCCCGCACCCGGGCCCGGCGGGTGATCGCCCTCGGCGACAGTTTCCATCGCGAGGACGGAGCCGTGGAGCTTGGCGGGCGCGACCGCGCCCGCCTCGAAACCCTCACGGTTGCGGTCGAATGGATCTGGCTTTCGGGCAATCACGATCCGGTGCCGAACGGGCTCGGTGGGCGCGCCGCCGTCGAGATCGTCGAAAAGGGCATTACCCTGACCCATCTGCCGACGGATGACCGGCGGCCGCTGATCGCCGGGCATCTGCACCCGGCGGCGGCGATCGCCATCAACGGCCGCGGCGTGCGCGCACCCTGTTTCGTCTCGGACGACACCCTGATGATCCTGCCGGCCTATGGATCTTCGACCGGCAGCCTCAACATCCTTTCCCCGGCCTTTCACGGCCTTGTCCGCTATGACCGGTTGCAGGTTGTCATGACCGGTCAAACCCGCGTCTATCCGGTCAGTCCGAAACGGCTGGTCGGCGGATAGGGCGAAACGACCTGCCGCGCTCCTGCCCCGGGGGTGCGCGCTTATGTCCGAGTTTCTTGTCCGAGCATTTCGCTCTTTGCCGGTTCACTTTTAGCGACGGATTAACCTGACGGCTTCAGTCTGGTTCAAGGTCTTCAGCTCTTTCCCCCCCGGGCGATCTGGCTGGCTGGCATTTCGTTCATGGCGTGCCGGTTCGTCCCCGATTAGCCCTGCGGATCGCTGTCCCGACCCAAGAAACGACTTTTCAGTGGAGACAATGGTCGTGCGATTCACGATACCCCTCAAACTCATGACTCTGATCGCGGCATCCGTGATCATTCTCATCATCGCCATGGGCGTTCAGCTCTTCGAAACGCGCAACCGGTTATGGACCGACAGGCAGGACATGCTCCGTTCTCAGGTCGAATCCGCTATCTCGATCCTGACCGATTACCAGAAACGCGCCGAGAGCGGAGAAATGACCGTGGACGAGGCACAGAAGGCAGCAGCCGACGTGCTCCGGTCGATCCGTTACGGCGATAACGAATATCTGTTCATCAACGGCATGGACGGCACCATGCTCATGCATCCGATCAAGCCCGAAATGCAGGGCATGGACCAGATGACCATGGAAGACGCAAACGGCAAGCGTTTCGTTGCCGAGATGGTCAACATCGCCAGGACCCAGGGATCGGGGATGGTCGAATACGTTTGGGCCAAGCCCGGTTCGGACGTGCCGGTACCGAAGCTTTCGGCCGTCGGCGCCTTCAAGCCCTGGCAATGGGTGGTCGGCACGGGCGTCTACATCGACGATCTCGAAGCGGCCTTCCGGGGCGAACTGATGAAGTCGCTCGGTCTGCTCGCCGGCGCGCTCGTCTTTCTGATCGGCATCGCCGTTCCGCTTGCGCGGTCTCTGACCAAGCCGATCGCCTCGATTACGCAGAACATGAAACAGCTCGCCGAAGGCGATCTCGAAACCGAGATCGAGGGGTCGCAGCGCCATGACGAAATCGGCGAAATGGCACGGGCCGTCGAGGTGTTCAAGGAAAACGGCCAGCGGGTCAGGCAGCTTACGGCCGCGGAAATCGAGGCCGAGGAGCGCCGCAGGAATGAACGCGCCCAGATGATGCAGGAACTGCAGAAACAGTTCGGCGCCGTCGTCGATGC
Source organism: uncultured Devosiaceae bacterium (assembly GCA_964555575.1). Classification (GTDB taxonomy): domain Bacteria; phylum Pseudomonadota; class Alphaproteobacteria; order Rhizobiales; family Devosiaceae; genus JAHJQZ01. The sequence continues at coordinate 1,511 of CAZKTH010000220.1, read as the reverse complement.
AGCGATTGCCGGCGACTTTTCGAAGCGGGTCGAGGCCGAATTCCCCGATCCCGAACTCAATGCCCTGGCGGGTTCGGTCAACGATCTGGTCAAGACCGTCGATCGCGGCCTTTCCGAAACCGGTCAGGTGCTTGCGGCCCTGGCCGATACCGATCTGACCAAACGCGTGAGCGGCAGCTATCAGGGGGCGTTCAACGACCTCAAGCACGATGCCAACGCGGTTGCCGACAAGCTGGTCGAGATCGTCGGGCAGATCCGCAGCACCTCGCGCGGGCTGAAGACGGCCACCGGCGAGATCCTTTCCGGCGCCAACGATCTCAGCGAACGCACCACCAAGCAGGCGGCGACGATCGAGGAGACCTCGGCGGCGATGGAACAGCTCGCCGCTACGGTAATGGAGAATGCCAAGCGGGCCGAAGACGCCTCCGGCAAGTCGCATATGGCCTCCAAGACCGCCGAAGAGGGTGGCGAGGTGATGCGCGAGGCGAACAAGGCCATGGAACAGATCACCAATTCCTCGGCCAAGATCTCCAACATCATCGGCATGATCGACGACATCGCCTTCCAGACCAATCTGCTGGCCCTGAATGCCTCTGTGGAGGCGGCCCGGGCCGGCGAGGCCGGCAAGGGCTTTGCCGTGGTCGCGGTCGAGGTCAGGCGTCTGGCCCAGTCTGCGGCGGAAGCCTCGTCCGAGGTCAAGTCGCTGATCGAGCAGAGCGGCGGGGAGGTGGCCGGTGGCACCAAGCTCGTCGCCTCGGCGGCAGAAAAGCTCGAAGCCATGCTTGAGGCGGTCAGGGCCAACAACGAGTTGATGGACGGGATCGCCAGGGAAAGCCGCGAACAGGCCTCGGCGATCAAGGAAGTCAATATCGCCGTGCGGCAGATGGACGAGATGACCCAGCACAATGCCGCTCTGGTGGAAGAGACCAACGCGGCGATCGAGCAGACCGAGGCGCAGGCCTCAGAACTCGACCGCATCGTCGATGTGTTCACCCTGAGTGAGGGGAATCCGGCCGCAGCGGCGTCAGCCGCGCCTGGGCCTGCTTCCGGCATCAAGGCACTCAGGGCCAAGGTCGCAAGCACCGCCAGAGCCTATCTCTCGAAGGGCAATGCCGCCCTGAAGGAAGAACAGGACTGGTCGGAATTCTAGAGCATCGTGCTCCCGAGTATCGTTCCGATACCCTCCGGATCCGGAAAAGGCTTCGCTTCGGCGAAGCCTTTTTGTCCGGTGCTCAGCCTAGGGAACGGGAAATGTGAAAATTGGACTTGTGGTAGTTCAATTGGCCCGCACATGAGGCAATTTGGGCATGCCTAGTTGTTCAGTCCCACGGAGTGATGGAATCGCACTAATAAGTGATCCGTCATGGAGGAAAAGCCTGCGGGACTGAACAACTAGGCCGCCGACTGATACCATCAAGGACATTTGGCGACATACTAGCTCCCAGGTCACAGTCAATGAACCCAACGAATGCGGAAAATGCCTCGAAAACTCAGGATGCGCTTCCTCGAGA
>CAZKTH010000219.1:0-6256 GCA_964555575.1 uncultured Devosiaceae bacterium | reverse complement strand
AGGCCGAAACCGTCCGGCGCCAGGCGGGGCCGCAGGGCTGAAACAGGCCCTGGTCGCGCAGATCCCCGCCACACTGCGAAAGCAGACGGGCCAAGCCCCGAGCGCAGTAACGGGATGGCATAAGCCGAAAATCCCGGCACGGCATGGGGCGCAATGCGCCCTTATCTGCCGACGACCGGCACGCGGGTGGATTGCGCCCCATGCCCGCTCTCGCCGCCGGGCCCGGAAACCGGGCACCGTTACGAACTAGGCGAGGCGAACCGAACCCGAAAACCTTCGGCCGGGCCCGGCGCGGGGATGCGGACGGCTGGCCGTCCCGCCTTGCTCAGTCCACCGCGAAGCCGCCATCGACCGGCATGCTCAGCCCGTTCAGCGACGAGGCCGCGTCGCTCAAAAGGAACAGCACCGCCTCGGCGACGTCGGCGGGCTTGAGGAAACGGCCGATCGGGATGCGGGCGAGCATCGGGTCGGCCTTCTTGTGGTCGCTCCAGGCCTTCTCGCCCATGGCGGTCAGCGTGATCGTCGGATTGACGCAGTTGACCCGGATGCCGACGCGGCCGAGTTCGTTGGCCATCACCCGGCTCATGCCGTCGAGCCCGCCCTTGCTGGCGCAGTAGGCGGCGTGATCGATCCATCCCATCCAGGCGGCATTGCTGGAAACGTTGACGATGGCCCCGCCGACGCCACGGGCGGTGCGGTCGCGCGCATATTCCTGCGAGACGATGAGAGGCGCCCGCGTGTTGACGGCGTGGACGAGATCGAAATCCTCGACGCTCGTGTCGACGAACGGGGTGAGGATGGTGATGCCGGCATTGTTGACGAGGTAATCGACGGGCATCGCCGACCGCGCCGCTTCCCGTGCGGCCACGGGGTCGGCGAGATCGCAGGCGATGATCTTGCAGCCGGTTTCGTCGCGCAGCGATTCGAGGTCCGCCTCGGAGCGGCTGAGCGCCACCACTTCGGCGCCACGGTCGGCCAGCATCGTCGCGATGGCCCTGCCGATGCCCTTGCCCGCCCCGGTCACCAGAACCGACTTGCCAGAAAAGCTCATTTGAATTCTCCCTTGTCAGTGCTTGGGTTAAGGCAAGCACGGAATGTCGGCGAGTATAGCCCCGACTCCCCGGCAGACAATGGACCACGCCGCCGCGCCCGGCGCCCCGCTCCGCTGGCCGGTTTCGCGCCGCCCGTGCGCGCGCCTGTCGACGGGCGCGGATGGCGGGCAAAACATTCCCTCATGGACAGGGGGCGGCGGGGCGGACCCACAGGCACAAGGGCTGAATTGCTAAATTGTCGCGGGAACCCGATGCAGTCGCGTAATGCCACGGTAACCGAGAGCAACAAATAAGGCGCACTGTCGATTTGGCCGCGTTGCTCTGAATCGCTGCGAGCCATACCGTTTTCGTGATTTCGGACATGCGTCCGAAACACCGGACGACAACGCATTTGTGATGCGAGGGAGTGGTCATGAAGAGAGTTCTTTTCCTGGCGGTCGCAACGACCTTTGCCATCGGGACCTTTATCTCTCCGGTACTGGCCGGTGGCGACAAGGTACAGCACGAAATTGGAGCGCAAACCGCCCCTGGTCCCGGCGATGATGCGCAAGGCAATCAAGTCGGCGGCGACTGACACGAAATAGGGTGGATGGCGGCGAGGGTACGCCGAGCGCCATCCCCCCCCGCCTTGTTCGTGGCGGACTTGCCCCGGGGGACGACGACCGAAGCGCTTCCGTTGTCCGGAAGCGGCCCGCACGCTTCGTGTGCGTCCGGGCCTTTCCGAAATCTCGTGTCAATCCTCGGCGTCGTGCAGATAGAAATCCCAGCCGAGATAGTTGCGCGTTGCGTCCATCACGGCGTCGCGGGCATCCGAGAAGTTCGCCGCGACATGATGCTCGAAGCCATTCTCGCAGATGTAGCGCAGCAGTTTCTGCATGCCCGGGATCTCGACGACACCGGCGCCGCCGAAGGTCTTGAGCGGATCGTCGGTGAACTTGCCCTTGCCGACATAGCCGCGGATGCGCCCGGTGGCGTCGTCGGTCGAGACGCGGATGAAGGTCATGTCGCCGGCATGAATGGTGCCGTTGATCGTACCGAAGGTGTTGTCCTTGCCGACCGTGCCCGCGATGATCTCCTGATAGTCCATCTTGTAGCCGGGCTTGAAGAACTGCTGGGGCAGGTTGGAGCAGTGGAAGCAAACGGCCTTGTTGGCGTTGCCGCCGTAGTTGTTGTTCCAGTCGAGCAGCGCGCTCGGGGTCTCGGAGGCCAGCGCCAGCATGTGCATGCCGACAAGGCCGCAGACGTCGACCTCGCAGGCGCTCGACATCAGGTTCGAGCTCATCATCGACATGATGGTGCACGGAACCACGCCGTAGTTTTCCTCGAGCGAGGTCCAGCACTGGATGGCGGAGATGGTGACGTCGTTCTCCTTCATCCACTCCTCGGTCGCCGCCGCCAGCTTGGCCTGCTTGAGCACGGCCGGATGCGGCACGCCGTTGATCGAGATGTACTTGCCGATGGCGTCGAGCTTTTCCTTGACGATCGCGGCGTCGTCGGCAAGCCGGTCGACGCGGCCGAGGATCTCGGACAGGTCGACGGTGATGACGGAAATGCCGGCCGCCTCGAGCAGCTTTTCGGAATAGCGGACGGTGTTGAAGGCCTGCGGGCGGGCACCGATGGCGCCGATGCGTAGCCCCTTCAGACCACCGACGATGCGGCAGGTCGCCGAGAAGCGCGCCAGGTCCTCCTGGAACTCGTCGCTCAGGGGTTCGACGGTGTGGGACTTGGTCAGCGAGTAGGCGATGCCGTACTGCTTGAGGTTGTTGCAGGCCGACATCTTGCCGCAGAAACTGTCGCGGCGCCACTTGATGTCCATCTTCTCCGGATCGTCGGGCGTGGCCTGGATCAGGGTCGGCACCTTCAGGCCCGAGAGACGAATGGTGTCGGCAATCGGCCGTTCCTCGCCGAAATTCGGCAGCGTGACGATGATGCCGTCGATTTCGTCGGCATGGCTCTTGAACAAAGCAGCGCATTTCTTTGCGTCCTCGAAGGACTGCACGGCGCCGTGCTCGGTGTCTTCCGGGGTCAGGACGATGCACTTATGTCCGGCCTTCTTGACGGCCTCAATGATGTGCTCGCGGCCGGTTGCCGCCAGATGCCCGGGAAAGAAACCGCGGCTTCCGACGATAATGCCAAATGTCATCGAGTTCATTTTTTCTTCCTTCTTGGTATTCAAGCGCAAGCTCGGCATGTCGGCTTCTTGCGGCTGGCCGATGCGCATTTCGGATGGCTATTGGGCGGCGTCCGAGGAAGGATTGCGCGGCACCGATGCCGATACGCCCTGCGGTCGCAACCGCCTCATACGCCTGAAACTGCATAAAGGACCGCGATTCGCCCGAAGCCTTGCCGCACACTTGGCCAAAGGCGCCGGCCCTTGGCTTTTCGACCTTTTCCGAGCAATCCACCCGTCCAAACGGACTAATTCTTCGGCCCCTCCCGTAGCCTGATCAGAGTCTCGAAACAGCGCCGTTTCGGCGTCTTCGGGACAAGCGAAAGCCGCATTGAAGGCTCAATCGCATTGGCACGCCAATTGGCGCCTTCTCTTCTCCGAAAGGCGATCGATCCGACTTGAGTGCACCAAAACAACCACGCATGTCAGTTATGAGGTACGCACCTCAATACCCATGATCTGTCAAGGATCACGAGATTGCAATGAATTTCGGGGATATCGGTGACCGCGCGCCAAATTCTTTGTCATCCTCAGACTTCCCACCGCCTCCTCCGGCCTTCCGATCCTTTGCTGTTTCGCCCAATCCAGGGGCGCAACGGGAAGGCCCAGGCTCCACAGCCACCGCCGCGCACCCCGCCGGCACAACCGCCGGCCTGCAGACTATGCCATTGCTCCGCCATTCGCGCATAGTGCTCATGGCCTTTCGGCGCGGCTGACGCCGAATGCCTGGGGGCCCGCCTCGTCGCGCCGGGGACCGCGCCAGGGTCGCACTGCGAGGTTTGTGCGCAAGACCGAAGCCGAAGGCCTCGACCGGCATGTGGCGATTCCGGGTCTGTCCTTCGCCATTCTGCTCGAACAGGACGGCGCCGATCAGGCGGGCGAGGAACGCTTCCCTCGGGAAGATCCCGACACCACCGGCCGCGGCACGAGGCGGCTTCTGCCTGCCTCGTTTCCCCGTCGCCTCGATCTGCCGGCGCGGGATGGCGGTGACAATGCCGTGATGAGGCGTGATGTGCCCTTTTTCTGCTGGGCTCGCGGACTAGAGCATTTTCCGTTCTGATGGAATCGGAACGGAAGCTCTAAGTTATTGAGTGGTCGCGTTTTCGAACCGGCGAACCGGTATCCACTTCGCCTGAAAACGCTCTAGAGAACCCGCCCTGCCCCGCCGCAGACCCGCATCCTGAGGCCGCGATCATGCTCGAACAGTCCCGCGCCGTCCCGCCCATCGAATCCGGTGCCGCCCCCGGCCGTTTCGACGCCAATGTCGCCACCCCCGCGTCGGCACCAACCGCCGACAGGCCGGCCGCTTCGGACGACGCGCTGCCGCTCGGCTGGCCCAGGACGATCGCACTGCTGCCCATTCTGACCCTGAGCGGCATCATGGCCTCGGGACAACTCTATGTCGCCATTCCCCTCAGCGTCACCGTGGCGGCCCATTTCGGCCTGCCGCTGTCGCAGGCGGTGCTGATCGAAACCGCATTCGGGCTGTTCTACGCCATCGGCTTTGTCGTGTTCGGGCGGCTGTCGGACGTGTTCGGGCGGCGTCACATCGTCGTCGGCGGCCAGTTCGCCACCGCCGTCGCCACCCTGCTGGTGGGGCTGGCCCCGACCTTCCCGCTGCTGCTGGCGACGCGGGCGCTGCAGGGTCTGGTCGCCGCCAATTTCGGTTCGGCGGGTCTGGCCTTCGTCTCCGAGATCCTGCCGGCGCGCTGGCGTCCGCTCGGCATTTCCATCGTCAGCTTCGGGCTGATCATGTGCGCTCCCCTCGCCCAGCTGGCCGGCGGCTGGTGGCCCGGCGGCCGAGAAATGCTGATGCTCGATCTCGCCCCGATCTATCTGGTAACGGGCGGCGCCATCTTTGCCCTGACCGCCGGCGTCCGGCCGCCGCCGGCGGCGGCGCGTTCGGGCTGGCGCGCCGCGCTGAAGACGCTGGCGGCCGACCGGGGCATCGTCGCGGTCTGGATCGCGGCCCTGACTGGCCTTTTTGGCTATGTCACTTTCTATGCCGGGCTGCGCCTGGTCTACCCGGCCGCGGCCCATCTCGAGCAGACGCTGCGGTTCTGGAGCGTGTTCCCGATCTTTCTGGCTTTTGCCGCCGCCCCGCTGATCACACGGATCGGTTCGGAGCGAACGGCGGCGCTGGGGCTGTCGCTGCTGGCGGCGGCACTCGTCGTCGGCGCCATCGGCAGCACCTGGCTTCTGGCGGGGAGCCTGCTCAGCGCCGCGGGTCTGGCGCTGACGCTGCCGGGCTTCATCGGCACCGTCTCCCGTCGCTCCGCCACGGCGACGCGCGGGCTCGGCCTTGCCCTTTACGGTCTGGTTCTGTTCGTGGGCGCCAGCTTCGCCCCTGTCATCGTGCATGCCGGTGCGCACTGGGGCGTATTCGGCGTCTGGCTTTTGCCGGCGCTGGCCCCCTTCATCGGCGCCGGCATCATGGTCTTCGCCGGCCGGTCCTGAGGCGGTACCGGTGCGGCAGGCCCGGCCCGCGCGGTAGTGCCGAGACGCCGGCGCCGCGGCACGGCCGGATTTGCGTTTTCACGGCAATGACGACAGGCACGCCTGCCACCCCTCCACCCTCATCCTTGCTGAGCCTGTCGAAGGGTGAGGGTGGCAACAAACCGGGATCCGCTTTTCGCGCCAGATGCTCTAGTTGCAGCAATTGTCCTTGTAGTTCATTCCCGCCGGGCAACGAAGACAGACTTCGACGCCATTATGGTACTGATGCTGATACCCGGCAGGACAGATTGGCGGGCAGAAACCATCTGCAGGCTTGATGTTCGGATTATCCTTTTTGATGTCTGCGGCTTCTGCTTCCGTCAAGCACCTGTAGCCGTCTGGCCACGGCACCTGAGCCGGAAAATAGTAGTTCGTTCGGAATTCCGGACTGACGATATCGGCGGGTGGCGTACATGAAGGCGGTGTCGGCGGCGGGGTTGGTATTGGTGTCGGTGGCGGGGTTGGTATGGGTGTCGGCGTCGGCGTTGGTGGTGTTGGTGGCGGTGGCGTTGGCGTTGGCGTTGGCGTTGGACAGTAG
>CAZKTH010000218.1:0-6267 GCA_964555575.1 uncultured Devosiaceae bacterium | reverse complement strand
CGGCCACCTTCCTGATGGTCATTGCGGCGGCCCTGATCGTCGGCAACATCATCTCGGACATTCTTCTGGTGCTGCTCGATCCGCGCATCCGCCTCGGAGGAGAGGCAGTGTGACCAAGGCGACCATCGATCCCAACGATCCTCCGACCCGCGAAAGCGGTCTTGGTCCGCAATCCACCGACGCCGAGGACATGGCGTTCGAGGAACAGACCGCCGGCGGGCAGACCGTCGCCCGCGACGAGACCTATTATGCCCTGGTCTGGCGCCGCCTCAGGCGCTCCTTCGTCGGCATGATCGGCCTGATCCTGGTCGCGATGCTGCTCCTGATGGCGGTGTTCGCCGATTTCTTCGCGCCCATGAACCCCAAGGACCAGGGGACCTCCTTCACCCCGCCGGACGTGGTCATGTTCATCGCGCCGGACGGCTCGTTCTCGCTCATTCCCAAGCTCTACCCGATCGTCGAATCCGATGAGCTCGACCCGATCACCTACCAGCCGCTGACGGCGCCGGACATGGAGCATCCGATCCAACTCGGTTTCTTCGTCAGGGGCTATGCCTATGAGATGTTCTGGCTGATCCCGGCCAACCTGCACTTCTTCGGGTCGACCAACGGCACCCCGGTGCATTTCCTGGGCACCGACAAGCTCGGCCGCGACATCCTTTCGCGCGGCATTCTCGGCTCGCGCATCTCGCTGACCATCGCCCTGGTCGTGGTGACCATCACCACCATCGTGGGCACCAGCATCGGCATCACCTCCGGCTATATCGGCGGTTGGCTCGACGCGTGGCTGCAACGCTTCGTCGAGGTGGTGCTCGCCTTCCCGCAATTGCCGCTCTACCTGGCGCTGACCACGCTCATTCCGGTGACGGCGCCCTCGAACGTCTTCATCGCCTTCGTCATCGGGGTGCTGGCGGTGCTCGGCTGGGCCCAGCTCAGCCGTGAAGTCAGGTCCAAGACCATGGCGCTGGCGCGCATCGAATATGTGCGCGCGGCGATCGCCGTCGGGGCGGGCAGCGGCCGCATCGTCTTCCGCCACATCCTGCCCAACGTGTTGAGCCACGTGATCGTCGCGGTCACGCTCGCCATCCCGACGGTGGTGCTTCTGGAATCCTTTCTCGGCTTTCTCGGCTTCGCGGTGAAGCCGCCGCTCATTTCCTGGGGGTTGATGCTGCAGGATACCGGCACCTTCTCGGTGATCGGGTCCTATCCCTGGATCCTGTCGCCGGTCATTTTCGTCCTTATCGCGGTGTTTGCCTTCAACGCCCTCGGCGACGGCCTCCGCGACGCCATCGATCCGTATTAGGGGGGAAGCAGCAATGGTCTCGACCCCCACAGCCATCGCCCCCGCCGAACGGTTCGATCTTGGCGAGCACGGTCGCGAACTGATCCTCGACGCCCGCAACATCGCGGTCGATTTCAAGGTCGAGGGCGGCACCGTCCACGCCGTGCGCGACGTCTCCTTCCAGCTCCACAAGGGCGAGACCATCGCCATTGTCGGGGAATCCGGTTCGGGCAAGTCGGTGACGGCGCGCACGGTGATGGGGCTGTTGTCCAAGCGCGCCACCGTCGGCAGCACGGCGACGATCCATCTCAGCGGCGAGGACGTCCTCAAGTTCAGCGACGAGCGGATGCGCAAGCTCCGGGGCAATCAGGTCTCGATGATCTTCCAGGAGCCGATGTCCTCGCTCAACCCGGTCTACACCATCGGCATGCAGCTGACCGAGGTTCTGCATCTTCACAACAAGATGAGCAAGAAACAGGCCTGGGCGCGGGCCGAGCAGTTGCTCGAGGAAGTCCAGATCCCCGAGCCCGCCGCCCGCCTGCGCTCCTATCCGCACCAGCTTTCGGGCGGCCAGCGCCAGCGCGTCATGATCGCCATGGCGCTCGCCAACCGGCCGGACATCCTGATCGCCGACGAGCCGACCACGGCGCTCGACGTCACGGTGCAGGCCCAGATCCTGCATCTCATCAAGGATTTGCAGGCCCGTTACGGCATGGCGGTGATCCTGATCACCCACGACCTGACCATCGTCCGGCAGTTCTCGGATTATGTCTATGTCATGCAGAACGGCGAGGTGAAGGAGCATAACCGCACCGAGGCGGTCTTCTCCAATCCGCGCCACGTCTATACCCAGCACCTGCTGGCATCCGAACCCAAGGGCATCGCCAATCCGCTCGACAAGGATACCGGCACCATCCTCAAGGGCGACCAGATTCGGGTGGTCTTCACCCTGAGGCGCGGCGGCATGTTCTCGCGCAACTATTTCGATCTGGTCGCCGTCGACAGCCTCGACATCGAATTGAAGCGCCACGAGACGCTCGGGCTCGTCGGCGAAAGCGGATCGGGCAAGACGACCTTCGGCCAGGCCCTGATCCGGCTGATCTCCAACCGCGGCGGCAGGATCACCTTCGACGGCACTGCGATCGAGACCTTCTCGCGCAAGGACATGCGCCCCCTGCGTTCGCGCATGCAGATCGTCTTCCAGGACCCCTATGCCTCGCTCAATCCGCGCATGTCGGTCCGGCAGATCATCGAGGAAGGGCTGGTCGTCAATGGCATGGGCAATGGCAGGGAACGGCTCGGCCGGGTCAGGCAGGCCCTGCACGATGCCGGCATGCCGAGCAACATCCTGTCGCGCTTTCCGCACGAGTTCTCCGGCGGCCAGCGCCAGCGTCTCGCCATCGCCCGCGCCATTGCCCTGGATCCGGAATTCATCCTTCTGGACGAGCCGACATCGGCGCTCGACCTTTCGGTGCAGGCCCAGATCATCGACCTGTTGCGCAAGCTTCAGGACGAGAAGGGTCTCTCATACCTCTTCATCTCGCACGACCTCAAGGTGGTCAGGGCCCTGTGTCATCGCGTCATGGTCATGCAGAACGGCAAGATCGTCGAGCAGGGGCCGGTCAACGAGGTCCTCACCCATCCCAAAACCGAATACACCGAACGCCTGGTCAGAGCGGCGTTCGAGATCGCCGCCTGATTCGGAGTCTCCTCATGTCTGCCAATCCCAAGATCACGTTCATCGGTGCCGGCTCGACCGTGTTCATGAAGAACATCGTTGGCGACGTCCTGCAGCGTCCGGCCCTTGCCGGCGCCACCATCGCCCTGATGGACCTCAACGCCAAGCGTCTCGAGGAATCCGAGATCGTGGCGACAAAACTGATCGATACCCTCGGCGTGCCCGCCAGGGTCGAAACCTATTCGGACCAGCGTGCCGCGCTCGAGGGCGCCGATTTCGTCGTCGTCTCGTTCCAGATCGGCGGCTACGAGCCCGCCACCGTCACCGATTTCGAGATCCCGAAGAAATACGGTCTCAGGCAGACCATCGCCGATACGCTCGGCGTCGGCGGTATCATGCGCGGCATCCGCACCGTGCCGCATCTGTGGAAGATCTGCGAGGACATGACCGAGGTGTGTCCGAACGCCATCATGCTGCAATATGTCAACCCGATGGCCATCAACACCTGGGCGATCGCGGCCAAGTATCCCAATATCAAGCAGGTGGGCCTGTGCCATTCGGTGCAGGGCACGGCGATGGAGCTGGCCCACGATCTCGACATCCCCTACGAAAGGATCCGTTACCGTTCCGCCGGCATCAATCACATGGCCTTCTATCTCAATTTCGAGGAGGTCACGCAGGACGGCAGCTATCGTGACCTCTATCCCGATCTCGTCGCGGCCTACAGGCAGGGCAGGGCGCCCAAGCCCGGCTGGAACCCCAGATGCCCGAACAATGTGCGCTACGAGATGCTGCTGAAGCTTGGCTATTTCGTCACCGAAAGCTCCGAACATTTCTCCGAATACACCCCCTGGTTCATCAAGCGCGACCGGCCCGATCTGATCGAAAAGCTGGGCATCCCGCTCGACGAATATCCCAAGCGTTGTGTCGAGCAGATCGAGCGCTGGGAGCGGGAAGCGGAGGAGTACCGCAGGGCCGACAGGATCGAGGTCCAGGCCAGCAGGGAATATGCCTCCGAGATCATGAATTCGGCCTGGACCGGTCAGCCTTCGGTCATTTACGGCAATGTCCGCAATGACGGTCTCATCACCTCGCTGCCGGAAGGCTGCGCCGTCGAGGTGCCCTGCCTTGTCGACCGCAACGGCATCCAGCCGACCCGTATCGGCGAGTTGCCGCCGCAACTCACAGCCATCATGCGTACCAATATCAATGTGCAGGAACTGACGGTGAAGGCGCTTCTGACCGAGAACAAGGAGCACATCTACCACGCCGCCATGGTCGACCCACACACTTCGGCCGAGCTTGATCTCGACCAGATCTGGAATCTGGTCGATGACCTGATCGTGGCGCATGACGCCTTGCTGCCCGACTGGGCCCGCGGTCCGATCGCGCGCCGGGGCGCATGAGCATGCCGGCGATCCGTCTTTGACGGAGAACCGCCTCGATGTCGCCATTGTCGGCGGCGGAACGGCCGGTTAGCGCTCGTCCGAAGCCGGTGGCCGGGTGCGGTACATGCCCGAGGCGCGGAACTCGGTCGGGCTGACGTCGAAGGCGCGGCGGAAGGCCTTGGCGAAGTAATTGGCGTTGTGAAAGCCGCACTGACCGGCGATCTCGCCGATCGCGCTTCCCGAAATTTCCAGAAGTCGCGCCGCCTTTTCCATGCGCTCGCGAAAGATGTAGTCCGACGGGGCGATGCCGAGATGGCGGGTGAAGCGGCGGACGAAATGGGCCCGGCTCAGGCCGGCGATTTCGGCCAGCGTTTCAACCGGCAGAGGCATTTCGACATGCCCGGCGATATGGTCGAGAACCGGTGCGACCCAGTCGTCGTCCTGCTTTTGATCGGTCCCGCTCGAGCCGGCATGGTCGACCAGCACCGTCATGACCTCATAGGCAATCGCCGATGCCGTGCCAGGGCTGACCGGATCGTGATCGACAAGCCTGAGGCAAAGCGCCGCGAGCCTGTCGATGGCGGCCGGATTGAGGGCGAGCACCGGCCCGGTGTCGCGCAGCACCGCCGCCGTCAGATCGAGGGCATCGCGACCCGCCAGCACGAAAAAGAAGAAACGCCATTTGTCGCCCGGCGCCACGAAATAGCGATGCGCGTGCGGCACTTGTACGAGCATGGTGCTGCCGGGCAACAGAACATGATGGCGGCCCTCGTAGTCGAGCTGGCCCTGACCGCCGATGGTCGTCTGGATGACGGTGAAGCTGGCGCTGCCGCGCCGGAGCCCGTCCCAGGAATAGTCGGGACGGACGCGCAGCTCGATGCCGGCGGCGGTCGGCAGGATGGGCAGGACCGCGTGTCCGCGCGCAAAGGCGACAACCCGCAACGCCTCGACATGCCGGATCAGTGCATTGAGCACAAAATCACCCTCCAAAGCACAAACTTCTTCTTTTTCGGGACTTTTCTAGCATTTTATATTGAACACAGAAAGAAAGACGCTGCCACACCTATCGGTTTGCCGCTTCACGGGGGAGGCCCATGTCGCTCAAGATCGCCATCATCGGTGCCGGGTCGGTCGGATTCACGCGCATGCTCGTGTCCGACCTGTTCAAGGTGCCGGAATTCGCCGATATCGAGATCGCCCTGACCGATATCTCCGAGCGCAATCTCGACATGATCGCCGCGATCCTTCGCCGCATGGTCGCGGTCAACAAGCTGCCGGCCAGGATCACGGCGACGACCGACCGGCGCAGGGCGCTCGAAGGGGCGCGCTATGTCATGAGCGTCGTGCGCGTCGGCGGTCTGGAGGCGTTCGAGACCGATATCGACATCCCGCTCAAATACGGCGTCGACCAGTGCGTCGGCGACACACTGAGCATCGGCGGCGTCATGTACGGCCAGCGCAACATCCCGGTCATTCTCGATTTCTGCAAGGACATCCGCGAAGTGGCCGAGCCGGGCGCCCGCCTGCTCAACTATGCCAACCCCATGGCCATGAACACCTGGGCCGCCAACATGTATGGCGGCGTCGAGACCATCGGGCTTTGCCATGGAGTCCAGCATGGCGGCGAGCAGATCGCCAGGATTTTCGACGTCGCATTCGAGGATGTCGATTTCATCTGCTCGGGCATCAACCACCAGACCTGGTACATCGACATCCGTGTCAAGGGCCGCAAGATCGAGGCCGACGAACTGCTCGAACGCTTTTTGGCCCATCCGGTCTATTCCAGGCAGGAAAAGGTCCGGCTCGATGTCCTCAAGCGCTTCGGCTACTACTCGACCGAATCCAACGGCCATTTGAGCGAATACCTGCCCTGGTACAGGAAGCGCCCCGAGGAGATCACCAAGTGGATCGACATGAGC
>CAZKTH010000217.1:0-6297 GCA_964555575.1 uncultured Devosiaceae bacterium | reverse complement strand
GGCCACGACCTATGGCGCCATTGCGTCCCGTCTCGGCAAGCCAAAGGCTGCGCGCGCCGTCGGCGCCGCCGTCGGCCGCAATCCGATCTCCTTCGTCGTCCCCTGCCACCGGGTGGTGGGATCGACCGGCAAACTTACCGGCTATCACTGGGGCCTGGCGCGCAAGCGGGCGATTCTCGGCTGGGAGGCGGGGGTGAAGGGGGGCTAAAAAGTTTTGGGCAGCCCGGCCTGTTTCAGCGTCTCGTTGGCGGTGTGGCGGGACTTGGTGCCCTTGTCGACGGAAATGTGCTTCCCGGTGATCGGCGAGAACCAGATCTCGTGATCACCTTTGCCTTCGCGTACAAAGGTGCAGCCGGCTTTGCGCAGGAGTTCAATCAGGTCGCGGTAGAAGCCCGCCATTGCGAATGTTCACCGAATTAAAAGTACGAATCAGATGTACAACACGTTGATTCAGCAGCCATAGCCGAACCCGGGCGACATATTAGTATCGGTGAATAACGGGGATAAAGGAATAACGGATATAAATTCCCTACGCCGCCTGCGGGTTGCCAATGCGCTCCGTTCGGCTGGCAACGATGTGAACCGGTATTTCTGCGAGCTCGCTTTCAAATCCATTCAGTTCGATCAGATCGGCGAGCACCGCCATGACCTTGGGCTGCAGTGCATCAAAACTGTCGGCTTCGGCGACGAATCCGCTCACGTCATCGGTCGTCGCCACCCAGACCTTTGCCTCTGCGTCCCACTCGGCCTTGACGATGATCGAATTGGTCATGTGTCCGCTCCAGAAAGCATTCGACCCCGAAACAAGCGCGTTTCGGGGTCGGAAATCAAGGCCCGGGCCGTTGGATCAAATCTTCGTGGCGCTGCCATCGGCCGCGATCGCATAAACGATCGGTTCGCCGGTGGCGATCTCGCGCTTGATGATCTCGTCTGGCGTCAGCTCTTCGAGCTTCATCACCAGGGCGCGCAGGGAATTGCCATGGGCGGAAATGAGGATGGTCTGGCCGGCCTCGAGCCTGGGTTCGATCTCGGCCTCGAAATAGGGCAGAACCCGCTCCGCCGTGTCCTTGAGGCTTTCGCCGCCGGGCGGGGGCACGTCATAGGAGCGGCGCCACTGATGCACCTGCTCCTCGCCCCATTTCTTGCGGGCGTCGTCCTTGTTGAGGCCGCACAGATCGCCGTAGTCGCGCTCGTTGAGCGCCTGGTTGCGGACGATGGTCAGATTGACCACGCCCATTTCCTCAAGCACGAGATCGAGGGTGTGATGGGCGCGCTTCAAGGCCGAGGTAAAGTAGATGTCCGGCCTGTAAGCTTTTTCCTTGACGAAACGGCCGGCGGCGCGCGCCTCCTCGATGCCCTTTTCGGAAAGGTCCGGGTTTTTCCAGCCGGTGAAAAGGTTCTTGAGATTCCATTCGCTCTGTCCGTGGCGGATCAGAATAAGAGTACCAGTCATTTCGGGGAGGTCCTTGCGGTTAAAGGCCGAGTACGTCGGCCATTGAGTAATATCCGGCCGGTTTGCCGCGCGCCCACAGGGCGGCGCGCACGGCGCCGTCGGCGAAAAGCGCCCGGTCCTGGGCCTTGTGAGTGAGTTCGATCCGCTCGTTGGGACCGACGAGATAGACCGAATGTTCGCCGATCACATTGCCCCCCCGCAATGCGGCAAACCCGATCGTTCCCATCCGGCGCGGGCCGGTATGGCCCTCACGGGCAAAAACGGCCTTGTCGTCGAAAGACGTCCGGCGGCCATCGGCCACTGCCTTGCCGAGCATCAGCGCCGTGCCCGAAGGTGCATCGACCTTGCGGTTGTGGTGCATTTCGACGATCTCGGCATCCCAATCCGGCCCGAGCGCCGACGCGGCCTTTCTGACCAGTTCGACCAGAAGATTGACACCGAGCGAGAAATTGCCGGCCTTGACGATACGCCCCCCCGCTGCGGCGGCGGCCTCAAGGGCCTTCTCGTCCTCAACAGAGCAGCCGGTGGTGCCGATGACGTGCACGAGGCCGCGCCTGGCCGTTTCTTCGGCAAGGGCGACGCTGGCGGCCGGGGAAGTGAAATCGAGTACCGCATCGGCGCCCTTAAGTGCCTTGGCCACATCGTCGGTGACGGTGACGCCGAGCGGTTCGCCGCCGACGAGCGCGCCGACATCCTTGCCGATGGCGTTCGAACCGGAGCGTTCGAGGGCGCCGCCGATCCTCAGACCTTCGGTTGCGAGCACCGCCCTGAGATTGGCCTGCCCCATGCGCCCGGCGGCGCCTGCGATCACCACGACCATGAGATCGGACATGGCTTCAATGCCTTTCGTCTTTTTCGCGACGGGCTATAGCAAAATGATGCCGGCCCGGCAAAGCGCCAAAGATGCCGCGCTGGAGCGGCGCGCGTTCAAGCTGAATCGCTTCACCGCTCCATGTTCTTGTTGTCGCATCGCTTTTTGCGCAAAACCGGGCCCCACCTTTTCGCACGAGATCCTCTAGTGCTCGTGGTCATGATCATGATCATGTTCGTGATCGTGGACATGGAAATGGTCGTGAACCTGCTGGATCATCTCTGCCTCGTCCATTTCCCTGGCGATGGCCTGTGCCGCCTCGACCGGATCGCTTGCCGCCGTGATCGGCCGTCCGACGACGATATGGCTGGCGCCGTCGGCGATCGCCTCGGCCGGGGTCATGATACGCTTCTGGTCGTTGCTTTCGGTTCCCTTGGGGCGGATGCCCGGGGTGACGATCGCCAGATCCTCGCCGACAAGGGTGCGCACCAGCGCCGCCTCGAAAGGCGAACAGACGACGCCGCCGATGCCGGCCAGCCTGGCCTGATGGGCGCGCAAGCCGACAAGGCTCTCGACGTCGCGGTCATAACCGGCATTCATCAGATCGTCGCTGTCATAGGAGGTCAGCACCGTCACCCCGAGGATCCTGAGGTCCGAGCCGTGGGCGGCGCGCGCCGCCGCGCCCATGACCTTGGGATAGGCATGCACCGTGAGGAAATGCGCCCCGGTCCGCGCGACGGCCTCCACGCCCTTTTCGACCGTGTTCTCGATGTCGAAGAGCTTGAGATCGAAAAAGACCTTTTTGCCGGCCGCGATAAGCTCTTGGCCGAAACTGAGACCGTCGCCGCCATAGATGAGCTGATAGCCGATCTTGTAGAACGAGACCGCATCGCCCAGACCCTCGACGAGATTTTCCGCTTCGGCCCGCGACGCATAATCGAGCGCGACGATCAGTCTGTCGTCCGCCATGTCAGATTCCTTCCCAGTTCTCGAATGAGGTCCAGTCGCACAGGAGGCGTCCGGCCGCAAGATCGAAGGCAAACAGATTGCCGCCACCCGCATGGGCTTTCTGACCCTGGTCCTCGCCAAGGGCAATGTCGCGCCCGGCAATGGCACATTTGAGCAGGGTGCCGATCGTGCCGTGTCCGACAAAGACGCGCGGTTCGCTTCCCGGACCGGACAGTTCGGCGGCGATGGCCTTGAGGATGCGTGCCTGTGCATCATTTGCCGTTTCCCAGCCGCCGGCGCTTGTGTCGGGATGGGCATAGAACGCCTCGAGACGGCTGGCGTAATCTTCGTGCGAAAGGAAGCCGGTTGCGGCGCGGTCGATTTCGCCGAATGCCGCGCCGGTGTCGATGGGATTGCCATGGCGGGCCGCGAGGATTTCGCCGAGTTCTTCGGCCTTGATCGCCTCGGACGAAACATAGATGGCATCGCGGGGCAGAAGATCGCGGGCGGCGAAGGCCTCGGCGCGTTGCCGGTCCCTTTCGTCGAGACCCCGGAAGGGCGCCGGCACGTCCGGGTCGATCTTCGCTTCCGGGTGGGTGATGTAGTAGCTGATCGGCATCAGGGGCCCGCTATTTCGCCGCCAGTTTCATCAGCTGATCGGCCAGCATGTCGGCGCGGGAAATCGCCATTTCGTCGATGAGCCTGCCGTCACCGTTGAACGCCCCGGCGCCCGGCCCGATCCGGATATCGACCGGGGCGGTCAGGGCCATGACCTTGGTCAGCACGTCGCGCAGATGCGACAACATGACGGCCGTCGACAGCTTGCCCGAGGAAACGCCGCCGATCCCGAACACGGCGTGGCGGAACGGCCGGTCCTTCTGGCGCGACACCCAGTCGAGCGTGTTCTTCAAAAGCGGCGTCATCGAGCCGTTGTATTCGGGGCTAGCGATGAAGACGATGTCGGCCTCGGCGAACAGCTTGCCCAGGGCGATCGCCGCTTCCGGCATGTGCTGTTTTTCAAGGTCCTCGGAAAAAAGCGGAAGGGCGTAGTCGGAAAGGTCGATCTCGGTCACATCGGCGCCGCGCCCCCCGAGGCGTTCACTCATGTCCTTTTGCAGCAGGCGGTTGAGCGATCCCGTGCGGATCGAGCCGGAAAGGGTCAGGGCCCTGGTCATGATGTGTCTGTCCTTTCAGCCCGTCGGGGAAAAGACCGATCGGTCGGACGCCTGTGCGAAACGCGGCAGTTGGTCTACAGCTTGTCGAAAAAGCCCTTGAGCTTGTCGAAAAAGCCGTCCGAGGTCGGCGAATTGTCCTTGGTCGAGAGCGTGGCGAATTCCTCGAGCAGTTCGCGCTGGCGCCTGTTGAGGTTCTGCGGCGTCTCGATATCGAGCTGGACGTAGAGATCGCCGGTCTGATTCTGCCTGAGGACCGGCATGCCCTTGCCCTTGAGGCGAACGCGCTGGCCGCCCTGCGTACCGGCGGCAACCTTGACCTTGGCGCGGGCGCCCTCGAGGGTGGGCACCTCGAATTCGCCGCCGAGCGCCGCCGTCGTCATGGCGATGGGCACGCGGGCATACAGATCGGCACCGTCGCGCTGGAACAGCTCGTGCGGCCTGATCGAAACGAAGATGTAAAGATCGCCCGGCGGGCCGCCCCTGAGACCGGCCTCGCCCTCGTTGGCGAGACGGATGCGGGTGCCGTCCTCGATGCCCTTGGGGACATCGACCGAAAGCTTGCGGTTCTGTTGACGTCGCCCGTCGCCGCCGCAATCGGTGCAGGGCTGGTCCATGATCTCGCCGCGCCCGTGACAGGTCGGGCAGGTGCGTTCGACGGTGAAGAAGCCCGAGGAAGCCCTGACCTTGCCGTGGCCGTTGCAGGTGCGGCAGGTCGACATGCCGGTGCCCGGCTTGGCGCCGGTGCCGCTGCAGGTGGTGCAGGTCGAAAGCGATGGTACGTCGATATTGACGGTGGCGCCCTTGAAGGCCTCTTCGAGCGAGATTTCGAGATTGTAGCGAAGATCGGAACCGCGGAAGCGCGCCTGGGAACCGCGTGCGCGGCCGGCGCCCATGAATTCGCCGAACAGATCGTCGAAGATGTCCGACATCGAGGCGCCGAAATCGGGCCCGAAACCGCCGCCGGCACCGCGATGGCCCATGCCACCTTGGGTGAAGGCGGCGTGACCGTAGCGGTCATAGGCGGCGCGCTTCTGCGGGTCCTTGAGGATGTCGTAGGCCTCGTTGATTTCCTTGAATCTGTGCTCGGCGGTCTCGTCGCCCGGATTGCGGTCGGGGTGAAACTGCATGGCGAGCTTGCGATAGGCCGATTTCAGCGCCGCCTCGTCGGCTTCGCGGTTTACGCCCAGTGTCTGGTAGTAGTCTTCGGCCATCTACGGGTCTTCGGGCTTTCGCATTGGCGGAATGGTGCTGCCTTGAGGACGGCGCAACCGGTTAATTGACCAAGATAGGTATCTCAAGCCGGGCTTCAAGTGAGCCTTTGCTGCCGGCCGGTTTCCGGATCGCAAAGAAGCGGGTGTTATGCACCCGCTTCCTTTGAAAACCGACCTGGCCGGAAAAAGCCTATTTCTTGTCGGCGTCGTCGACTTCCTCGAAATCGGCATCGACGACGTCGTCGTCCTTGGCCTCTTCCGAAGTCTCCCCGGCGCTGGCCTGCGTTTCTTCCTGGCTCGCCTTGTACATGGCTTCGCCGAGCTTCATCGAGGCTTCGGCCAGGGTCTGGGTCTTTTCCTTGATCGATTCGACGTCGTCGCCTTCCAGAGCGGTCTTCAGGACCGACAGGGCGGTCTCAATGGCACCCTTGTCGATGGCGTCGATCCTGTCGCCATATTCCTTCAGCGACTTCTCGGTCGAATGCACCAGGCTTTCGGCCTGGTTCTTGGCCTCGACGCCTTCGCGCTTGGCCTTGTCCTCGGCGGCATGCGCCTCGGCATCCTTGACCATTTGCTCGATGTCGTCGTCGGACAGACCGCCCGAGGCCTGAATGCGGATCTGCTGCTCCTTGCCGGTGCCGCGATCCTTGGCCGAGACGTTGACGATGCCGTTGGCGTCGATGTCGAAAGTGACCTCGA
>CAZKTH010000216.1:0-6412 GCA_964555575.1 uncultured Devosiaceae bacterium | reverse complement strand
GTCGACCCCTCCGGGACCCTGATCGCACGCAATCGGACCGGCCGCGCTGGATGCGGGCGGTCCCGGCCAACCCGACCGCCCGGACCTGACGACGAAGCGAACGCCGGTCCCCCGGTTCACGGCAACGAAAGGATGAATGATGGCCCGCTATCGCATCAGCGCGAACATGGAATTCGTGCGCAGCGCCGATCTCGACTTCCGCAAGGGTGCCGAAGTCGCCGCCAGGATCGGCTATCGCTACATCGAACCGATGGTCCACACCGGATACGAGCTTCTGAGTGAGGTCGGATATTTCCATTCGTTCTCGATGGAGGAAGATCCGCTGCTGATGAAGGAAATCTGTGACCGCAACGGCTTGCGCGTGTCGAGCCTTTCGGCCCACAGCCCCCTGATGAAGCCCGAAGCGGCGGTGGCACGCCTGACCCGGGCGGCGGTTCTGGCGCATTTCGTCGGCGCCCGGTTCCTCAACAGCGACGAGATGATCAAGCCCGACTGGATGGACGACGAGGAAGCGCATCAGGCGATGCACTACTCCCTCAGGCGTTTGAGCCATGTCATGGCGCGGCACAGGACCTTCCTGTGCATCGAGCCGCACGGCATCTACACCCAGACGGTCGCCGGACTCCTGAGAATCGTCAATCTCGTGCCTTCGGAGTGGATCCAGGTCAACTGGGACACCGGCAACGCCTATCTGGCCGGCAAGGAAGATCCCTACGAGGCGCTCGAAACCGCCCGTGACCATGTGCGTCATCTGCACGCCAAGGATATCAGCTTCGAACACGCCGAAAAGGAACGGGGCAAGGTCACCGGCACGCCGGTCGGCTGTGCCTGCGGCGACGGGGTGGTGGACTGGGACCGGGTGCTCTCGATCCTCGATCCGCTTGATCGCGACATCTTCTTCTCGGTCGAATGCGGCACCATCGATCAGGCCGAACGCAGCCTCGATGTCCTGAAGAAGGCCATCGGCAGCCGGATGGCCGACGACTGACAATAGGCGAGGGCCGGTCCGGTGCTTCCGACACCGGGCCGGCCGCGACATTTTCCGGCGCGATTTGTGACTCAACACGTGGTCTTCCATGTCCTATCCTGACTGCCAGAGGCCGGAAAAAATCGGCGCCCACGGTCTGCCTCTGAAGGGCGGGAAGGTGAAAAGGATGCTGGACCAGCCGGGACGGATTCCGCGATTCCGCGACCACGGAAGCATTTATTACGCCGATACGTGCGAGCCCTTGCGCAAGGCCGTCGGTGCGGACCAGATCGGGCTGCATGCCCTTGCCCGCGAGAACTATCCGGGCGATCCGATCCCGCAGGACGCGCCGGCCGAGGTGCGCACGGTCGGATACTGGGATGCGAGCCGCAAACAGGATTGGGGCCTGGGCTGGCACCGCAACGAAGGCATCGAGTTCACCTATCTGGCGCGCGGATCGCTCGGCTTCGCCGTCGACGAGACGGAGTACCAGCTGCATCGCGGCCACCTGACCATCACCCGGCCCTGGCAGAGCCATCGCGTCGGCCTGCCCGATATCGACCCCTCGCGCCTGCACTGGCTCATTCTCGATGTCGGCGTGCGCTGTCCGAGCCAGAGCTGGAACTGGCCGAGCTGGATCATGCTGGCGCCCGGCGACCTCGCCAAGCTGACGACCCTGCTGCAATTCAACGAACATCCGGTCTGGGCGGCGAGCGGCACGATCGAACGGATCTTCGAAACGCTTGCCGAAAGCAGCAGCGATCCGTCGCGCCCGGGTTTTGCCTCGGAACTCAGGCTCAAGATCAACGAATTGCTGCTCGAAGTGCTGCGCCTGCTTCTGACCAAGGGCGTGACGCTTGACGAGAAGCTGGTGTCGTCACGGCGCAGCGTCGAGCTTTTCCTCAGCGATCTGCAGGTCAGCGTCGACGAGGACTGGACGCTCGAAACCATGGCCGAGGCCGCCGGCCTGGGGCGGACGCAGTTCTCGCGCCACTGCCAGGCCATCACCAACATGACCCCGATCGAATATCTGACCCATTGCCGGATCCTGACGGCGGCAAGTCTGCTCGAGCACCGATCCGACCTCAGCGTCACCGATGTCGCCTATGCTTCGGGATTCAGGTCGAGCCAGTATTTCTCCTCCCAGTTCCGTCGCTATTTCCTGAAGACGCCGAGCGCCTATCGGGAGGCGTTCACCGCGGAGAATCGGCGGGCCTGAAGCGTTCGAGGGCATCGCGGTCGATGTCGATGCCGAGCCCGGGCCCGTCGGGAATCGTCATCACGCCGTTCACGTGCTCCAGCGGGCGCGTGACGATGGCCTGGCGGAACGGGTTGTCGGTCCTGTCGAATTCAAGCATCGGATCGCGTCCGGCTTCGCGCGGCGGGTTGGGCGGAAGCGCCGCCATGAACTGCAGCGCCGCCGCGATGGCCACCGCCGTGCCCCAGACATGGGGAATGAGCCGGACATTGTGAAGCGCCGCCAGGTCGGCAATGCGCTTGGCTTCGGTGAACCCGCCCGTGCCGGCGATGTCGGGCTGAACGATATCGATGGCCCGCGTCTCGATGGGTTCGCGCATGCCCCAGCGTGTGTGCCAGGTCTCGCCGCCAGCGACCGGGATCGGCTGGCCCGCCCGGACCGCGTGATAGGCCGAGAGCTGTTCGGGAACGACCGGCTCCTCGAACCAGTCGATCCCGAGCGCGGCCGCCCGCTGGCCGAAATCGATCGCCTCAAGCACGTCGTAGCCATGATTGGCATCGACCATGAGGCGCATGTCGGGGCCGACCGCCTCGCGGACGGCGCGGAGGATGGCAAGATCCGCATCGACGTCGAAGCCGATCTTGATCTTGGCCGCGAAGAAGCCCGCCTCGCGGTGCCGGACGGTTTCGGCGACATTGTCGGCCAGCCGGTCGACACCGTCGCGTTTGAACGATCCGGTGGCATAGGCGCGGACCTGATGGCGGAAACGCCCGCCGAGCAGGGTCGAGACGGGAACGCCGAAATGCTTTCCCTTGATGTCCCACAAGGCGATGTCGATGCCGGACAGGGCGGTGACGGTCAGTCCCCTTTGCCCCTGGTCCCGCAAGGCGTTGTAAAGGGTGAGCCATATCCTTTCGGTTTCGAGCGGGTCCATGCCGACGAGCCAGTTCCCGTAGGCGGCGACGACGGCGGCATTGGGCAGGGCCGGACCAAGGCATTCGCCCCAGCCGATCGTGCCGTCGTCGCACACGATCTCGACAAGGACATGGGTGCGTCGGGAAAAGCGCATGGTGGCGCTGGCAAAAGGCGTTTCCAGTTCATGGTCGAGAATGTGGGTGCGGACATCTGCGATCTTCATTTCGATCCCCAGCTGACAGGAGCGATCCTTGCCGGTTTGCGTTCGGGCCGGGAGCGGTGGACAGGATTGCCTTTTTCTCAAGGAAAGTCTCGCTCGGTTTCAGGCTCACCTTGCGGAAAAGGCCGAGACCGGGGCCAACGGCGAGGGCAAACGGGCCGGCTCGTGCGTAATACACTACTACCCGGCGCAGTTTTTTTATTTGATGAGGTTCAGACTCGCAATATGGCGGTCTTTCACGCGCCGTATGAAGTATTTCTGGCGTATTCACCGGAATTTTCTTGTATTGATGTAAATCATGGCGCGCTCGGATGCCGCGTTGCATCTTATTTGTCGAGACGGCTTCGGAGGGGGAGGCGTCGTGGGCGGAATCCGATTGATCGAATCCTTGCCTTGGCCCAAAGGCGCCCGCATCGGCGCGGCGTCGCTTGTCGCGCTGTCCCTCGCATGCCCCGCCCTGGCTCAGGAGACGCTGCCGATCGGCGCCGGTTTCCTGACGCAGTTTTCCGGCACGGTCGACGAGGTCCGGGACGAGGGCACCGTCTATGCCGTCATCGACACCGCCGGGCCGAGTGGCGTCGCCCTCGATCTGTCCCGGCCGGAGCGCCCCCCCGACGGCAGCGTCTGGCGCACGCCGCCGCAACTGTTCCATGTCACCGCGGCCGAGACGGGGCAGGTGTTCGGCGTCGCCCTCGACGACGCGCCGCAACCCAATATCTACCTGACCGCGACATCGGCCTTCGGCCTGCACCGCAGCGCCGACAATTCCGACTGGATGGCGGGCATGTGGGGAGAGGGCGGCGGACCGGGCACGGTCTACCGACTGACGGCCGCCGACGACTATGCCGTCTCGGTCTTCGCGCAGATAACGCTCGACGGACGCGCCAATTCCGCCGCCGCCCTCGGCAACATCGCCTACGACCCCTGGCATCAGCAGTTCTTCGTTTCCGATCTCGAGACCGGGATGATCCACCGGCTGCGCCTGGCCGACGGTTTCGATCTCGGCCTTTACGACCATGGCGGCACCGGACGCACCGATTTTCTCGATGCCGGGACCGGCGAACGCATGGCGTTCACGGCGGTCGGATTTGATCCTGCATCCTCGGCGCAGATCGCCGACTGTCCGAGCGGCGACTTCGTGCGCGATCCGTCCTGCTGGAATGTCGCCGATTTCCGCCGCCGTGTCTGGGGCCTCGGCGTATGCGAGGATGCGGGTGCCGGCGAGGTGCGGCTCTACTATGCCGTCTGGGGCAGCCAGGGCTTCGGCAATCCGGCGCATGCGAACGCCGGCGAGGATGCACGCAATTCGGTCTGGTCGGTGGCGCTGGCGCCCGACGGCGATTTCGACACCGCCGCGGTACGGCGCGAGTTCCTTTTGCCCGATTTCTTCCGCGCGCCGGAGCAGATTGCCCGCGCCGGCTTCGGCCAGCCGGTCAGCGATATCGCCTTTGCCGAATTTGGCGGGCAGGCGGTGATGCTGCTGGCCGAGCGCGGTGGCCTGCGCAATCGCGGTCTGGATGCGGACAGCGCCTTCGCCTTCCCGCACGAGGCCCGCGTGCTGCGCTATGTGCTCGGCGACGACGGGCTGTGGCGGCCGGACGGACGCTACGATATCGGCTATTCCGACCGGCAGGCGAACGGCCCGCCCTATCTGCGCGCCAACTCGGCCGGCGGCGTCGCCTTCGGCTTCGGCTACGACGAAAGCGGCGTGCTGGAGCCGGACCGGGCGGATGCCATCGTCTGGATGACGGGCGACGGGCTGTGCACGGCCGAGGCGCCGTGCCCGGGCGGCGATGAAGACATCAGCGGATTGCAGGGTATGGCGGCGGATCTGATCGGCGAGACCGAGCCGGAAGCCGCCTTCCAGCCTTATCCTGCGCCTGGGCCGGCGACGCCGCCGGACGGGCCCGACAACGCCTACATGATCGTCGCCGGTTCCGGCGCGGACGACGGCAATGACGCGACGCGCATCGGTGACATCGCCATCAACCGGTCGGTGCCGGTTGCCACCGGGGGGGCCTCCGAAGCTTCGGCCGGCGGCGGGTGGCCGGAGGAATTTTCATGGCCGCCACCGGACGGCGATATGCAGCCGCCACCGCCGGACGAGGACGTTCTGCCACCGCCGCCGCTCGAGACCTTCGACCTGGCGCTGGAAAAGACCCTCTTGTCCGAGCAGTGTTCGCCGGGCGCCCATTGCGATTTCCACATTTCCATTGCCAATGTCGGCGGCGCGCCCTTCAGCGGACGCGTCGTGGTGTTCGATGGAGCCATCCACGCACCCGGCGCCACCGACACGGTTGTGGCGACGACGCCGGGCGTGGGCTGCCTGCCCGCCGGCACCGGCAATCGCTGCGAAGCTCTCGGGGCACCGGTGCTCGACCTGATGCCGGGTGGCCCGGCGGCCGGGTTCGACCTCACCGTCGCCATACCGCCCAACGCTCCGCCGGATGGCGAACTGGTGAATTGCGGCTTCATCCACTGGGATGCGATGGGCGCCGAACCCGACGAAAATCCCGACAATGACTGGCTTTGCGTCCATGTGCCGCTGACGGCGGCGATCGCGCCGGTCGAAGGTGTCGATCTGGCAATCGTCAAGGGGACGACGGCTGAAAGCTGCATTCCCGGCGAAACGTGCAATTTCTACGTCAATGTGCGCAATACCGGCACGACCGACTATTCGGGGCCGCTGGTCATCAACGATCTCGCGGGAATCATGGACGTCGCACCGCTGCCGGACGGATCGATCCGTTCGACCATGCCGGGCGTGGAATGCACCGTCCCGGTTCCCGGCGCGGGCACGACCTGCGTGCTTTCGGATGCGATCGATCTACCCGCCGGAGGACCCTGGCAGAGTTTCACCTTCGCGGCCGATATTCCGGCGGACGCCGAGCCGGGCGCGCAACTGCGCAATTGTGCCAGTGTCGCCTGGAACCAGATGGCGTTTGCCGAGGGACGCGATCCCAACCCGGGAAACGACGAGCAAAGGTGCATCTTCGTGCCGATCGCCGAGGCGCCGGAGCCTGGACCGGTCGAGCTTGCCATTACCAAGGAGAGGATCGGGCCGGAATGTCAACTCGGCAGCACCTGCCAGTTCGCCATCTTCATCCGCAAC
>CAZKTH010000215.1:0-6426 GCA_964555575.1 uncultured Devosiaceae bacterium | reverse complement strand
ATGGCCATGAAGGACGTCGCCGTGCCCCATCCTGCCGCCCTGCCCCATCATCTCGTGCGTGACGCCGTCGCCCTGGCGCTTGCCGAAGACCTCGGACTATCAGGTGACATCACCTCGCAATCCGTGCTGGCGCCGGACGCAATGCTTTCCGCCGCCATGGTGGCGCGCGAGGCCGGGGTGATCGCCGGGCTCGATCTGGCCGCCGAAACCTTCCGGCAGGTCGGGCCGGGGCTCGTCTTCGAAGCGCTGGTGGCGGATGGGACCACGGTCGCGGCCGGGACGGCGATCGCCCATGTTGCCGGCAATGCCCGGCTGGCGCTTGCGGCCGAGCGGGTGGCGCTCAATTTCGTCAACCATCTGAGCGGCATCGCCAGCCTGACCGCCCGTTTCGTCGCCGAAACCGCGGGCACCGGGGCGCGGATCTGCGACACCCGCAAGACCACCCCCGGCCTGAGGGCGTTCGAGAAATACGCCGTGCGCTGCGGTGGCGGCGCCAATCATCGCTTTTCCCTGGCCGACGCCATCCTGATCAAGGACAACCACATCGCCGTGGCGGGCGGCGTGACGGCGGCGATCAAAGCGGCACGCACCTTCGCCGGGCACCTGGTCGCCATCGAGATCGAGGTCGACAGCCTCGACCAGCTCGCCGAGGCGCTCGAAGCCGGCGCCGATGCGGTGCTGCTCGACAATATGGACAATGATCAGCTGCGGCATGCCGTCGCACTCACCGCCGGCCGGGCGAAACTCGAAGCCTCGGGCGGGGTGACGCTCGAACGCGTGCGTTCCATCGCCGAAACCGGCGTAAACCATATCTCCTCGAGCCAGATCACCATGGCCGCCCGGCCGCTCGACGTCGGCCTCGACATCGACATCAGGCCCCGAAACGGTAAATGAAGAGTGTCGCGATGCCGTTGCATCCGGCCGGGTAAGATTTGGCTAACCCTTTCTGAAATTTACGATTTATCAGCCTTGCGCAAAGCAGTCGCTGGCCATGCGCGCAGCGCACTTGTTATTGCTGCAAACCGTCATATATATGCCCGACATATGCTCGACTGAAATAGGTTCGCGATGAACGTCCGCACACTGTGCCTGGCCATCCTTTTCGACACGGAAGCCTCCGGCTACGAAATCCGCAAGCTCTCGACGGAAGGCGAATATGCCTATTTCGTCGAGGCGAGCTTCGGCTCGATCTATCCCGCTCTCAGTAAGCTCGAGGAAGAGCAACGGGTTACGTCCCGGATCGAAACCCAGGAGGGGCGCCCGGCCAAGAAGGTCTATTCGATCACCGAAGCCGGCCGGCGCGAACTGCTCGACTCGCTGTTTGGCGACCTCGATCCGGACGTTTATCGCTCGGAATTCCTTCTGTTTGCCCATTTTGTCCCGCACCTGCCACGCTCTCTGGTCGAATCCCGGATCAGGAGCCGGTTGGCACAGTTCGACGAAGCCATCGTCGACATGGAGCGGATCGAGACATCCCTGACCGAACGCGCCGATCGCTGGGTGGTGGATTACGGAAAGCACAGCATGCAGGTTGCGCGTGAGTATATGGCCACCCATATGCACGAACTAATTGCTCTGGCGCGTCCGGAACGCGACGCCAAAGCCGCAGAATAAAATTACAGGAAACCTCTCAATGCGTGCCCTATGGTCCTACGGCGTTGCGCTTCTCGTCATCCTTGTGCTTGGCGTCTGGATGTTCACCGGCAATCTCGTCATCGGTGGGCTCGGCCCTGATAAGGGCGAGCGGCCCGTCGTCTCCCTTGTCGAACCCAATGGCGGCGCCCTGACCAGCGCGATCGGCGACAACCAGGCCGCGGTTCCCAAGGAGCCGAACGAACCCAACGCCGAACAGACCATTGCCGAGCGAAACAAGGAAAACGCCGGCGGCGGGGAAACCCTCCGCTCGGTCCGGGTCCGGACCTTCGACGTCAAGCCCCTGCCGCTCGAAGTGACGATCAGGGGCCGGACCAAGGCCAAGGCCGTGGTCGCGGCGGCAGCCGAGACCTCGGGCACGATCGAGCAGGTTCTGGTCGAAAAGGGTCAGCACGTGGCCATTGGCGATCTGCTCTGCAAGCTCGATCCCTCGACGCGTCAGGACGCGGTCAACCAGGCCGAGGCGTCACTCATCCAGGCCAAGGCCGGTCTCGCCCAGGCCCAGTCGTCCTATGATTCCACCATGGCGCTGATCAAGAAGGGGCTTGCCCCGGCCAACTCCACCGAGCAGATCAAATCGGCGCTGGCCGCGGCAAAGGCCGGGGTACAGGCGTCTGAAACCGGGCTCGCCAACGCCAAGGCCGAACTCGACCGTACCGAAATCCGCGCCAAGACTGCCGGAATCGTGCAGTCGCCGATCGCCAGCCAGGGTGCGATGCTGGCCGCCGGCGCACCCTGCGCCACCATTGCCGAACTCGATCCGATCCTTTTCACCGGCAACGTGCCCGAAGCCCGGATCGCCCTCGCCCGGACCGGCCTCGACGCCGAGGTCACCACGGTCAGCGGCGCCAAGGCGAAGGGCAAGGTGAGCTTCGTCTCGGCCATCGCCGACAACGCCACGCGCTCCTTCCCGATCGAGATCGAGATGCCCAATCCCGGCGACAAGATCCTTGACGGGCTGACGGCGGAGGCCAAGGTCAATCTCGGCACCATTCCGGCCCATCTCATTCCGCAATCGGTGCTGACGCTGGACGACAACGGCACGCTCGGCGTCCGGGCCGTCGACAAGGGCGTGGTCGATTTCTACCCGGTCACCATCGTTTCCGACACCCAGCAGGGCGACTGGGTCACGGGGCTGCCACCCAAGGTCGATATCATCACCATCGGACAGGAATTCGTTTCAGCCGGTCAGAAGGTTGACGCTCAGCACGGTGCCAACATCACCGACAACCAAGAGGGCTAGGGGCAAATGCTCGATTTCGTCGAACGCATTCTGCGCATGCCGCGGGTCGTGCTGACCGTCATGGTCCTGCTGATCATCGGTGGCGCCTATTCATATTCGGTCCTTCCCAAGGAAGGCTTCCCGGCGATCGATATCCCTTACTTTTATGTTTCGGTTTCGCAGTCGGGCGTTTCCCCGCATGACGCCGAGCGCCTGCTGGCGCGGCCGATCGAGGACCGCATCAAGGACATCGACGGCCTCAAGAACTACTCCTCGACTTCGTCCAAGGGACACGTTTCGGTCTTCCTCGAATTCGACGTGAACACCGACAAGGACGTCGCGCTGCAGGATATCCGCGCCAAGATGGACGGCGCCGCCGCCGATCTGCCGGCGGACGCGACCACGCCGACCATCCACGAGATCGACATCGCCGGCATGAGCTCGATCAACGTTGCCGTCTATGGCGACGTGCCCGAGCGCACGCTGGTCGAAAAGGCCAAGGCCCTGAAGGACGAACTGGCCAAGATCGACCTGGCCCAGTCCGTTTCCATTTCCGGCGCCCGCAACGAGCAGCTCGAGGTCCAGATCGACCTCAACCGGCTCGAAGCCTACGGGCTGACCGCGTCCCAGCTCTACGACGCCCTGGCCAGGAACAACCTGGTGGTCGCCGGCGGTACCCTCGACAGCGGCAACGGCGCCTTCAACATCGAAGTGCCGGGCCTCATCACCACGGCCCAGGACGTCTACAACCTGCCATTGAAGACCGATGGCGACACCGTCGTGACCTTCGGCGATGTGGCGACGATCACCCGCACCTTTGCCGACGCGACCGAATATGCACGCGTCAACGGCGCGCCGACCATCACCCTCGGCGTCGTCAAGAAGCTCGGCGCCAATACCATCGACCTGAGCAACGAGGTGCGCAAGGTCACCACCGCGTTCACCAAGGACTGGCCGCAGGGGTTGCGGGCCTCGTTCCTGCTCGATCAG
The DNA here is from genome assembly GCA_964555575.1 of uncultured Devosiaceae bacterium. GTDB lineage: Bacteria > Pseudomonadota > Alphaproteobacteria > Rhizobiales > Devosiaceae > JAHJQZ01. Next base: position 2,561 of record CAZKTH010000215.1, on the reverse strand, counting down.
GCGACGAGCACCAAGCAGCTCTTTTCCTCGCTCGAAGCCGCCGTTGCGACGGCCGTCGTGCTCGTCCTCATCATGTGCGTGGCGACCCTCGGCGTCATCCCGGCCATCATGATCGGCATGTCGGTTCCGATCTCGTTCATGATCGCGTTCCTGACCATCCATGCCCTGGGCATGACCATCAACATGATGGTGATGTTCGGCCTGGTGCTGGCGGTCGGCGTGCTCGTGGACGACCCGATCGTGGTCGTCGAATACGCCCAGCGAAAGCTTCAGGAAGGCGTTTCCAAGCGCGACGCCTTCATCATGTCGGCCAAGAAGATGTTCGTGCCGGTCGTCTCGGCGACGGCGACGACGCTGGGCGCCTTCGTGCCGCTGCTGTTCTGGCCGGGAATCATCGGCAAGATCATGAGCCTCCTGCCGACCGTGGTGATCGTCGTCATGATCGCCTCGCTCGTCTCCGCGCTCATCTTCATGCCGGTGATCGGTGCCGTGATCTCCAATCACAAGATCGATCCCAAGGAGAAGGAACGCGCCGACATCGTCATGTATCCGGACAAGTTCGACATCAAGAAGGTGCCGGGCATCACCGGGATCTATGTGCGGCTGATGTCGCGCCTGTTGCGCCATCCCATCGCGACCCTGTTCATCGGCTTCTCGATCATCATCGGCATCTTCGTCTATTACGGCCAGCATCCGACCGGTTCGGAAGCCTTCCCGGCGAGCGAGCCCGAATACGGCACCGTGTCGGTGGTGGCGCGCGGCAACTACTCGCCGGTCGAGGTTCGCGACATGCTGATCGAGGTCGAGAACCAGATCCTTCAGGTTCACGGCATCCAGGACGAGATCATGGGCTTCGGTAGCGGCAATGGTTCGCCTCCGAACACCATCGGGCACTTCAACCTGCAGCTCTCGCCCTGGTCCGAGCGCAAGCCGGCCGCCGAAATCTTCCAGGACATCCGTGACCGGACCAAGAACATCTCCGGCCTCGAAATCCAGATCGCCAAACAGGAGAACGGGCCGCCGGCCGGCAAGGACATCAACCTGAGGCTCGAGAGCAACAACTACAACGACCTTGCTCCGGCCGTCGCCAAGCTCCGGAACTATGTCGTCAACGATCTCGGTGGGGTCCAGGACGTCGAGGACGGCCGTCCCCAGCCGGGCATCGACTGGCAGATCGACGTCAACCGCGCCGAAGCCGCCAAATACGGCATCGGCATCCGCGAGTTGAGCCCCTACGTCCAGCTCATCACCTCGGGCGTCAAGATCGGCACCTACAGGCCCGACGACACGACCGACGAACTGGACATCAGGGTGCGCCTGCCCAAGGAGGAACGCACCTTCAACGCTCTGGATTCCATGCGGATCGCGACCCCGGCCGGTCTCGTACCGGTGTCCAACTTCATCACCCGCAAGGCGGTGCGCAAGGTGGGCAACATCACGCGCTACAATGGCCTTTATTCGATGAAGTTCGGCGCCAATGTCGTGCCGGGGTCGGGCGTGTTGCCGAGCGCCAAGGTCAAGCAGATCCAGGATTGGGAAAAGGCCGGCAACATGCCCGCCGACGTCCATATCGCTTATGGCGGCAATGCCGAGCTGATGGGCGACACCAACGCCTTCATCGTCCAGGCCTTCGCCGGTGCGATGTTCATCATCTTCCTGGTTCTCTTGATGGAATACCAGCGCTTCTACCAGGTGTTCGTCACCCTCTCGACGGTGATGATGTCCATTGCCGGCGTGCTTTTGGGCATGCTGATCACCGGGATGAGCTTCTCGGCGGTGATGACCGGCCTCGGCATCGTGGCCCTCGCCGGCATCGTGGTGAAAAACGGTATCGTCCTCATCGACACCTATAACCACTACAACCGCGACGACGGCGTCGAGCCGATCAAGGCGATGCTGTTGACCGTGGCGCAGCGCATCCGGCCGGTCCTGCTGACCGCGACGGTGACGGCGCTCGGCGTCATCCCGATGGCGCTCAATGTCGAGTTCAACTTCATCACCCGCGAGATCGTGGTCGGCGGCATCGCCGGTGCGTGGTTCGTCCACCTGTCGGCGGCCCTGGTCTCGGGCCTGTTCCTGTCGACGGCCCTGACCCTGGTCATGGTGCCGGTGATGATCACGGCGCCGTCGGTGATCTGGGATTCGATCCGCCGCAACTCCGCCTCCATCGGCCATTTGCTGATGAGCCCGTTCCGGCACAACAGGGCCATGACCCCGGAAGGCGTCGAAGTCGAGATGCCGAAAGAGGCTGGTTCCACCGAGCCGTCGCCGCAATCGACGCCGGATACCGAGATTGCCGCAAAGGTCGACAGCGCCGCCAGATTTATCGAGGCCGACCGGACCGGTCTGGTCGAAAAGGACGAGGACGGCGTCACCGTCGTCTCCCGCCAGGCGGCCGAATAGACACGCCTTTTCCTCCAAGGTCGAAAGGCCCGCAGCGATGCGGGCCTTTTTTTTGAAGTCTACTCCGCCGCCGGTACGCCGCGCACGAAAAAGCCTTCGGTGTCCTCGGCACGCGCCTTGCGCAAATGCTCCTCGGCCTCGGTCGCCTCGCGCTGGCG
>CAZKTH010000214.1:0-6451 GCA_964555575.1 uncultured Devosiaceae bacterium | reverse complement strand
CATCCGGCGTTTCCAGTTATCCCAGCATGAGAACGGGGTTGGCCCGGGTTCGATCAACGGCGCGGTCTCGGCGCTGCGCTTCCTGTTCACGGTGACGCTGAAGCGGCGGGACCTTGCGCGGGCTCTGGTGATCGTCCGGCACCCTCGGAAGCTGCCCGAGGTGCTCAGCGTCGAGGAAGCGGCACAGCTTCTCGAAGCGGCACCGGGCCTCAAGTACAAGGCCGCGCTCGGTGTCGCCTATGGCGCCGGCCTGCGCGTCTCCGAGGTCGCCCACCTCAAGGTCGACGATATCGACAGCACCCGCATGCTGATCCGGGTCGAACAGGGCAAGGGACGCAAGGACCGCAACGCCATGCTCTTCCCGCAGCTTCTGGAGCTCTTGCGGCTGTGGTGGCGCGAAGGCAGGCGGCGGGGGGTGATGCTGCCACATGGCTGGCTCTTCCCGGGCCGCAGCTGCATGGACCCGATCTCGTCGCGGCAGTTGCATCGCGCCGTGCGGCGCCCGATTCAACCGGCGGATCAGATCCTGGCTCGCCGGCGCGGTGGCCAGATGCATGGCGCGCAGCGCCAGCGGATCGCGATCCTTCGCCCAGTCCTCACAGGCGCTCTGGAAGCGGGCCTCGTCGACACCAAAGCGGCTGGCCATATCGGTGAGAAAGGCGCGCTTGTCCTCTCGGTCGAGCGCGGTGTAATCGGCAAGAATGTCCTTGGCCAACGCCAGACCGGTGGCTTCGCCCCGCCCCGACAGGAGGGTAGCGCAGCGGTCCGAAAGCGACTGTTCGGAAGGTGCCGGCCCGGTATGAAGCCATCCGAGATCGGCGACACGTTCGAGCAGCTCGGCAAGAAAGGCAGGGGTCCTCATCGATCCGTTCCGAACAGGGCGTCGATCGGAGCGAGCGGGTCTTCGGCAATGCACAGCGTTTGCCGCAGCAAGGCCATCGACCGCCTGTCGTCGAATGATCGCCACGGTGCCTTGTGATCGCGGATAAACTCCGCGAACGTCCGGTGCAGTCCGCGCGCGGCATGCCCCTCGGGGAGCGAGCCGATGGCATCGGGACGGTTCCAGATCCATCCCAGGTCGGAAACATGCGGTGCAAAGCCCCGGAAAGGTCCGTCGGCCTGCGCCTGATCGTTGCGGTACATCCATACCGGATGTCCCGCGCCGGAATGAGCCTCGGCAAGCCTGAGGAGAGGCAATGCATAGGCTTCGGCGGTCAGCAGATTCAAGCGCAGCAGATCGAGCGGCTTTTCAGGCCATGCCGTCAACCCGCGCTCCTCGATCACGCTCATGCGCTGCGGCGAGGTGTGGCCCAGCATGGACGGTTTCCAGCTGCGGAACTGTCCTGCGGCACGCAGCATTGGCAGGCACTCGTCGCGCGAGGTGCCGATGAGGAGTGGAACGGCCGCGCCGCGCCCGGCGGCAATGGTCGTGAGCGGATGATCGGGGAGCATCTCGCCGCCGACCACCGGCCGGAAAGGCAGATTGCGCGGCGGGTCGGCAAGTACGCGCGCCTGCGCCTGCATGAGGTGAGGCCATGGTGCGGTCAACAGATCGCCGGGAGCGAGCCCGGAACGCTCAAGCGCGAGCCGGGCGAGAGCATGCGCCTCCTCACAGCTCGACACGGTATCGGCCCCACCCGAAACGACGATGGCCGCATGAAACAGTCCTTCCGCCGCCGGCGAGGACATCAGCGCGGCGACGTTCTTGCCGCCGGCGGATTCGCCGCCGATCGTCACCCGACCAGGATCGCCGTCGAAAGCCGCGATGTGATCCTTCACCCACTGAAGCGCCAGAACCTGATCGCGCAACGCCGAGTTACCGCTATCGGCATAATCGGGACCGAGAACTTCGCCGCATTCGAGAAGACCGAGCAGTCCGAGCCGGTGCCCGACGGTGACGCAGACGATGCCAGACCGGGCGAAGGCGGCGCCGTCATAGACCGGCCTGGACGTGCCGCCGATGACCTGAGAGCCGCCATGCAGCCAGACCAGAACCGGATAGCAGCCCGGCGCCTCGGGTGCCCAGACATTGAGATAAAGGCAATCCTCGTCCATGCGTTCGGCATGCATGGCCTGGGGATCGCCGGGATAGAATCCCAGATCAGCCAGCTGTGGCGCACTTGGCGCGAACTCGAGCGCCTCGCGTGTGCCGTCCCAGCCGCCATATGCGACCGGCGGACGAAAGCGCCCCTCGCCCAGCGGGGGCTTGCCATAGGGAATGCCAAGAAACCGGGCGATTCCGTCGTCGGCCCGGCCTTTCAGCCGGCCCGAGCCTGTATCAACGACCGATGCGGCAGCCGGTCCCATATCCGTGTCATGTGGTTGCATGGTCGGTCTTGCGCTCGGGGAAGGTGTCGAAATGACAGGCGGTCATATGGTCGGGGCCAATTGCGCGCAGGCTTGGCGCTTCAGTGCGGCAGAGCTGCGTCGCAAAAGGGCAACGGGTGTGGAAACGGCATCCGGGCGGCGGATTGAGCGGGCTCGGCACATCGCCTTCGAGCAGGATTCGCGCGCGCCTGATCACTGGATCGGGCACGGGAACCGCCGAGATCAGTGCCTTAGTGTAGGGGTGATGGGCGCCGCCGAAGATGGCCTTGCGACTTCCCTTTTCGACAATCTCGCCAAGATACATGACGGCGACGTGGTGGGTCAGATGCTCGACGATCGCAAGGTCATGGCTGATGAACAATAGCGCCATACCGGTCTTTTTCTGGATGTCGCCCAGCAGGTTGACGATCTGCGCCTTGACCGAGACATCGAGCGCCGACACCGCCTCGTCGCAGACGATGACGTCGGGATCCGGCGCGAGCGCCCGGGCGATGGCGATGCGCTGGCGCTGCCCGCCCGAAAATTGGTGCGGATAGCGTCCGCCCGCATCCTTAGGCAGGCCGACCATGTCAAGCAGTTCGGCAATACGGGCATCGGTTTGCGCGCCCGATTTGGTCTTGCTGAAATTATGCAACGGTTCAGCCAGCATCTCGTGCACCGTCAGGCGCGGATTGAGGCTGGAGAACGGATCCTGGAAGATGATCTGAATGCGGGACCTGAACGCCTTGAGTTCGGCGCCCCTGACCTTGTCGACGCGCACGCCACCGAGCCAGATTTCGCCGGCGGTCGGCTGATGCAGCCGCACGACGGCCTTGCCAAGCGTCGATTTTCCGCAACCGGATTCACCGACGATCGACAGGGTTTCGCCCGGCGCCAGCGTCAGATCAACCGGCTCGAGCGCATGCACTGTGGCCGTCGTCTGGCCCCAGAGATTGGGCTTCAGATAATAGTATTTCTGGAAGCCCCTGAGTTCGAGGATCGGGGTCGTTTCGCTCATGACAGGCTTCCGATCCCGACATGATGGCAGGCGACCTTGTGCCTTGCGCGTTTGGGCTCGAATGCCGGCGGGACGGCGAGGCAGAGTTCGGTCGCCTCGCCGCAGCGCTCGGCGAAGGGACACCCGGTGAACGGCGTGTTGAGGTTCGGCACCTGGCCGGGGATTTCGGTCAGCCGCTCCGGCGCGTCGGCGGCGAGCGAGGACCCCAGCTTCGGAATCGTTGCCAGCAGGCCGCGCGTATAGGGGTGAAGCGGACGGGCGTAGAGGTCGGTGGTGTCCGCCTCCTCGACCGTGCGGCCGGCATACATGACGATGACGCGGTGGGCGACCTCGGCCACCACACCGAGATCGTGGGTGATCAGGATAATGGCGGTACCGGTGCGCTTCTGCAGGTTGCGCATCAGATCGAGCACCTGGGCCTGGATGGTGACATCGAGCGCCGTCGTCGGCTCGTCGGCGATCAGCAGGCGCGGCTCGCAGGCCAGCGCCATGGCAATCATGACGCGCTGGCGCATGCCGCCCGAGAGCTGGTGCGGGTATTCGTCGATGCGCTTTTCGGGCGAGGGGATCTCGACCAGGCGCAACAGCTCGACGGTTCGCGCCCGCGCCGTGTCCGGGTCCATGTCGAGATGGAGCCTAAGCGTCTCGCCGATCTGGCGGCCGATGGTCAGCACCGGATTGAGCGAGGTCATCGGCTCCTGGAAGATCATGCCGATCTCGTTGCCCCGGACCGCGCGCATCTCGGCTTCGGTCGCGGCGAGCAGGTCGCGGCCCATCAGCGAGACGGTGCCGGCATGGCGCGTGTTGCGCCCCTGATAGAGCCGCAGGATCGACAGCGAAGTGACCGACTTGCCCGAACCGGATTCGCCGACGATGGCGATGGTCTCCCCTTCATCGAGGGTGAAGGACACGTCCTCGACGGCGCGCACGATGCTGTCTTCGGTGCGGAAGTGGGTGCGCAGGTGGCTCACGTTCAGAAGGGTCATGTCCTCACCTCACATGCGGCTCGCCGAGCGCGGATCGAGCGCGTCGCGCAACCCGTCGCCGAGGATGTTGACGGCCAGGACCGTGACCGACAGGAACAAGGCCGGGAACAGCATGATGTGCGGCTGGATCTGCCACAGCATGCGCCCCTCGTTCATGATGCCGCCCCAGGTCGGGATCGAGGGTGGCGTGCCGGCGCCGATGAAGCTCAGGGCCGCCTCGGTGATCATGGCGGCCGAACAGATATAGGTGGCCTGCACCAGAACCGGCCCGAGCGTATTGGGCAGGATGTGGCGCCAGATGATGTGCAGGGTCGAGCACCCGGCGGCGACGGCGCCGTCGACGAAATCCTGTTCGCGGATCGACAGCACCAGGCCCCTGACCAGCCGGCTCATGCGCGGAAACTCGGCGACCGAAATGGCGAAGATGACGTTGCCGACCGAACCGCCGGAGACCGCCATCAGGGCGATGGCGAGAAGGATGGGCGGGATCGACATCAGCCCGTCCATCAGCCGCATGATGACCGAATCCAGACGCCGGATGGCGCCCGAAAGCAGCCCGGTGACGACGCCGAGAAAACTGGCCGCAACAGCGACCGCGAACCCGACCAGCAGCGAGACGCGCGTGCCGAAGATGACGCGCGAATAAAGATCGCGCCCGAGCGTGTCGGTGCCGAACCAGAAGGCTTCGGACGGTCCGCGATTGCGCTTGGCCGGGGCGATCTTTTCCGGATCGATCGTCCACAGCCAGTCCGCGAACAGCGCGACAAGCACCAGCAGCACCAGGATGCCGCCGCCGATGACGATGGCCGGGTGCTTGTGCACGAAACGCGCGATCGGCCCGCGTTCGATCTCGGGCGGGAACAGGTCGGTCAGAACGCTGGTCTGTTGATGCGGCCGGTCCATCAGTAGCGCACCCTGGGATCGAGAACGGTGTAGATCAGGTCGACGACCAGGTTGATCAGCACGTAGCCGAGACTGAACATCAGGATGACACCCTGGATGACCGGGTAGTCGCGCCTGAGGATGGCGTCGACGACGAGGCGTCCGACCCCGGGGATGGCGAATACGGTCTCGGTGACGACCGCACCGCTGATCAACAGGGCCACGCCGATGCCGATGACGGTGACGATCGGAATGGCGGCGTTCTTGAGGGCGTGCAGGAACAGCACGGCCGTTTGTCCGAGCCCCTTGGCGCGGGCGGTGCGGATGTAGTCCTGGCTGAGGACATCGATCATCGCCGTGCGCGAGATGCGCGCCACCAGGGCAACGTAGACGCAGCTGAGCGACACCGCCGGCAGCACCAGGCTTCTGAGGAACGGCACGAAGCCCTCGGACAGCGGCGTATAGCCCTGGATGGGCAGCCAGCCGAGCTGCAGCGCGAAGGTCCAGCTCAACAGATACCCGATGGCGAAGACCGGCACCGAAAAGCCGAACACGGCCATCGCCATCACCAGGCGGTCGATGATCGAACCCTGCTTGGCGGCGGCGAGCACGCCCATCGGCACGGCGACCGCGACCGAGATGACCATGGTCAAGATCATCAGCGCCAGGGTCGGCTCGAGCCGCTGGGCGATGAGGGTGGTAACGGGGAGCCGCGAAAAGATCGACACGCCGAGATCGCCGTGCAGGACCGCCCAGAGCCATTCGAAAAAGCGCAGCAGGTAGGGGCGGTCGAGGCCGAGGCTTTCGCGGATTCTCAGGATATCGGCTTCAGAGGACTGGTCGCCGGCGATGAGTGCGGCGGGGTCGCCCGGCGTCAGATAGAGCAGGCTGAAGATGAAAAAGGCGACGAACAGCATGACCGGGATCGTCATCAACAGACGTCGGAGAATGAAGTCGAACATCTCGCGGGTGTCCTCGGGTCGACGGCGCGGCGCGGAACGGGAGGGGGAGGCGCCGAAGCGCCTCCTCCTTCGGGAGGAACTACATGCGTTCCATGTTCCAGTAGACAGGCGCCGGCGGGGTCAGGATGCCGGTCAGATTGTCGCGGTGGGCGCGGATCTGGTACTGCATCCCGATCGGCACGAAGGGAACCGTTTCGACCGCGCGCAGCTGGATCTTCTCGGCCAGAGCCCTGCGTGCGTCCATGTCGGTCAGATTGGCGAACTCGGCCCGCATGGATTCGATCCCGGCATCGCAT
>CAZKTH010000213.1:0-6529 GCA_964555575.1 uncultured Devosiaceae bacterium | reverse complement strand
TTTTTTAGGCTGATGTTGAGGTTGATTCCCTTTCTTTTCCTGGCTTTCCTGCTCACCGCCGCGCCGGCACGAGCCGACAGTACCGAATGGGAAACCATGGCGCGTCAGTTTGGCGTATCGGAACTGCGCGCCGGCGTCATGCTGGACGATCTCGAACTCGCCTTCGGTTTTCCCTTCGCCGTCGAACCCGACAGCATCGATCTGGGCAACTGGCAGAACCTCAATGCCGAGGTGCTGTTCGCCCTGCCCGATGCCGACGTGATCCGCTGGCTCGGTTCGCCGCGCATCGGGCTGGGAGGCACCCTCAATTTCACCGGCAAGGAGAGCTATGCCCGCCTCGCCGCCGTCTGGCACGTGCCGATCTTCAATACCGGCGTCTTCATCGAGCCGATGATCGGCGGCATGGTCCATGGCGGCTATCTGCACGGCGCACCTCCTGGCGGGCGCAATCTGGGGTGCCGTTTCCTTTACTTCTACGGCGGCAATATCGGTTACGACGTATCCGACAAAATGGATGTCATGGCCACCTTCGAACACGGCTCGCATTGGGGCCAGTGCGACCCCAGGGCCAATGACGGCATCAACCGCTTGGGCATCCGCCTCGGCTGGAAACTCGACTGAGGTTCTCTGATGTGGATCAAGCCGCGGACGTGGAAAAGGACTGCGACGGTTGCCGTCGCGGCGGTCCTGACTGCCTTTGCCCTTTCGAGCACGACCGTGGCAGCCGACGAACTCGTCGATATGGCGCGTCAGCTCGGCGTGTCCGAACTGCGCGCCGGCGTCATGCTGCATGACGTCGAAACCTCGTACATGAATCCCCTGCTGGCCCTGCCCGAATCCATCGATCCCAACAAATGGCAGAACCTCAGTCTGGAAATCCTGTTCCGCCCGCCCGACAGCGACTGGATGCGCTGGATCGGCTCGCCGCGGATCGGACTCGAGACTTCGCTCAATTTCGTCGGCAAGGAAAGCTACGCCCGTCTCTCGTCGGTCTGGCACCTCCCGATCCTCGACACCCCGTTCTTCTATGAGCCGATGCTCGGCGCCACCGTCCATGACGGCATCCTCAGAAACGCGCCGCCCGGACGGCGTAATCTCGGATGCCGGTTCCTGTTCCAGTACGGATTCAACTTGGGCGTCGACCTTTCCGACACCACGACCCTGATGATGACGGTGGAGCATTCCTCGCATCTGTGGCTTTGCGGCGCCGACGTCAATGACGGCATCAACCGGGCCGGCATCCGCATGGGCTTCAAGCTCGACTAGCGCGCGATCGGCAGATGTGTCCAAGCGTCGCGTGTCCGTTCGGAATTTGTTGACTCTTGGCATTTTGCGCGTATGAAACCGGCAGATGGCAGGAGTGACCATGCGCGTGTCTTTCGCGATGGAAAGGAACAGTGTGACCAGCGCCCCCGGCGCGGGCATGCCGTCGCCTGTCGGAAAATCCATCAAGACTACCAAAACGCTCTAGCCGTTCCCCCGGGCCAGCAACCCCCGGCGGGGGAAGGGCCGGAACCGGTTGGCGACAGGCAAGAGGAGCCTGTCCGGGGGTCAGGGCTGAAAAGGGATTTCAATCATGTCCTATCGGGTTGCAGTTGTCGGCGCCACGGGAAATGTGGGCCGGGAAATGCTTGCCATTCTCGCCGAACGCAATTTCCCCGCCTCCGAGGTCATTCCGCTCGCCTCCTCGCGCTCGCAGGGCAAGGAAGTCAGCTTCGGCGACAAGACGCTGAAGGTGCGCTCGCTGGAGCATTTCGATTTCACCGGCACCGATTTCTGCATCATGAGCGCCGGCTCCAAGGTCAGTAAGGAATACTCGCCCAGGATCGGCGCCGCCGGCGCCATTGTCATCGATAATTCCAGCCAGTGGCGCTATCATTCCGACGTGCCGCTGATCGTGCCGGAAGTGAACGGGCACGTGCTCGACGCCTATATGGCCAGGACCGACCGGCTCAACATCATCGCCAATCCCAACTGTTCGACGGCCCAACTGATCGTCGTGCTGAAGCCCCTGCACGACGCGGCCAAGATCAGGCGCGTCGTCGTTTCGACCTATCAGTCGGTCTCCGGCGCCGGCAAGGCGGCCATGGACGAACTCTGGACCCAGACCAAGGGCATCTTCGTCAACGACCGGCCCGAGGCGCAGAAGTTCCCCAAACAGATCGCCTTCAACGTCATTCCCCATATCGATGTCTTCATGGAAGACGGCGCGACCAAGGAGGAATGGAAGATGGTGGCCGAGACCAAGAAGATCCTCGACCCCAAGATCAAGCTGACCGCGACCTGCGTGCGCGTGCCGGTGTTCATTTCCCATTCCGAGGCGGTCAATATCGAGTTCGAGAACCCGATCACCGCCGACGAAGCCCGCGAGATCTTGAGGGATGCCCCGGGCGTCGCCGTCTACGACAAGCGCGAGCCGGGCGGCTACATCACCCCGGTCGAGGCGGCGGGCGAGGATGCCTCCTACGTCTCCCGCATCCGCGAGGACGTGACCATCGAGAACGGGCTCGACCTCTGGGTCGTCTCGGACAATCTGAGAAAGGGCGCCGCCCTCAACGCCATCCAGATCGCCGAAGCACTGATCGAACGCGGCCTGATGACCAAGGCGGCCTGACGGAGGGAAAATGCCTTTTCGCCACGTCCTTTTGGCCCTGATGGTCGTGGCGATCTGGGGTGTCAATTTCACCGTCATCAAATTGAGCGTGACACTGCTGCCGCCCTTCCTGGCGGCAGCCCTCAGATTCGCCTTCGCCGCCTTTCCGGCGCTGCTTTTCATTCGCCCGCCGCATGTCAGCGCCTCGCGCGTGGTGCTGTTCGGCCTGTTTTCCGGCTTCGCGCTCTATTCCTTTCTGAACCTGGCGCTCTATTTCGGCATGCCGGCCGGCCTGAGCTCGGTGGTGCTGCAGACCCAGGCCTTCTTCACCATCACCTTCGCCTTCTTCCTGCTCGGTGAACGGCCGCGCCTGACCCAGATCCTCGGCGCCGGCATCGCCTTTGCCGGCATCGGCGTCATCGCGGTCCAGCGCATGGAAGGCGCCACGCTCGTGCCGCTTCTGATGGTGCTTGCCGCCGCCATCTGCTGGGCCGTCGCCAACATCATCACCAAGCGCAGCCAGGGCGCCGAACCGATCGCCCTGACCGTGTGGGGCGCGGCGGTGGCGACGACGCCGCTGCTGTTGACCTCGCTCGCGATGGAAGGCGTCGACACCGACCTTCAGGCCATCGCCACTTCCGACATCCCGACCTGGCTGGTCATCGGCTTTCTCGCCTATGCGGCGACCCTTTTCGGCTTGGGCACCTGGACCTATCTGTTGCACCGTCACCCGGCCTCGATCGTTGCGCCCTTCACCCTGCTGGTGCCGATCACCGGCCTCATCTCCGGCGCCGTCTTTCTCGGCGAGACCATCTCGGCACCCGAGGCGATCGGCAGCGTCCTGGTCATCGCCGGCCTTCTGGTTCCGGTCCTCAGGCACGGAAGGACGGTGTGATGTCCGCCGGGTTCTTCATCCGCGATGCCACTCCCTTCGATCTCGACATCGTCGCCGGAATCTTCACCCGCGCCCGCCGGACGCTGGCCTTCCTGCCCGAGATGCGTATCGAGGACGAGGACCGGCGACTGGTGCGGAACACGCTGTTCACCACTTGCCGCATCCGCCTCGCCTTTTTCGACAAGCGGGCCTGCGGTTTCACCGCCATCAGCAAGAGCTGGATCCGCCAGCTCCATGTCGATCCCGGCCATTTCGGCCTTGGGGTCGGCTCGGCCCTCATCCGCGATGCCCAGGCCCGTTCCGACCGGCTCGAACTGTGGTGCTTCCAGGAGAACGCCCGCGCCCGCCAGCTCTACGAGCGCAACGGCTTCGAGGCGGTCGAATTCACCGACGGCGGCGGCAACGAGGAGAAGGTGCCGGACGTCAGGTATGTCTGGCAAAAGGCAAAGGGCTGAGCCAATCGCGCCCGGCTCCGGCCAAAGCGATTATTGCCGGCCTTGGCCTCAGATCTCCGGCCGCTCGAATTCGCCGGTCCCGGAGTCCATGATCCACAACTGACCGGTCCTGATCTCGAACCAGGCGCCGTGAACCGCAAGCTTGCCCTCGTCCTCGCGCGCCCTGACGTAGGGAAAGCTCCTGAGATTGGCAATCGAATTGCGGATCGAGATCCATTCGAACGTACGAGCCCGCTCGCCCGGCGTCATCAAGCCGTTGTCGCCGAACCGCGCCGTGACCGGATCGAGAAGCTGCAGCCATTTGCCGATGAAATTGCCCTCGGCCACCGGCTGGAGATCGGGCGTCAGCGCCGCGGCGATGCCGCCGCAACTGGCATGGCCCATGATAACGACATGCTGCACCTTCAACACCTCGACGGCATATTCGATGCCGGCCGAGGTGCCGTGGCGGCCGCCATCCGGCTCGAAGGGCGGCACCAGATTGGCGATGTTCCTTAAAACGAACAGTTCGCCCGGCCCGCAGTCGAAGATCGTTTCCGGCGCCGCCCGGCTGTCACAGCAGGCGACGATCATGGTCGAGGGGTTCTGGCCCTCGGTCGCCAGCTGGTGATAGCGGTCGCGCTCGGCGGCGTAGCGGCCGGCCATGAAATTCCTGTAGCCGTCGAGAAGGTGCTGCGGAAAACTGCTCATGATGTCCACCTAGCGTGCGGGATGAGCGGGCGCAATGCTTGCGCGCTGCTGCAGAGCTTGGCATCAAGCCGAAAATGCCGGCCGGCATGGCAAGTCAGCAAAGCGAGGCGAAAATGCATGTCTACAGGTTTTTGAGCGGCGACGACGATTCGGCTTTCTGCCACAAGGTCACCAGGGCCCTGTCCGAAGGCTGGATGCTTTACGGCGAGCCGCATTACGTCTTCGACGCGACGGCCGGCAAGATGCGCTGCGGCCAGGCGGTGACCAGGGAAGTCGCCGACCAGCCCTACGATCCGGACAAGAAGCTGGGCGAATACGAGTAGGACGGCCGGCTGCCCGATACGGCACGGGCGTCGGTGGCACCGAAGCGATGTTCATTCTGCTCAACGGATCTTTCGGTATCGGCAAGACCACGGTGGCGCGACGACTGGTCGAAAGCCTGCCGGGTGCCGTGATCTACGATCCAGAAGCTCCGGGCTTTGTCCTGCGTCGTCTGCCGGCCTGGATGCTGGGCCTCAAGAAACAGCCGGACGACTATCAGGATCTCGCATTGTGGCGATCGCTCATCGCGCCCGGCGCGCGCCGGGCAGGAAGGCGCGCCGCGATCGTCGTGGTGCCGATGGCATTCACCAACAGAGCCCATTTCGATGCATTCGCCGCTGCCCTGTCCGAGGACGGCCCCGTTCATCGTATCTGCCTGATCGCCTCGCTGGAAACGATCCAGCGCCGGCTTCAGGCACGGGCGCGGCAGGAAGGCTCCGAGGTCAGCGCCTTTCAGGTCCGGCGTTCGGCCGAATGCGTCAAGGCACATGGCCATCCGGCCTTCGGCACGCCCGTCGACGCCGAGCAGACACCAGCGGCCATCGTCGCCGCCATCCGCCAGATCGTGGGCATCCAAGGCTGATCACGCATCGCAGCAACGTGAAACCCGCACCGAATGCTTGCGCTTGACGGAGCGCCTGGAAGGCGCAATCATGCCTTCTAGTATCAACAATTGAAAGGAGGTGGTTCGATGTCTCATTGTCCAGTAGCGCTTGGCGCGCAAAGCGTGAGCCCGACCTCTCCTCTGGAGACAGGCCGCGCGTAAACTTTGTCGCCAGCGGCTGACAATGGAAAGGCCGCCCCGCATGGGGCGGCCTTTCGCTTTTCCTGCCACGACCAGCTGCACCTCAGCGCCGAGTGAGCGCCAGATGCTGCAAAAGAAGGATCGTCTTTGAATCGACGATCTCGCCGCGCCCGATCATGGCGAAGGCTTTGTCGAAATCCATTTCCATGACCTCGATGTCCTCGCCCTCATGGGCGATGCCGAAACCGGAACCGTTGGCGACGGCGCCGCGATAGGTTCCGACAAAGCAGTGGATCTTCTCGGTGATCGAACCGGGACTGACAAAGACGGTGAAGGCCGGCGTGCAGTCGATCAGGGTGATGCCGGCCTCTTCCATCGCCTCGCGCCGGGCGCAGGTCTCGGGATCGTCGTCGTCCAGAAGGCCTGCCACTACCTCGACAAGCATATCCGGCCCGCCGGCGACATGGGCGGCGAAACGGAACTGCCGGATCAGCACGACGCGATCACGCGTTTCGTCATAGGGCAGCACCGCCGCCGCGTGGCCGTGGTCGTAGGCTTCGCGCCTGAGGTGCTGGGTCGTGCCGTCGGTACGGGTGAAATCGACCTCGTAGCCAGTCGTCACCCCCCAGAAATCGGAAAGAACTCTGGAAGAAACGATCTTCACCTCAGCCGTCATGGCATCCTCGTCCTGCTGGAAATCGGGGCGGCTTTAGCATGCAAAGCAGGGTGCTGGCCATGCTTCGGCGCCGCCGCGTCGGGCATGCGGATGCAGAATCTCATGGCAATCATCCGCCAGGCGGCGAACGGGCTTTGACGAAACCGGCTTGGCC
>CAZKTH010000212.1:0-6534 GCA_964555575.1 uncultured Devosiaceae bacterium | reverse complement strand
AAAGCGTTTGGATCGACCGGTTCACTATTGCGGCGGATCTCGAAATGCAGGTGCGGGCCGGTCGAACGGCCGGTCGAACCGGACTTGCCGATCAGATCGCCGGTTTCGACCTCGTCGCCGACGCTGACCAGGATATGGGAGAGATGGCCGTAGCGGGTGACGATGCCGTCGCCATGGTCGATCTCGACGAGATTGCCATAGCCCGATTTCGCCCCGGCGAAATCGACCTTGCCGGTGCCGGCGGCGAAAACGCCGGTACCGGTCGTGGCGGCGAAGTCCATACCGGTATGGAAGGCCTTGGTGCCGACGAACGGGTCGGAGCGGACGCCGAAGGGCGAGGTCAGCCTGAGCGAACCGACGAGCGGCCGGTGCACCGGTGCGTCGGCGGCGGCGTTGCGGGCGGCGGCATAGCGGCGCAATTGCAGGGCGATGGCATTGGCCGCCTCGGTCAGGGGCGTGGCATTGCCGGTCGGGACCGGCTCGAAGGGACCGCCCTTGGCGGGAAGCGTTGCGGTCGGAATGCCGATCGCATTGAGCGTCTTGTCGACCTTGTTGCTGGCGGTGCGGGCGAGATCGGCGAGACCGGCCATGGCCGTGGTGTTTTCCTGTGTCATGGCCGCGAGCGAAGCGCCGATGTCGACAAGCGACAGGGCGGCGGTGTCGCGCTTCGGAGCCGGGGCGGCGGCCGGTTGCGGCGCCGGCTTGTCGGCGGCGACGAGGCCGAGATCCTCGGCCATGCGGGTGAGGGCATGTACCACCTGCTGCTGTTCGGAAAGATCCTCCTGCTGCTGTATCAGGTCGCGCACCTGCAGGTTGATATCGCCCTCGCGGGCATATTGGCGCGAATTGAGCCGGTCGATTTCGGTCCTCAGATCGGCGATGCGCGTCTCGTAAAGGGCGATGGTTTCGTCCGAGGCCGGCGCGAAGAGCTTGACGATGTCGGCATGCATCGAGACCAGCAGGACGAGCCCGGCGATGACGGACAAAAGGGTGCCGGAGACGCCGTAGAAAAGACCGGCAGGCACGCCGTCGCTGCGCGGCGCCTTGCGGCCGGATTTGAGGGAAGACACCGTGCGACGCAACTTCATAACTCCGATGACCCGCCATGAACTCGAAGCGGAATCTTCGTCGATTATGGTTAACAAAGGCCGAAACCGTCAGGTTTAGCCGATCAGCGCCTTGATGCTTTCGAGCACGGCGGCGGCATGGCCCCTGGCCTTCACATTGGCAAAGACATCGGCGATGGTGCCGTCGGGCGCGACGATGAAGCTGGTGCGTTTGAGGCCCATATAGGTGCGGCCGGCCATCTTCTTTTCGCCCCAGACGCCATAGGCTTCGATCGCGACGCGGTCCGGATCGGCGGCCAGACGCGGCTTCAATCCGTATTTGGCGCGGAATCTGGCGTGACTGGTCGTGCTGTCGGGCGAAATGCCCAGAAGGGTAACGCCACGTTCGGAAAATTCGGGCATGAGATCGGTGAAATCCTGATTCTCGATGGTGCAGCCCTGGGTGTTGTCCTTGGGATAAAAGAACAGAACGACGAAATGGCCGCGCTCGGCGGCAAGATCGAAATCCGCACCCTCGTCGCAGGCGAGCGTGAAGACGGGGGCGGGGTCTTTCGGAGCGGGCATCGTCATGGTCATCTCCTTGCCCGGCAGACGGGCAGCTTGTCTTGCGTCATATTGCAGCCAGTATAGTCAGTAAGGGAAACCGCCCAGAGGCGATTCTCGAGAAAATCGAACCGAAAGACAAATCGGACAAACCGACCGCATTGACCACAGATCCGACCGACAACGCCAAAAAGCCGGAAACCAAGGCGCAGGCCGAGACCGGCAGCACGCCTGAAACCGCCAAGCCGGCGGACAGTGGCGCCAGGCCGCCGCCGGACTACAAGGCGGCGATCGCCAGGCTCAGGAACCCGGTGGGCCGGTCCGGGGCGACGGCCGCGGCGGCCGGATCCAAGGAGACGGCAGAGCCCGAAATCGCCGCAACCAAGGCGCCCGAGGTCGGACAAAAGGTCGCGCCGGCACCGCCGGCGGCAAAACCGGCGCCGCCGACCGGCGCTTCCGCATCGAGGGTGGCACGCCACGCCACGGAAGCGATACCCGGCCCGCCGGCAAAACCGGAGCGGAAGCCGTCCATGGACGATACGGCGGAGGCCGTGGCGGCCATCATTCTCGACGGGATTCCCGGTGCGATTGCGGAAGCGCGGGCGTCCGCCAGGCTCGAAACGGGCAAAAGGCCTCGGGCGGCCGCAGAACCGGAAGCGGTCGCGACGCCCGGGACAAAAACGGAATTCAAGGCGCCGGAAAAGGCGAAGGCAGCCACAGATTCCCGGCGACCCGAAAAGACGGACACAGAGACAAGGACGGAATCCGAGGCGCCCAGGCAAGGTGAGGCGGTCGCCGGGACCGAGACGTCCGAGGCCACCGGGACGGCGGAAGAGGACACAAGGGCCGAGGCAACCGGTCAGACCGAAACGACGGAGGAGGCCGAAGCCGCAGGAAAGGCCGGAACCGCAGAGAAAGCCGAAACGGGCGAAGCGATCGCGGCCATCGGGACGGAAACGGAGCCGCCGGCCGCCGCGCCCGGCCCACCGAGGCGGCGCAGATGGCCGCTTGCGATCCGGGTTCTCATCATCATTCTGGCGATTCCGCTCCTGCTGGCGGCACTGCTCTACGGGCGACTGCTGTTCGGCCCGATCGATCTTTCGTTTTTCAAGCCCAGTGTCGAGCAGGCGATCCGCGACAGCCTGCCTTCCGACGGTGCCATCGAGCTGGGCAATCTGTCGCTGTCGATCAGCGCCAATTTCTCGCCGGTCCTGCATTTCGAACCGGTGGTGTTCACCGATACCAGCACCGGAGCGCGGGTCAGTATCGATGCACTCGAGATCGGCATTTCTCCGCTTCTGTCGCTGATCGGCCAGCCGGCGGCCGTCATCATCCTGGTCAATCCGCACCTGCAGCTGCTGCAGGATCTGCTCGGACCGCGCCTTGCCGCCTTCACCGAACACCGGGACCCGGAAACCGGCGACACCGTCGTCGAGATCAAGCAGGGAAAGGACGTCTATCCGGAAGTGCGCATCGGCGCCGCCGGACTGCAGGTCAGCGGACCGTCGCCGCGCGGCGACGGCGTTGGCCTGAGATCCGACAATGACTGGCTGATCTACAATTTCGACGCGCTGGAAGCCTCCATCACCAGCCTCGAAACCCAGGCGCGGGAAGGGCGTTTCGCCCGGCTCATCGTCCGGGGCGGCACGATGGAAACGGTCGATCCGGTCCTCGGCATCGTCCGGCGGCTCGACAATCTCGCCGCAAGGATCGTTCCCGGCGCCAATGGCAGGCCGACAAGCGGCACGCTCGGTGCCGCGCTGGCCGGGCGCACGATCACCGGCAGCTTCACCCGCGAGAACATGGGTGACGGCCTCTCGCGGCTGGATTTCTCGCTTCAGAACTTCGATTTCGCCACGCTCATGCCGGCGCTCGACGATCCTGACAGCCTGCTGGCGGTCAAGGGCGGCGGCACGCTTGCCGGCACGCTCGACTACGGACCCGAGGGCAAGGTCTCAAAGGGTCGGTTCGACATCGACCTCACCCACACCGAACTCAGACTGAAGCACGACTATTTCCCGGTCGGCGCGGGGCGCTTCTTTCTCGATTGGGATCCGAAGTCGGCCCGGTTCGAGCTGAGCGATGCGCCACTGGTCATCGGCAGGAGCTCGACCCGCATTTCCGGCGAATTCGTGCTCGGCCTCGACGATGACTACGGGCCGACGGTCAGTGCCGCGCTGACCCTCGGCGACCTCAGTCTGGTGCCGAACGACATGCAGGCTCCTAAAACGCCTTTTTCCGAGGTCAGCGTCAGGGTTTGGTCGGCGCCGCTTTACGGCACCCTCGGCTTCGACCGGGTGGTGGCGAAAAAGCCGGGAGTCGAAATCCGCGCCAAGGGCCGCTTCGACCTCGTCCGGCACGGCATCGGTGTCGATCTCGAAGTCGGCGGCGAGGGGGCGAGCGCCGACGATCTCAAGCGCCTGTGGCCCTATTTCATCGCGCGCGGCGGCCGCGACTGGTTCGTCAGCCATGTCATCAGCGGCCACATGAACACCGGTTCGCTCAAATTCAAGCTGCCGGTGGGCGTCCTCGATCCGGAGGCGGAGGACCGGCCCCTGCCGGCGCACACGGCCTGGATCGACCTTGTCGGTTCCGACGTGACTCTGATCCCGACCGAAGGATTCAGGCCGGTGACGCTCGGTGGCGACGCCAAGCTCAAATTGCGGGACAACAAGACCTCGGTCACGGTGGCAACGACGCAGATCGTCTCCGACAAGGGCCAGTTCACCTTCTCCAACGGGGCGGTCGAGATCGATGGCGGCGTTGCCCATCAGACGGTGGTCGAATTCTCAGGTGACGTCAAAGGGCAGATCCCGGCGCTGGTCGGCTTCGCCGAAAGCCAGTCTCCAGGAGTGATCGAGGGTTTCGGCCTGCCCTTCGACGCCCGCAAGGTCAACGGCACGGTCGACGGGTCCGCGGTGGTGACCATGACCTTTGGCGAAGGGCCCACCCCCATCGCCATCGACTATGCCGTCAATGGCAGCGCCAGGGACTTTTCGAGCAAGGACCGGATCGCGGACCGCATGATCTCGAACGGGCAGCTCAATTTCCAGGCGACGGCCGACAACTACCACGTCGCCGGCACGGCCGATCTCGACGGCGTTCCGGCCGAACTGGTGCTCGACGGCGGCGGCGACAACGCCGCCGACATCAAGGTGGCCTCGACCATCGACGTCAACGAATTCAAGAAGTTCGGTTTCGACATTTCCAATCTGATGTCGGGCAAGATCCGCTTCGTTGCCAAGCCGCTCGACGATGGCGGCCTGCAGCTGGCCGCCGATCTCACCGAGGCGCAGCTCAATCTCAAGGATGTCGGGCTTTCCAAACCCATGGGCATTCCCGGCACGATCAGTGCCGAAATCCGGAACGAGGGCACGCTGACCAAGGTTTCCCAGATCGATCTCAATTTTGCCCAGGTCCGGGTCAAGGGCACGCTCGACTATGACAGCGACAAGGGGCTCGTGTCGGCCGAATTCTCCGATTTCGCCCTGAGCCAGGGGGATTCGGCCCAGCTCACCGTCGAGCCGGGCACCAAGAGCGGCTACAAGGTCACCCTCACCGGCGATCAGTTCGACCTGAAACCGATGCTCAAGCGCTATTTCGCCCTCGACAAGACCTCGACAGGCTCGCCGCAGGCGACATCGGTGCCGCAGGAACTGGTTATCGACGCCAAGCTCAAGCGCGCCCTCGGCTATTACGGCGTCACCGCCTACAATGTCGAATTCGCCCTCGATCTGAGGGGCGAGGAACTGCTCGACGCCTCGCTGCAGGCGCAATTCACCGACGGCAATTCCGTGTCGCTGACCTCGAACCCGACGACCGGCGGCCGGCTGATGACGGTCGCGTTCAACGATGCCGGCACGATCCTGAGATTCCTCGACGTCTATCCGCGCCTGCTCGGCGGTTCCGGCAGTCTGACCCTCAGGACCAATGTGCGCGAACACGTCGATTACGGGGAGATCCGCCTCAAGGACTTCTCGATCGTCGACGAGGCCAAGGTCGCCGAGATCATCGGCAACCACAAGGATTCCCAGAAGCTCATCGCCAAGGAGAACCGGCTCAACTTCCAGAACGCCCAGGCCACCTTCGTCCGCCGCTCCGACCGGATCGAGCTGACCGATGCCGTGCTCGATGGTGGCTCGATCGGCGGCACCCTCAAGGGCTTCATCTACACCAAGGCGCGCCAGTACGATCTGACCGGCACCTACATCCCGTTGTTCGGGCTCAACAATCTGTTCCAGAAACTGCCGCTCATCGGCACGATCCTCGGCGGGCGCGAAGGCGAGGGGCTGGTCGGGGTGACCTATGCGGTCAGGGGCGATCTCGACAAGCCCGAATTCATCGTCAATCCGGCTTCGATTCTGGCGCCGGGCATTTTCCGGTCCCTCTTCGAGTTCCGGGCCACCGAGGCGCCGCGCGAAAACCAGACCCAGTAGTCGCATAACACATCGGTGATTAACCAAATGCACCGATCTGGTGTGATTAAGTCATACCAGATCCAGGCCAGTGTGAGTCAAGCCGATGAGCAGTGTTCGCAAGCGTTCGTTTAGCCTGACCGAGGTTCAGGCCAAATATATCGACGACAAGGTTGCCTCGGGCGCGTTTGCCTCGGGCAGCGAGGTCATCCGCGAAGGATTGCGCGTTCTGCAGATGCGCGACGCGGCGGTCGAGCGCTGGCTCAGGCAGGATGCAGCCGCCTGCTGCGAGCCCGAGCCCGCCATGTCTTCGGTTCCGGAAATGGCATCGCCGATCGAAAAGGTCTTCGACCGGCTCGGTTCGCTGTCGGAACGGGAGAAAGGCTAGAGCATCGTGCGCAAAAGTGGGTCCCGGTTTTGCGCAAGAAACGATGCGACAACAAGAACATAGAGCGGCGAAGCGATTCAACTTGAACGCGCGCCGCTCTAGAGCGTTTTCAGGCGAAGTG
>CAZKTH010000211.1:1598-6546 GCA_964555575.1 uncultured Devosiaceae bacterium | reverse complement strand
TGTTCGTTCAGCAGTTCCGCAATGGCGCGGATCAGGTTCTGATCCACCTCAAGGGGTTTACTCATCTGTGGTCCGTCTCCCCGGTCGACGCTCGAACTAAAGCTTCTCGGCCAGTGCCGAGATGGCCAATCTATAACCGGTCGCGCCAAAGCCGCAAATGACCCCGAGCGCAACCGGCGAGACATACGAGTGATGGCGGAACGCCTCCCGCGCAAAGACATTGCTGAGATGCACCTCCACAACAGGCACCTTGGTGGCACGAATGGCATCGTGCACGGCCACCGAGGTGTGGGTATAGGCTGCGGCATTGAGCACGACCCCGGCTCCGGCCGCGCCCGCCGCCTGGATGAGGTTGACCATTTCGCCTTCGGAATTGGTCTGAACGAAAGTGCAGTCGAACCCCAGGCGATCGCATTCGGCCCGGCACAGCTCCTGGATGCCGGCAAGGCTCAGCGTGCCGTAGACCTCGGCTTCCCGTGTGCCGAGCAGGTTGAGATTGGGGCCGTTGATGATGTGGATGCTTTTTGCCATGTCGTAGCTTTGTGCCACCGGCTCCGGGCCGGTGGCAAGCGGGACTAGCGTATTGGCGCAAAAAAGGCAAAGACTTCCCGGCGCGGCGGTGCATGGCGCGTGACGCGCAATGCGGCAATGATCGCTGGTCGTGCCGGTATCGGCGCGATGCCGAGGCCGGGGGCGATCCCGCATGACGGCAACGGCGATTTTGCAGCTGCCTTGCGATTCCGGCCATTTTGGTGCCCGCGCGGGAGCCGGTCCGCTGGCGCTGTCCGAGACGGTTCGGCGGCTTGCCGCTGTGCATGGCACTGCGGATGTCGTCGAGATCGCGCCAAAAACGCCGTTCCCGACCGAGACGGGCATATCGTTCGAGCTGAACGCGGGTTTGGCCGATGCGGTTGATGGCGCAAGCCGGCGCGGCCATCGCATCGTCGTGCTTGCCGGCAACTGCGATGCCTCACTGGGGGGCGTTGCGGGGTTGCAGCGGAGCATGGAGGCGGATCGGCTTGGCGTGATCTGGTTCGACGGCCATGGCGAGTGCAACACGCCCGAGACGATTCCCTTCGCCTCTTTCGATTCGATGCGGCTGAGCACGCTGACCGGACGCTGCTGGCAGACGCTTGCCACGATCGAGGCGGGTCTTGTGGCGGCGCTCAAGGCTGCGCGGCTCGCCAACGCTCCCGCCACGTGAACAGCCAGGGGCGGTCCGTACCCAGAGCAAAACGCGTTCTGACGGGATCAGAACGCGTGCTCTTTGTCTTCGGGTCGCATTCTTCCGACCTCAGATCTTGCCGTCGGCATGATCCGCCACTTCGGGCCGGTCCTCAGTTGGCGAAAAACCGGGATCCACTTTTTCGCACGATGCTCTAGCAGCTCGCCTCGCCGCAGGCGCGCATGTTGGCGATGCGGGACTTGAGGGCGTCGATGCCGACCGCACCCTCGACGATCTCGTTGCCGATGATGTAGGTCGGCGTGCCACCGACATTGAGCGCCTGGGCGATGTCGTAGCTCCTGCCGATGATCTTGCCGACCTCGTCCGAGTTGGCGTCGGCCGTAATGGTATCGGCGTCGAGGCCGAGAGTCTTGGCTTCGGCAAGAGCGGCGTCGCCGGTCACCTGGCCGCGGCCGGAGAACAGGGCCGAGTGGAAGGTCCAGTAATCGACGCCGGCGCGATGGACGGCCAGAGCGATACGGGCGGCATCGACCGAACCCTGCGACAGGATGGGGAATTCCTTGAGAACGACCCTCAGGTTGGGATCGTCGGCGATCAGGCCCGCCATGTCGGGCAGGGCACGGCGGCAATAGGTGCAGTTGTAGTCGAACATCTCGACCAGGGTGACATCGCCATCCGGATTGCCGACAACGATCTGGTCGGGATCGTTGAAGATCTGGTCATGCATCGAGGCGATGGCCTTGCGGTTGGCCTCGTCCGCCTGCGCCTTGCGCTCGGCGGTCAGGGCCACCGACATCTTCTCGAGAATCCCGGGATTGGACATCAGATAGGATTCGATCAGCGGGTTGAGCGTGGTCGCATCGATCGGGGCGGCGGCGGAAGTCGTGCCGGCCGTTCCGGCGCTGGCCAGCTCCTCGCCGACAATGGTGCGGACCTGATTCTCGGTCAGCCCCGATGCCGGTTTCAGCCACAGGCTCGTTCCGAGCCCGCCGGCCAACAAGGCTATGATGGCGATCAGTGCAATGTTCAGGCGCGTCATCCGGCGGGTCTCCAAACGGGTATATGCAAAAAACGGAATTTAGTTGGATCATCGGGTCCTGTCGAGCGACGGCACGTCGCATCCGGCAATGCCGACGGCTTTGTTACCGCATCATGCTCAAGATATCATCGGCGCGCAGCCAGGCAGGGCTGTTTTTGCTCAGATCTTCCTGCGCCTTGCGGGCAAGCCCGAGCGCCGTACCCTTGTCGCCGCGCCGCATCGCCGCCTCGGCAGCGGCGAGATTGGCTTCTCCGATCTCCCCGCGCGCGGCATAGGCCCGCGACAGCGTGGTATAGGCAAGAATGGAATCGGTGTCCTCGATCGCGGCGCGCTTCAATTGCAGGATCGCTTCGTCGACATTGGCCTTGCCGCCGCTATCGAGCAGCGCCTGGCCGTAAAGCAGCCGGATCAGCGGCTCCTTGGGCGCCAGCTTGATGGCGCGGGCGAGGGGCGCCAACGCCTTTTGCGGCTGGCCGGTCTCGTAATGCATCTGGCCGAGCAATTCCTGGAAATAGGGATTGGACGGCGATGCGGCGGCGAGATTGGCCATGACCGGTATGGCCGAGACACCGGCACCGGCCTTGTAGGCGGTGATGATCCGTGCGTAGCGGGCGGGCAGCGACTTGTCGGAATTGGGATAGGAATTCATCACCGTCTGGCGGCTTTCGAGGAATCCCACCACCTTGGCCCGGGCGAGGGCGAGGCGGGTATTGTCTCTGGTGCTGCCCGTCTTGCTCCAGTTCGACAGGGCCCTGGCGGCGGTTTCGACCTGGTCGAGGCGGGTATCGGCACCGGGATGGGTGGCGACATAGGGGTTGAAGCCGGCCGTTTCCTCGGATTTGAGGTATCTCAGAACCTCGACCATGCCGCGGCCGGACTGACCGGTCTTTTGCAGCAATTTCAGCGCCGCGGCATCGGCAGCGCTTTCCTCGGAACGGCGGAAGGCCATCAGCGAATTCTGGCCGGCCGATTGCGAGGCGAGGATGAAGGCGGTGGCGAGGCCGCCGATCTGGGGACCGCCGGAGGCGCCCGACGCCACCGCCGCCCCGGCCCCGAGCACGACGGCGAAGGTCTGCAGCAGGGCGTTGGTGTTCTGCTGTTCGCGGATGCGGGCGAGGTGGCCGCCGGCGACGTGGCCGATCTCGTGGGCGAGGATCGCCTTGAGTTCGAGGGCGTCCTTGACCTCGATCAGCGTGCCGTAATTGACGAAGATCGAACCATCCTCGACGACGAAGGCGTTGAAGCTCCGGTCGGCGACGATATAGACCTTGGGGGTGACGTGGAGGCCGGCGGCCTTCAGAAGCGGCGTGGCGAAGTCGCTGATCATGGTTTCGATCTCGGCATCGCGGATGATGGAGATCTGCTGGGCGGCGACCGCCTGTGCCGAGGCGGCAAAAGCCAGGGCAACCACGAGAAGTGCCGCCAGCATGCGGCCAAGACGCGCCTTGAACCTTTCGGCGATTGCGGTCATCAGTTTTTCCCGAAACCTATCCTGCGACCTGCGAGGTCGGATTCCCGAGTGGTCGCGTGTTCGAACCGAAAAGCCGGTCCCCATTTTGCGAACACGTTCCCGTGCGTTGGCAATTGGACGATTTGATGACTGACAGCAATGTGACCGGCCTGCAACCCTTCCATGTCATGGAAATCCTCGCCGAAGCCAAGGCGTTGGAAGCAAGAGGGCGGCATATCGTCCATCTCTCGGCCGGCGAACCGGGGGCGCCGCCGGCCCCCGAAGTCAGGCAGGCGGTCAGGGCGGTGCTCGACAATCCGCAGCGCTATACCGAGGCCAAGGGCATCCCGCCGCTCAGGGCAGCGCTCACAAACTACTATTTCGAGCGGCACGGCGTTCGTCTCGATCCGGACCGGATCATCGTCACGACCGGCTCCTCGGCCGGGTTTCTGCTCGCCTTTCTCGCCGGGTTCCCGCCGGGCGGGCGCATCGCCCTCACGAGGCCCGGCTATCCGGCCTATCTCAACACCATCTACGGCATCGGGTTTCAGCCGGTCGAAATCCCGATTTCGGCCGGGAATGGCTGGAAGCTGACGCCCGATCAGGTGCGTGAAGCCTATGCGCAAACGCCCTTCGACGGGTTGCTGCTGGCCTCGCCCGCCAATCCGACCGGGGCGGCACTCGGCCGCGAGGCACTCTTTTCGATCGCAGATGTCTGCGCGGAACTGGGCGTACGGCTGATCTCGGACGAGATCTATCACGGCATCAGCTATGTCGGGGCGTCGCCGAGCGCCCTCGAACACACCAACGACGCCATTGTCATCAATTCGTTTTCCAAATTCTACTGCATGACCGGCTGGCGCATCGGCTGGATGGTGCTGCCCGAGGCCCTCGTGCGCACGACCGAAATGCTGCAGCAGAACCTTTTCATCTCGGCCCCGACCCTCAGCCAGATCGCGGCGACGGCGGCGCTCGGCGCCGTGGACTACGGCAATACGCAGCGGCAGGCCTATTTGCGCAACCGTGACGTGCTGAGCGCCGGCCTGAGCCGGCTCGGCTTTGTCGGGGCGGCGGGCGAGGGCGCCTTCTACCACTATGCCGATATCGGCAAGTTCTCCAACGATTCCATGGCGTTCAGCAAAGCCCTCCTCAGGGAGGCGGGCGTCGCGGGGGCCCCGGGGGTCGATTTCGACCGGGTCGAGGGCCACCGCTATATCCGCTTCTGCTATGCCGGCACGCCCGAGGACATCGACGAGGCGCTGGTCAGGATCGG
>CAZKTH010000211.1:0-1498 GCA_964555575.1 uncultured Devosiaceae bacterium | reverse complement strand
TCGTCGGGCTCGGAAAAGCTGATCTCGACGCCGCCGGCCGGCCTGGGTGCCGGTTCGATCTCGTTGGCGATCCACAGACCCAGCTTGATGCCGTTTGGCAGGACGTAGAGCGCGAAGGTGGGTGAATTCTCGACCGGCGCCAAATCCAGAAGCTTCGAATAGAAGGCAACGCTCCGCGGCGGGTCGGCGACGGACAAAAGGATGTAGTTGAGGGTTGTCATGGGCAATCTCCTGTTGCCGGGAGACCTTATCGACATAAACTGACAGATATTGGCAGTATATGTCGAACGTGACGTCCCTCACCTCCGTGCCGGCACGATGTAGCGGAGACGGTGGCGGTCGGGATCCTCGATGACGTAGGTCAGGCCGAAATTCATCTCGGTCGGCGGCTGGACGATTGAAATGCCCTTGTTCCGGGCCGTGTCATGGCTCGCCCGCAAGGTTTCGGCATTGGGCAGCGGGATACCGTATTCGGCGCCACCGCCCGCGATTTCGGCTTCAGGTTCGACGGTGCCGGCCAGCCATAGACCGAGGTTGAGGCCGTTGGGAAGGGCGAACTGGGCAAAGCCGGGGCGTTGCGCCACCGGTTCCAGGCCGAGCAGGTCTTTATAGAATTCAACGCTTATTGGTAGGTTCTTGACGTAGAGGGCGAGGAAATCGATCGCAGCCATCATGGGTCTCCGTTCGTTGGGCTGCGGAGACGGTAGAGTCACTTCCTGTCGGATTCCGGCAGCGGCTGTTGTTCCGGGATTTCGAGCTGCGACCGCCATTCGGCGACCATGGCCTGGCGGCGGCGCGGATAGCGCTTGCCGGTCTCGGTGACGGCGCGGATGCGGTCGGCGCGGAAATGGCGGTAGTCCTGCCTGAGTTCGCACCAGGCGGCGATGACCCGCACCTGGTCGAAAAAGCCGATGACGAAGGGCCAGATGGTCCGCAGGCTCGGCCGACCCTCGGCGTCCGCGTAGTCGATTTCGAGCTTGTGCTCGCGCCGGATGGCCTGGCGGATGATGCCGAGATCGATGATTCCGGCCTCGATCGGGCGGCCGGGGGCGATGTAGAGGCCGTTGGTCTCGAGCTGATCCTTGAGATCGCGCGGCAGCACGGCGCCGATCTTGGCGAGGGCCTGGTTGGCGGCATTGCCCAGACGCGCGTCGGCGCGATCGGCCACCCATTTCGAGCCGAGCACCAGCGCCTCGATCTCCTCTTCGGAAAACATCAGCGGCGGCAGCATGAAGCCGGGCTTGAGGACATAGCCGAGCCCTGGTTCGCCCTCGATATCGGCACCCTGGCCCTGCAGCGTGACGATGTCGCGATAAAGGGTACGGATGGAGACGCCCAGTTCGTCGGCCAAAGTCTGGCCGGTCACCGGGCGGCGGTGGCTGCGAAGGATCTGCAACAGGTCGAACAGGCGTTCGGTGCGGGACATGGGCGGCGGTCCTGCCGTTGGGGATATGCTGACATCATATGGCAGGATCTGCTGTCAGGAAATGGCAGTGGG
>CAZKTH010000210.1:0-6617 GCA_964555575.1 uncultured Devosiaceae bacterium | reverse complement strand
CCGGCCCGCGTCATCGACGACAAGGGCAACAAGGGCGACGCCAACAAGCGCGTCATCGCCGCCCTGATCGATGCCAATGCCCTGTTCGCGCGCGGCCGCCTCAAGCACCAGTACCCGCATTCCTGGCGCTCCAAGAAGCCGATCATCTTCCGCAACACGCCGCAATGGTTCGTCCACATGGACAAGGATCTCGGCGGGGTGGCGTTCGATGGGTCCGGCAACATGGTGCACAAGGCCCCCTCACCCGGCGCTGACACGCCGACCTCTCCCCCGAAGGGAGAGGTGGGGCAGGGCGCTGCCGCGACTTCACCTCTCCCTGGGGGGAGAGGTCGGACCGAAGGTCCGGGTGAGGGGGCCTTGCCGGACACCCTCCGCACCCGCGCCCTTGCCGCTATCGACAAGACCCGTTTCGTGCCGCCGCAGGGCCAGATGCGGCTCCGCTCGATGATCGCCGAGCGTCCCGACTGGGTGCTTTCGCGCCAGCGCGCCTGGGGCGTGCCGATCGCCGTGTTCCGCAATCCTGCAACCGGCGACGTCATCCCCGGTCCCGATTTCGACCGCTCGGAAGAATTGCGCCAGCGCATCGTCACCGCCTTCGAGACAGAGGGTGCCGACGCCTGGTTCGCCGAGGGCGCCAAACAGCGGTTCCTTTCCGGCCTCGTCGACGACATGGACGCCTGGGACCAGGTCCGCGACATCCTCGATGTCTGGTTCGATTCCGGTTCGACCCACGCCTTCTGTTTGCGCAACAAGCAGAAATGGCCGCACCTCAAATTCCCGGCCTCGATGTATCTGGAAGGCTCGGACCAGCATCGCGGCTGGTTCCATTCCTCGCTTCTGGAAAGCTGCGGCACCAACGGCTACGCGCCCTATGACAGCGTCCTGACCCATGGCTTCACCATGGACAAGGATGGCATGAAGATGTCGAAGTCCTTGGGCAACACCATCGCCCCGCAGGACATCATCAAGCAGTACGGCGCCGATATCCTGCGCCTATGGACCGCGACGATCGATTACGCCGAAGACCACCGGATCGGCGACGAGATCATCAAGACCGTGGTCGAGAACTACAGAAAGCTCCGCAACACCATCCGCTGGATGCTCGGCAACCTCGCGCATTTCACGCCCGAGGACGTCATCGATCCGGCCGACATGCCCGAGCTCGAACGCCTGATGCTCTCCCGGCTCAAGGCAATGGACAAGATCGTTCGCGACGCCTACGACAATTACGATTACAAGCGCGCCGTCTCGGCCCTGTCGAACTTCATGAACATCGAACTGTCGGCGTTCTATTTCGACATCCGCAAGGACGCGCTTTACTGCGATCCGATTTCGAGCCTCAAGCGCCGTTCGGCCCTGACCGTCCTCGACACGCTGTTCGACCATCTCGTGGTCTGGCTGGCGCCGGTCCTGTCCTTCACCACCGAGGAAGCCTTTCTCGAACGCCATCCCGGCACCGAGGGCTCGATCCATCTCGAGGTCTTCCCCGAGGTACCGGAGGCCTGGCGCGACGAGAAGCTCGAAGCCAAATGGGCCGACATCCGCAAGGTAAGGCGCGTCGTCACCGGGGCGCTCGAAATCGAGCGGCGCAACAAGACCATCGGTTCCTCGCTCGAAGCGGCGCCCAGGGTCCATATCGCCGATGCCGATCTCGTGGTGGCGTTGCATGGCGAGGACTTCGCCGAGATCTGCATCACCTCGGACATCGAGATCATCCGCAGCGAGGGTCCGGCCGAAGCCTTCCGGCTCGACGAGGTGCCCGGCGTATCGGTGGTCTTTGCCGAGGCGGTCGGCAGGCGCTGCGCCCGCTCGTGGAAGATTTCCGAAGATGTGGGGTCCGACCCCGACTATCCCGACCTTTCGCCGCGCGATGCCGAGGCCATGCGTGAGCGCAAGGCGGTGGGGCTGTAGCGCCATCCGGATCGGACGTACCACCCGCTTGCCTGCCCTTGACGGGGAGGGAAGCGGTGGCTGCATCTGCCCAGAAACACAAGAGGCATTGAATGGCGGACGGGGCTGAAAAGGAAGCGGGGAAACGTTCCATTTCCCGCCTGGCCGTCAGGGGCAGCATCATCGCCGGTCTTGTTGCCTTCCTCATCGACCGCGGCCAGAAGTTCGTCCAGCTCGAACTCCTCGGCTGGCGCGACATCTGTCCGCCGCCGGCAACGGCGCCCTATTGCCCCTATCATCCCGTGGCCCCGTTCTTCGACTATGTGCTGGTCTGGAACACCGGCATTTCCTACGGTTTGTTGCGCGGCGTGCCCCTCGTCGGGCTGCTGGCGCTGATGATCCTTGCCGTTCTGATGCTCATATGGTGGTGGTTCAAGGCGGATACGATGCTGACCCGCTACGGACTGGCCATCGCCATCGGCGGCGCGGCCTCGCACATCATCGACCGGCTCGTTTACGGCGCCGTGCCCGATTTCTTCCTCTTGCACTGGCGATCCTGGTCCTTCTATGTCTTCAACCTGTCCGACATGGCGATTACCATCGGGGTGTTTTTGTTGCTCTTGGACATGGTTTTGCCTAAAAGCAGGCCACCTGCTTGAGCCATAGACTGGTTTGGGCCTCGGGTTTGGTGCTATAAGCGCCCGCCGGGGCAGGGCGGCAACAGCAAGGGGCGTAGTGTATGTACAAGTTTTCCGGCGTGCGGCTTTTCGGTCTTGCGGGGGCGACCGCGATTCTTGCCACCGCGCTTGCCGCGTGCACGACCATCGAGGGCACCAATGCCCTGGTCGATCCGGGCACCTTCGAGCGCGAGGTCGGCCAGGAGACGCTGAAGGGCCTTGGCGTGATCCCGCGCGAGACCAAGGCGCCGATCAAGACGCCGCGCGGGTTGCTGGCGCTGCCCAAGGAAGGGGTGCCGGTGGCGCCGCCCTCCGAGGAAGTCGACGTCGCCATGATCCCGACCGATCACGACAAGGCAAAGATCGATACCACCGGCCTTTCCGAAGCGGACCTGGCGCGCATCCGTTCGATCATCGTCTTCGATGGTCACGCCGTGTCCGGCCGCAAGCTGACCGATGCCGAAATCGCCCAGGTCACCGCAAAGGTCCAGTCCGGCAAACTGCGCATCGACAAGGGCGACGCACCGCTCTGGGTGCCCGATCAGAGCTATTTCACCATGAGTGTCAACGGACAGGATGCCGTCTGTCTCGCCGCCAATGGCGACCTGGTTCCAATCAACGATCCGGCCTGCCCGGCCGAAATCCGCGACCGACTCTCAAAGGGCTGATCGCGGCCGTTCCGGAAACAATCTGATGGTTGAGCAAAACGAAAAGCCGGCCTCCGATGGCGAACGGCTCGCCAAGGTGATGGCGCGCGCCGGCCTGTGTTCGCGCCGCGACGCCGAGAAATGGATCGCCGATGGCCGCGTCAGCGTCGACGGCAGGATCGTCACCTCGCCGGCCACCAATGTCGCCGGAACCGAGACCGTTCTGGTCGACGGCAATCCGCTCGCCGCCCGCCACGGCACGCGGCTCTGGCTCTACCACAAGCCGGCCGGGCTGGTGGTGACCGAGAAGGATCCCGAAGGCCGTACGACCATCTTCGAAAAGCTCGAGGCCGAGGGCCTGCCGCGTGTCCTCACCGTCGGCAGGCTCGACATCAACACCGAGGGTCTGCTGCTCCTGACCAATGACGGCGGTCTCAAGCGCGTCCTCGAACTGCCGTCGACCGGATGGCTCAGGAAATACCGCGTCCGCGCCTTCGGTTCGATCGACCAGGCCCGGCTTGACACGCTGAAGACGGGCATGCGTGTCGAGGGCATCAGCTACGGACCGATCGAGGCAACGCTGGAACGGGTGCAGGGCGGCAATGTCTGGCTGGTGGTGGCGCTGCGGGAAGGCAAGAACCGCGAGGTCAAGAACGTCCTCGGCGCCCTCGGCCTCACGGTCAACCGGCTGATCCGCATCTCCTACGGTCCGTTCCAGCTCGGCGACATGCCGGTCGGCAGCGTGTCGCTCGTCAAGTCGCGGGTCCTGCGCGACCAGCTCGGGGAGAAACTGGCACAACTGGCTGGCGTCGATTTCGTCAGCGCCTTCCCCGAGGATGCGGTGGCACAAAAGCCGCGAAAGCCCTCGAGGAATCCGCGCGATCCCAATGCACGCCTGTCTGCCCGGCCGGAACGTCCCGGCAAGAAGACCGCCGCTCCCAAGCCGCGCACCGGCGAGCCGCGCTTCGCCAGGCAGCGCGCCGAGGGCAAGGCTTCGCCACCAACGCGCGGTCCGCGCGGATTCGACGAGGAACGCCGGCCCAAGCGGCGCGTTCTGTTCGACGACGGGCGTGAACTTTTCGAAGACGCGCCGCGTCCGCGCCGTGATGGCAAGGCGGATGAGGCAAGACCCTCGCGCGAGCGGCCGGAGCGCGGGGGGCGTTCCGGCGAGGACAGCAAGGGCTTTGGCGCCCGGTCGGCACCCCCGCGTGGCGACCGCGTCGGTGGCAGGCCTGGCGGCCGTTTCGCCGACAAGCCCTCCGGCCGTCCCGGCGGCAAGCCCGGCGCGCGCGGCCCGGGCAAACCGGGCGGACGCGGCCCGGACAGGCCGTCCGGCCGGCGCGGCGGGGGACCCAGATAAATGCGCATCGTTGCCGGCAGATTTCGCGGCCGCCCGCTCAATTCGCCGCCCGACAGCAGCATTCGTCCGACCTCCGACCGGGTGCGGGAATCGGTCTTCGACATGCTTGCGAGCCGTCTCGGCCCCGATCTTGCCGGCGCCCGTGTCCTCGACCTTTTCGCCGGCACCGGCGCGCTCGGGCTCGAAGCGCTGTCGCGCGGGGCGAGCTTTGCCATGTTCGTCGACAGCGGCATTGCCGCCCGCGCCCTCATCCGCGACCATATCGAGGCTTTCGGCCTCGGCGGCAAAGCCAAGCTTTTGAAACGGGATGCGACCGCGCTCGGACCGATCGAGCGCTTCCGGCCCTTCGATCTGGTTTTCATCGATCCGCCCTACGACAAGGGCCTGGGAGAAAGGGCGCTGGTCTCGGCCGGCGATGGCGGCTGGCTCGCGCCCGATCCGCTGATCGTCTTCGAGGAGAAAAAGGGCGTTGCGCTCGAGCTGCCGCAAGAATTTGCGATCACGGACCAGCGCAACTACAGCGACACGACGATCCGGTTTCTGCAGCGTCCGGACGGTTCGACCGCTCCGGCATAGAGCGTCGCGCGAAAAAGTGGATCCCGGCTTTTCGCAAAAACGATGCGACCACAAAGAGAATGAACATGCGTTCTCATTCCATCAGAACGCATTTTGCTCTAGACGGTTGGCAGGACCGTATCTAAGCCGACGGTTTCCACCGGGACTTAGGCCGACGGATCGAACAGCCCGACCTTTTCGACAGGCCGTTGGCCGATCGCATCCCGCAGCAGGGTGCAAAGCCGGCCACCGGCCTTTTTCACACGATGCTCCAGTCGTGACCTGGCTATCCTGCGCCCATAACAGGCAAAATAGGGCAATTTGACGCAAGAATTAGCTTCAGAATTTGTGAACCTTTGCCGTGCATTTTTCTGCGGGATCAGGAGGCGCGGATGAGGACGATCGGCCTAATCGGGGGCATGAGCTGGGAAACGACGGCGGTCTATTACCGCGTCATCAATCAGGCGATCCGGGAGCGGCTCGGCGGTCTTCACTCCGGCAAGATCGCGTTGCACTCGTTCGATTTCGACCAGGTGATCCGGCTGCAGGTCGAGGGTCGTTGGGACGAGGCGGCCGAGCTCTTGTCCTTTGCCGGCATGGGCCTTGCGGCGACCGGCGCCGATTGCGTCCTCATCTGTACCAGCGCCATGCACCGCGTTGCCGGATCGGTCGCCGCGCGTAGCGTCGTGCCGCTGATCGACATGGTCGACGAAACGGCCAAGGCCGTGAAGGCGGCCGGCGTGCGCAAGCCGCTGCTGCTTGCCAGCCGCCATGCGATGGAAGAGGGCTTTTACGCCGAGCGTATGGCGAAACGGGGCATTGACGTCAGAATCCCCGACGCCGAGGACCGCGAACTCGTCCACAAGGTGATCCTCGGCGAGCTTTGCCGGGGCCGGGTCGAGGACCGGTCGCGGACAGGGCTTCTGGCGCTGATCGACAAGGAAATTCGCAACGGCGTCGACGGGGTGATCTTCGGTTGCGCCGAACTGTCCCTTTTGATCGATCCCGCATGCCTGCCGGTGCCGGGTTTCGATTCGACGCACATTCACGCCCGCGCAGCGGTGGAATTCGCGCTCGAAGGCATCGAAACCAGATGCGTGAGCGCCGCCTGACGGCCGGAGCCGGATCTTGTCAGGTTTTGTCGGAAACGGTGCCCGCGCTTCCCTCTCCCTTGAGTGGAGGGATTGAGGGCAGGGGTGCCGGCGCCGACGCGCGGGGCTCCACCCCATCAAGGGGAGACAAGCCGGTGGCGGTTCCATCAGAAAATGACCTGTTTTAGAGCTTCCGTTCTGATGGAATCAGAACGGAAGCTCCAGGTTATTGAGTGGTCGCGTTTTCGAACCGGCGAATCGGTATCCACTTCGCCTGAAAACGCTCAAAAGCATCGTGCGCAAAAGTGGGTCCCGGTTTTGCGCCAACCGAGGACCGACCCAAAGGGGCAGATCGTGCCGGTGGCACGATCTGAGGTCCGAAGGATGCGACAACAAG
>CAZKTH010000209.1:1194-6630 GCA_964555575.1 uncultured Devosiaceae bacterium | reverse complement strand
GCGAAGCGGTGGGTAGCAAGCTTGCTGCGTCCATGAATGGTTCACTATCGAGCGTGAAACAGCTTGGAAAATAGGGAGCTGCAAGGCAGCTTCGCGCCCTCATTTCGGAAGTTGAGATCTGCTTCGAATTTTCCCGAAAGCAGACATTAATTGAGCGAAATCAGCAACCTGCTACTTGCAGGAGTTTTGATGCCAGTCGTGCGCAGGCGTCCTGTTACGGCTTTCGGACAGTCAGTTTAGCCAGATGGTCTTCAGACTGGAGCGGACGAGTCTCGCGCCAGTGCTGGGACTGCGACCGAATATTTCGACCGATTCGAAAGGGTTTAAAAGTACTCTTCCCGCAACAGGTATATCTAACCTGCTTCAATCAGACATCTTTAGATTCATGGCAGAAGAGCGCATGTTTCATGTGCTTATTTCCGTTAGTCGTATCAGAATTGCAGTCTTAATGACTGCAAAGGGAGGTGTTCGAAATGGAATTGTTTACCAAAATTCTCAAGATCATCTTTCTCTCTCTGGTTTTCACCCAAGCGGCGATTCTATCGGTGCCGGGCCAAGATGCGACCGCGCCACAACCTCGCGAGCAGAGCAAGACCGAGTATTGGGCGATCGATTGCCAACCCGGCCCCCAGGAACGGCAGTTCCCATCCGACACCGCCTTTGTCAGCGTCCGCTTCGAGCGCTGCGCCTGTGCCCTGACCGAGGAGGACGCCCGCACCTTCGCCAAGGCGATCATCAACCCTCCGGAATATACCGACTGGATTGAAAACCACGTCAACCTGGAGACCGGCTATCCGGAAATCACCATGGCATTCCTTGCCGATCAGACCACCTCCGAGGTGACGCTTTACTGCTACGACGTCGCGAAGCTGGGCATGATGGTGCTGAACAAGGAAACCGAATGATGCCGCGTTAGGCGCCGGGGTCTTTCGGTGCCCGGAACGGGAGTGAGGCGAACTCATGCGGTTTAGCAGGGCTTCCATTGTTCCATTGTTGGTGGCGGTCATCCTCACCGTGTCCGGGGGGTTGGCTGCGGCAGAAACCAGCGGTGACGCCGATGGTCTCGAACCGCCTGATCAGACGCATATCGACAACCTGCCATCGCCCGCCGTCATCAACCTGCGGGCGATCAAACCCGTCTTGCCGACGCCTTTTGCCGTGATCCTCAAAGCCAGTCGCAAGGCCTTGCCCGCTCCATTCACTGTCACGCTGAAAGCGCAGCGCCCACAGCTCCCCGCGCCCTTCAAGCTTGAACTGCGAGCGACACACCCGACATTGTCGCCGCCATTTGTCCTGACGCTCAAGGCCGAACGTCCGAGCCTTCCCGCACCGATGCAGGTGTTGCTCAAGGCGAGCCGGCCGGCCATGCCCGATCCGTTTGCAGTGGATCTGCGGGCTGAGCGGCCGGCGCTTCCGGCGCCCTTGGTCATCTCCTTGCGTGCGGCGCGCGAAGCGGGTTTCGTCGAGGTCCCGCAGGTCCTCGAAAAGCCGCTCGGCGAGGCGTCTGGACTTGTTGCTGTTGCCGGGCTCGTGCCGGCGCCCGAATTGGGCGATCCCGCTGCCGAACGGGAGCAGATCCCGGGTCTTGTCTATTTCGCCGCCCCCGAACCGGGCACGCCTTTGTCCGCTGGCGAAGCGGTGGTGCTCAGGGCCTACGGACCGCGCCCAAAACAGCTCGTGCCGGATATCGAAACCCTCGATCTCGTGGCGGCCCGCGGCGTGATTGCCAAGACCGGTTTCGACGCCGCCGGTCCGGCGCTGGGTCCGCCGGCGCCAGCCGATGTCGAGCCGGGCACCGTATCGGGCACTGATCCGCCCGCCGGAACCGAACTCGACATCTTCTCGTCCGTCACCATCCTGCTTTACGGCCCGCATCCCGTTGCGGAGCCGCCGGCAAACGAGGACGAGGCCGCCGACAGCACCCCGCCATCCCCGATCGAGAACGAGCCGCTGGTGATCCTCGCGCCGCCGGACGTGGAACCCGAGCCGCCGGTGATCGTCACACCACCGGATCACGAGCCCGATTCCGAGGTGATCCTGACGCCACCGGTCGTCGAACCGGGGCCTGCGGTGGAGCCAACACCTCCGGCCGGCAACGATCTCGCCGAGATCTGGCTCGGTCGCTGGGAGCTGACCAGCACCACGTTCAAGGTTCCGCGTCGCGTTGGCGATCAGATCGTGCATGTGCCGGTCAAACAGATCGTTGAGATCCGGCGCGAGGGCGACAGGGTCGTCGGGACCATAAGGGGCGATGACGGCGGCCAGGAAACCTTCGATCCCTTCGAGCCCGGTTTTGCTGAAAACCGATTGACCGCCGATATCATGGGCAGCGCCGGGTCGCGGATCAGCCTGGAGCTGACCCAGAGCTCCGGAAGCTGTAGCGGCATGATTTCCGGCACGGGCGCCGCGATTGTGGAAGGGCGCGTTCAGGGTTTCATGGAGGCCAGCTGGGCCCTCACCTGTGTCCGGCTCGCTAACTGAGACCGAGCAGTCGCG
This sequence comes from uncultured Devosiaceae bacterium, assembly GCA_964555575.1. GTDB lineage: Bacteria > Pseudomonadota > Alphaproteobacteria > Rhizobiales > Devosiaceae > JAHJQZ01. Next base: position 4,134 of record CAZKTH010000209.1, on the reverse strand, counting down.
CCAGCGTCCGACAGCAAGGCAAGCGCGTGCCGGATTCGCGGGGACGGGTGAAACGGGCCGGGTCCGATGAGATCCGGCTAAGGAAAATGGGAGAAGAGCGATGAAGCATCGGCTCGTTTCAGCATGGGGGTTACAGGCGCTTGTTGCAGCGACCGCATTGACCCTGATGGTCCCGGGCGCCGCCGCTCAGGAAGTGCATGGCAACGTTTCCGAAGTCGGCCCGGACAATCGCATCCGGGTCAGCCTGCCCGCCGATGCCCCGATCCGGACCGGGGATTTGTTGCGGCTGGAGACCGAACTGCCGGGGATGGGCGTGATCGCGATCTCGACCCTGTGGAAGGTGATTGAAGCGGGAGACGGCTACGCCGTGGCCGTACCGCAATCCCCGCCGAGCGGGCAGCCGCAAGTCGGCTATTCCGTGGTGGACATCACGCGCGAGACATCACCCCAGAACGAACTCGGGCCGCTCGAATCGCCTGAACCCGATGCCGGGGATCTGACCGATGCGGCCAGCCGCGACTGCGACCGGCTCGTCGGCGTCTTTGCCCTCTCCTCGAGTCTTGACTCGGAACGCGCCTATCCGGCCTGCCGTTCGGCGATCGCCCTTCATCCAGACAGCACAAGGCTTGCCTTTGAACTGGGCAGAGTCGCGGCCGAGCTCGGGCTCGGGAACTACGATATGTTCAGCGAGAAGGACTATTTGGCCGAGGCCGAGTCCTGGCTATCCAAAGCGGCGGCCAACGATGACACCGGCGCAATCTACTTTCTTGGCGTGTTGCATGCCATGCAAAGGCTTCCTGACCGGGATGGGCAGAATGCGCAGAGCTATTTCGATCGCGTTCTGCCGCGGCTCCGGGACGGCGCGGCCAGAGGTGACGCTGAGTCCATGGCCTATCTCGGATGGATGTACGAGACCGGCATGGGCGTGCCGCAAGACCTCGCATTAGCGACGTATTGGCTTTCGGAAGCGGCCGGACTGGACCACGTCGGAGCCGAGATCCTGCTCGGCGATTTCTACAAACAGGGCGACCCGGCGATCGGTCCGGACTTCGAGCGGGCGGCACATTGGTTCGAAAAGGCAGCCAATCAGGGCAGCGCCGAGGGCCAGTTCCGGCTCGGCGAGCTGATGTTTCATCAGAACGTCGCCGGCCCGGAGGGGACGACGGCCGAGGACTGGTTCGAAAGGGCCGCCGAACAGGGCCATCTCGGGGCGATCCACGCGCTTCACCCCGACATGGACTGACAGCGCGCTCGGGACCTACGGGGATCCGAACCGTTCCTTGCGCAACATTTCGATTGCGCCGAGTGTGCCGGGTCCGAACACGCCGTCAATGGCGCCGGAATAGGCGCCTGCCTCGGCGAGGATGCGTTGCACTTCCTGGCGGAACGCCAGCGGTGCCCGGGGCCCGTCGCTGACGATCACATCCAAGGCGTAGGCCGCAAAGCCCGAACTGGCATCCTCGAAGGCTTCGAACAAATGCCGCGCCGCGCCGGCGGGATCGACGAAAGGCGCTGATCCTTCGAAAAGCATCAGCCCCAGTCCCGCATGGGCGTCCGGCACACCGGCGTCCAGCGCCGCTTGAAACCAGCGCCACGCTTCGGCTGGGTCGGGCGAAGTTCCGTGGCCATCCAGATACATCAGGCCGAGATTGAACATGGCCGAACCGCGTCCGGCACGCGCCGCCAGCCCGCATTCGGCAAAGGCCGAACCAACGGTTTCCGGTTACGGACCGTTCACGAGAAACAGGCTGCACAAGCACTGCGACGCATCGGCATTGCCGGCGAGCGAAGCAGCCCGGTAGGCGTCAATGGCCTTGACGCGATCGGGGGGCGTACCGAGGCCCTTTTCGTGCAGGTAGCCGAGCTGGAACAGTGCGCCGACATCGCCATCTGTCGCCGCCAGCAGGGTAGCGGCGAAAATCCCCGGCCAATCCTCCGGCGCCACGGAATTTATGTCGACCGGATGGAACGCATCCGACTCTTGCGGCTTGGACTCCGAATCGGACCCGTCACCAAGAACCACCATCCCGTCCCCGGCCGGAGTCGGCTTCTGCGCCATCTCAGTCGTGATCGTCGCCAGATAGCCCACCTGCGGCATGACCGACGGTGTTTCCTGCGGCGTAGCCCGCGCCTTGGCACCGAACACTGCATCGATCCGCCATGGCGTGGTGATGTCCACTCTGCCAACACCTGCGAGCTCGGCACCAATACGCACCGGATCACCCCTGGTGACAACCCCGCCTTCAGGTAGGGCCAAAGTAACCTGCCCGTCTGATGCCACATCCAACACCCGAGTGGAGATTTCCGCCGCCGCCGGGCGCGGTGTGCCTACACCAGGGCTCAGTGCGAGTCCCAACGCTGCGAACCAGGCAATCAGTGACAACAGGAAACGATCATATTCACGCATGGCTTGATCCTCGCCTTTGTGACCACCGGTGGAGTGCATTGAGGTTTCGACAAAACAACAGAATATCTCGTACAAACACTTCGCAGGAGGTTTATAATACAGTTTTGGCTCGTGAATAAATCAAACTGAACTAGGTAACTTTTTACTAGTTGGGATGCTGCGGTGTCGTACCAAGACATGTCGGCGTTCCGCCTCGGCCGCAAGGGCCGCGACTGCAGGCAGATCTGGCCGACTCTGGGTGCCATAGCTCTTGTTGTTTCGAGTTTTTCTGTGTTTGGGGCCAAGGTGCGGACAGAGCTTCACCCTGGCGAAGCGGTCGTGACGCAGTTTTCCGGTGCATCAACACTAACGGCAGACGATAAAGACGAATTTTCAATCGACATGGGCGCTGACGGGGAACAGCCGCGATGTTCTGGAAGTGGCGTGAACGCCGAGTTGTGGCTGCTCGCCGCCGCCTCGATCTTGTCGTTTGTCAGGGCCCCGAGCCTTGTTTCGAACGCATCGACCCAGGCGCAACAGGCTTCCTATGGAAG
>CAZKTH010000209.1:0-1184 GCA_964555575.1 uncultured Devosiaceae bacterium | reverse complement strand
CCTGCCCCCCGCCTTGTTTCTAACGCCTCCACCCAGCCATACTTAAAAACAAGACCACCTGCCAAACGACAAGATCGAGGCGGTCTTGTTGATCAGTCTGCCTGTCCCGAGCCTTGTTTCGAACGCATCGACCCAGGCGCAACAGGCTTCCTATGGAAGAAAGCCTTTTGCCGCGCCCAAAATCTGACCGGCCCCCATCACGATCCCGCCACCGACGGTGCCTAGAGCCGAACCGATCGCGTCGCCGGCATCATCCACGGTCGACGCGATGTCTTCGGCGTGGGTCGTCGGCTGCGGCCCGGCGATGCCGTTGAGGCGGTTCACGAGTACCTCCGGAACGCCTTTCAGGCTTTTGCTGATCGGATCGCCCGAATCGGGCGCACGACCGAAGCCACCGGCAAAATCCTCCTCGCCCCAGACGGTCTGGCCCGGGAAAACGCTGCCGAGCCTGCAATCCGCGGGCGGATTGTCCGGATCATCGACGGCGCCGTCGTCGAACGCGGCACCGTTCGAGACGGTCGCATTCGGGAAGACCTTCGCGATATCGCACCCTTCCGGCAGGTGGTCGGGTTCGCCGATATTGGCGATCGGCATGATGAAAGTACCGCCACCGCCGCAGTCCTCGCCAACGCCTCTCAGCTCGCTGGTCAGCGCAAGGCCGGCCGTCAGGGACATGAGGCGCGCGAGATGGACATCCTCGCAGGCCTGTTTCGTCGGATAGACGGCGTGCTTGTCCTCTGAGGCTTCCAGACGCAGCCGGTCGTTCACGAACAACAGCGTGGCCCGGTATCCTCGGTTGCGGCGTTGCGCCGGTTGGCGCCGGTCGGAGAAACAAGGGTGAGCGACAGCCGTGCCGTATCCGAGGCGATGAGGTCGAGTTCGACGATGTCGCCCTGCTCGATCGTCAGGACGTACACATCGACATCGTCGCCGCGCAGAAGTTCGCCGCCCAGTACGCCCGGATCGATGGGCAGGGCCTGATCCCGGTCCTCGGGGGCATCGAACCCATAGCCGGCATCGTCCTGATCGAGAACCTCGATCCCGAGCCCGAAATCACCGCTGCCATGTTTGCGCGTGACCCTTATCAGGTAGATGCCGTCGACAGTGGCGGCGCGCCGGATGTCGCCTGTCGTGCCCGCGGGGACATAGACAGTCTCCAGCGTCGACCCGCCTTCACGGCGCAA
>CAZKTH010000208.1:0-6689 GCA_964555575.1 uncultured Devosiaceae bacterium | reverse complement strand
TGATCGCCTTGCCGCTTTACGGCATGCCTCTTCTGGTCGCGCTGGCAAAGGGCAAGAACCGGCGTTTCCGGACCATCGCGAAGGCCGCCGGTCTTGGCCTGCTGGCGCGGCCCCTGCCCGGGCTTTTTGCCCTTTTGTTCGTTGCGTTGCTGTGGCTGGTCCACATCGCCTTTTATCCCGCATCGGTCTTCATGCCGGTGCTGGTCAACTTCTCCCTTGGCGCCCTGGTCATGAGCTTTGCCGCGCTCAAGGGAGTTCTGCTCGGCTTCTCGCACCTAGCCGCCCATCCCCAAAACGGAACAACGGGGAAGCCGGAAATTCAGTCGGCCTAAATCTCAAACGGAGGAGAAAATGCAAAGACGTACACTGATCAAATCGGCCCTACTGGCCACAACCGCCCTGGCGTTTGCCCAGACCCCGGTCCTGGCGGCCGATGTCACCCTCAACTGGGCCCTGTGGGACTGGGACCGGACGGCCTACTACCAGCCGCTGATCCAGGCCTATGAGGCCTCGCATCCGGGCGTGAAGATCGAATACACCGATCTCGGCTCGGCCGACTACAACCAGATGGTCATGACCCAGCTGACCGGCGGGTCGAGCGACATCGACATCGTCTCGATCAAGGACGTGCCGGGCTACGCCCAGATGGTCAATACCGGCCGCCTCATGGATCTCAAGAAGCTTGGCATGGTGCCCGCCGACACCTCGGGCTATGGCGGGTTGATCGAGGCGCTGACGGTCAATGGCGGCCTTTACGGCATGCCGATGCGCACCGATTTCTGGATCGTCTACTACAACAAGGTCCCGTTCGACAAAGCCGGTCTCGACTATCCGACCAACGACATGACCTGGGACGAATATGACAAGCTGGCCCGCGCCGTCACGCAAGGCTTCGGACCGGACAAGATCTACGGCACCCACTTCCACACCTGGCGCTCGACCGTCGAACTTCAGGCGATCCAGAGCGGCGAGCACACCCTCGTTTCCAAGGACTACAGCTTCCTGAAGCCCTGGTACGAGCGTGCGATCGCCCTTCAGGACGATGGCATTGCCATGTCCTATTCGTCGCTGAAGACCTCGCAGACCCACTATTCGGCGCCGTGGCTCTCGGGCAAGCTCGCCATGCTGCCCATGGGTTCGTGGTTCATCGGCACCCAGATCGCCAAGGAGAAATCCGGCGAATCCGAAGTCACCGACTGGGGTATCGTCCGCTATCCGCATCCCGAGGGCGTCAAGTCCGGTGCCACCGCCGGTCAGGCGACCTCGCTTGGCATCAACATCAACTCCAAGAAGGCTGATGCGGCCAAGGACTTCATCTCCTGGGTCGCGGGTCCGGAAGGTGCGGCGATCGTCGCCTCGACCGGTACGATCCCGGCCCTGCGCGAAGGCAACATCCTGGATGCCATCACCTCGACGCCGGGCTTCCCGACCGATCCGGCCAGCGCCGAGGCCCTGACCACGACCGCCGTCTATCTCGAAATGCCGGTCGATCTGAAGGCGGCCGAATACGAGCTGGTGCTCAATCGTGCCCATGACGACATCATGACCGAGAACGTCACGATCGACGAGGGCATCAAGGAAATGAACGAAGGCGTCGCCGGTATCGAATAAGTCCTCGTTCTCTGGCAATCTGGTGGGGCCGGGCCGTGCGTTCGGCCCCACTCTGTTCGGCGCGATACCTGGAAGACTCCATTGCCCCATACCCCCCTTTCCGACAATCCGCTTGCGATTCGGGCCGACGTTCAGCGTGCTGTATCCGATCTGTTCGCGCCGCTTCTGCCGCATTTCTCGGCGTCGGGGGCCCGCGTCCGCCTCAGCGCGGCTTCGGCCCATTTCGACGTGGCGGCGGCCGAACTCGAAGGCTTCGCCCGTCCCTTGTGGGGTCTGGTGCCGCTCGTTGCCGGCGGCGGGACGTTTTCCCATTGGGATCTCTATCGCCGGGGGCTGAGCGCCGGCACCGATCCCGGCCATCCCGATTACTGGGGCGAGGTCTCCGACATCGACCAGCGCCAGGTCGAACTGGCCGCCATCGGCTTCGCCCTGCGGCTGGCAAAACCCCAGCTCTGGGATCCGCTCGACGCCGCCGCCAAGGAACATGTCGCCGCCTATCTGATCTCGGGGCGGAACCACCAATTCGTCGACAGCAACTGGAAGTTCTTCCGGGTGCTGATCGACATGGGCCTGATGCATTGCGGCGTCGAAACCGACCGGAAAAGCCGCGATGCCTATCTCGACGACATCGAGCGCTTCGCGCTCGGCAACGGCTGGTATCGCGACGGCGGCATCAGAAGCGCCGACCACTACATCCCCTTTGCCTTCCACTATTACGGATTGCTCTACGCCGCCCTGTCGGGCGACGCCGGGCGCGCCGAAAAATACGGGGAACGTGCCGCCCTGTTCGCCAGATCGATCCGGCACTGGTACGGTCCGGACGGGTCCGCCCTGCCCTATGGCCGCAGCCTGATCTACCGTTTCGCTCATGCCGGCTTCTGGGGCGCGCTGGCCTTTGCCGGAATCGAGGCCCTGCCCTGGGGCGAAATCAGGGGCTACTACCTGAGAAATCTCAGATGGTGGGCCAAACAGCCGATCTTCGATCGCGACGGTGTGCTGTCGGTCGGCTACGCCTATCCCAATCTCATGGTCTCGGAAGGCTACAATTCCGCCGGCTCGCCCTATTGGGCCATGAAGGCCTTCCTGCCGCTGGCCCTGCCGCAGGATCATCCGTTCTGGACGGCCGAAGAGCTGGCGCCCGCGCGTTCGGCAAAGCCGGTTTCCCTGCCCGAGCCAGGCATGGTCATTCAGCATCATCCGGGCCACACCGTCGCCCTCGCCTCTGGTCAGGACTACCGCCACCAATGGCGCGGCATGGCGGAAAAATACGGCAAATTCGCCTATTCGACCCGCTACGGCTTTTCCGTCGAGGCGAGCGACCGGCATTTCGCCAACGCCGCCTCGGACAACATGCTGTCGTTTTCCGATGACGGCGTGCATTTGCGCATGCGCGAAACCAATGCGGACACGAGGATCGCCGGCGACCGTCTCTATGCGAAATGGCACCCCTATGACGACGTCACGGTCGAGACCTTCCTGGTCCCCGAAGGCGACTGGCATATCCGCGTGCACGAGGTGACGACACCGCGCCGTCTCGAAGTCATCGAGGGCGGCTTCGCCATTGCCAAGCCCGATTTCCATGCCTTTGTCGAGCAATGCGCCGGGACGCGCGCCGAGGTGCGCACCGCCTCGGACACAAGCGTCATCATCGGCTTCGATGACCGAATGCCACGTGCGATGAGTCCCTTCTCCAACACCAATATCATGGCGGCGCGGACGCTGGTGCCGCAATTGCGCGGGCATGTCGAAAAGGGAACGACGCTTTTATGCTGTGCCGTGCTTGCCCGGCCCCTTGCCGAAGGCGAAAGCCTTCCGCCGGTGCCCGCGTGTCCGGAGATCGGGGAGTTGCGCCGGATTTTCGCCGAAAGCGGACGTGTCGTGCCGGTCTTCGCTCTCTAGAGCATCGTGCGCAAAAGTGGGTCCCGGTTTTGCGCAAAAAACGATGCGACAACAAGAACATAGAGCGGCGAAGCGATTCAGCTTGAACGCGCGCCGCTCTAGGGCGTTTCATCTTTGCATGGAAACGGTCGTCGTCCTTGCGAGAAACGTGAGTGAGGAAGCAATCCATGCCGCAGCAAGCGCCGACCGTTGGCATCCTGTATTGCCGCGCGGCCCTTGGGCGCTCGCAATGACGGTGGCACGGCGTCAGGCAAGGCAAAAGAATGCGCCGGGTTGCCTGGCGATTTGCTCGAATCCTGTCTGCAACAGACAACACGCCGAAAAAAATCGGGCCGCCACGCCCGATATTTCGGTGCATAGCGGCCCGACAGGCTGGTCGGGAGGTTAGCCAAGCGTCGGGAAATGGAAGTTGGGATCGGTCCTGAGGCCGTGTGGCCATCTGGTGGTGGTGGTCTTGCGGCGGGTGTAGAAATTCACGCCCTCGGTGCCATGCATGGCGTGGTCGCCGAACATCGAATCCTTCCAGCCGCCGAAGGAGTGGAAGGCCATCGGCACCGGGATCGGCACGTTGATGCCGACCATGCCGACCTCGATCTCCTGGCTGAAATTGCGGGCCGTGTCGCCGTCGCGGGTGAAGATGGCGGTGCCGTTGGCGTAGTTGTGGCCGTGAATGAGATCGACCGCTTCCCTGTAGGAGTTGGTGCGCACCATCGACAGGACCGGGCCGAAGATCTCGTCGGTATAGATCGACATCGACGGCTTGACGTTGTCGAACAGCGAACCGCCGATGAAATAGCCGTTCTCGTAGCCCGGCGCGGTCTGCCTGAAGGTACGACCGTCGACGACCAGATCCGCACCTTCGCTGACGCCGGCCTCGATATAGGAGGTGACCCTTTCGAGAGCCTGGGCGGTCACCAGCGGCCCCATCTCCGAGGACTGGTCGGTGTGCGGGCCAATCTTGAGTTCCTTGATCTTGGGCACCAGCCTTTCGACCAGGGCATTGGCGACTGCGTCGGTCACCGGGACCGCCACCGAAATGGCCATGCAGCGCTCGCCGGCCGAACCGTAGGCCGCGCCCATCAGGGCGTTGACCGTCATGTCGAGATCGGCGTCCGGCATGATGACGGCGTGGTTCTTGGCCCCGCCGAGGGCGAGGACGCGCTTGTGGTGGGCGATGCCCGTCTGCTGGATGTAGCGGGCGATCGGGGTCGAGCCGACAAAGCTGACGGCCTTGACGTCCGGATGGGTCAGCAGCGCATCGACCGCGACCTTGTCGCCCTGGACGACGTTGAACACACCGTCCGGCAGCCCGGCTTCCTTGAGCCAGGCGGCCATCAGCAAGGAGGCGGACGGATCGCGCTCGGAGGGCTTCAGGACGAAGCAGTTTCCGACCGCCAGGGCGATCGGATACATCCACATCGGCACCATGGCCGGAAAATTGAACGGGGTGATGCCGGCGACGACACCGAGCGGCTGGCGCACCGAATGGGCATCGACACCGGTGCCGACATTCTCGGAAAACTGACCCTTCAGCAGGTGCGGCACGCCGGTGGCGAACTCGGTGACCTCGATGCCCCTTGTCACCTCGCCGAGGGCGTCGTCATGGGTCTTGCCGTGCTCGGAGGCGATCGCCTCGGCCAGATGGTCGGCACGTTCCCACATGATGTTCTTGAACTTGTCGAGAATGCGGGCCCGCCTGAGCGGCGCCATTCTCGCCCAGGCCGGAAAGGCGGCCTTGGCCGCGGCAACGGCCGCATTCACATCGTCGGTCGAGGCAAGAAGGACCTCCTTTACCGCAGCGCCGATGGCCGGATTGTAGACGGGGAGCCGCCCGCTCGGGGTGCCGCGATAGATTTCGCCGGCAATGAAATGGGTGATCTCGCTCATCAGGCCCTCCTGCCTTTCATCGTCAGCATGCGATAACGAAATTCGAAACACAATCGACTAGGATTGATATCTGTTTTGCAATTTCGCATAATGAAGCAATGAACCGGAGCGGCCGATGAACTGGGAAGATGCGCACCTGTTCCTGGCGGTGGCGCGGGCCGGACAGATGCTCGGTGCCGCCAAATCGCTCGGCATCAACCAAGCGACGCTGAGCCGGCGCCTGACGACGCTGGAGACGGCGCTCAATACCAAGCTCATGTTCCGCAGCACCACCGGCTGCCGCCTGACCGAACAGGGACGGGTTCTGTTCGAGGCGCTGGAAAAAGCCGAAGGGCCGATTCTCACCGCCGCCGCCGCAGTGAGCGAAACAAGCGTCACCATGACCGGCACCGTCCGGATCGGCGCCCCGGATGGATTCGGCCTGTCCTTTCTGGCGCCGCGTCTAGGCGCCCTGGCCTCCCGCCATCCCGGACTGAAACTCGAACTGGTGCCGGTCTCCCGCGCCTTCTCGCTGTCGCAGCGCGAGGCGGACGTCGCCATCCTGGTCGGACGGCCGCAAAAGGGCCAGCTCGTCGGCAAGAAGCTGACCGACTATACGCTCGGCCTTTATGCCGCCCCGTCCTAGCTGGGGCGGGCGGGACGGCCGCAATCGGTCGCCGATCTCGGCCAGCACCGGCTGATCGGCTATGTCGAGGACCTCATCCCGACGCCCGAGCTGAATTTCGCCACCGACATCATGAAGGACTGGTCGAACGCCCTGTCGGTGTCGAGCGCCATGGGCCAGATGGCGGCGGTGCGCTCCGGCGCCGGCATCGGTATTCTGCACGACTTCATGGCAGCCGAGGACCAGGCGCTCATGCCGGTCCTGCCCGAGATCGTCATTGTCAGGTCCTATTGGTTCGCCGTGCACGAAAACCTCAGATCCCTGCCGCAGATCCGGGCCGTGCGCGACTTCATCGAGGCCGAAGTCGCCGCCTTCGGGCATTTCATGCGGCGCTAGAGCGTTTTCAGGCGAAGTGGATACCGGCTCGCCGGATCGAAAACGCGGCCACTCAATAACTTGGAGCTTCCGTTCTGATTCCGTCAGAATGCATTTTGCTCTGGAGCGCCTTGGCATCCCGCTGCAACCTGGATTGGACTCCGGGGTCAAGCCCCGAATGACCGGAGTGTATGGCCAGAAGCGCGATTGCGCCGCCTCCGTGAACCTCGCAACGGCAGAGGCCGGCCGGACCTGCCTTCATGCGTCGCGTTTCATGATCCACCTGACGGCGGGGTGGGGCACGAAGCGCCAT
>CAZKTH010000207.1:0-6713 GCA_964555575.1 uncultured Devosiaceae bacterium | reverse complement strand
TTCGATGACGGCGGGCGGTGGTGCCTGGGACAATGCCAAGAAGCAGATCGAGGACGGCTACAAGGACAAGTCCGGCCAGATGCACTACAAGGGTTCGGAAGCCCACAAGGCTGCCGTCACCGGCGACACCGTCGGCGACCCCTACAAGGACACGGCCGGTCCGGCGGTCAACCCGCTCATCAAGATCACCAACATCATCGCACTGCTGCTGCTGGCGGTCATGGCGGGCGTCGCCGGCTAGTCGCCGATGCTCAAAACGCCCTCATCCTGAACTGGCGAGCGAGTCGAACCACCAAGGACGAGGGCGTTCCTGAACAAAAGTCGAAAAAGGCCCGGGAGAAATCCCGGGCCTTCTGCTTGCGCCCCGGCAGTGTTCTGAAGGTTCTGATTGAAACGGCTCAACCGGCGCCCAAACCTCTCCCTTGGGGTGAGAGGTGAATGAGGCATCGGCTACCGAGAAAACCTGACCCGCTCTATCGGAGCCCCCGCATCCCGACCATCTCGATGCCGCGCTCTGCCATCATCCGTTTCAGCCCGCCGGCGCCGAAGAACCGGTATTCGGCGATACGGTTCCCGGCGTCCGGGGCAAATGTCTCGATGTCGCCCCTGGTGGTGCAGTGAAAGGCGCCGTAGCTCAGCCCGTCGGGCAGGGAATCGAGCAGCGCGGCGTAGTCCTCCGGCCCGGGATCGGCAAGGTTCAGCGGCGAAACGACGAGAGCGTCGAAGACCGGAGTTCCGCGCTTTTCCAGCCTTTCGAACAAAGGCCCGTAGGCCTCGGTCAGTCCCATTTTCCCGACCACGTCGCGGGCGATGACGATCGGCAGATCGTAGTCGGCGCCGAGCCGCTCATAGATGTCGATGAATTCGGGATGGTAGAGCGTCGCCATATGGGTGTCGAGATGGGTGACATAAAGGCCCGCCCCCATTGCCGATTCGATCTGGGTCCGCAATTCGGCCTCGACCGCCGCCGGATCGGCTTTCAGCACTTCGGCCACCGTTTTCGGGAAATAGCCCTCTTCATCGGTCAGGCCGTTGTCGGATCTTCCCGTCAGCGGCGCCCAGCGCGCCGTGTCGAATTCCGAATTGAGCGTCAGATGCACGCCGATATCGTCGTCGAACCTGGTCCGCGTCATCAGGAGGATTTCGGGAAAGTGCACACATGGCACCATGACCGATCCGGCCGAAACCGCCTGCGACTGCCAAAGATCGGCAAAGGCCATATTGGCGGCGTGGCTGGCGCCGAGATCATCGTGATGGACAACCAGACGCTTTCTGCCCATTGCCGTTTCCCCCGTCCTTTTCCCGGTTGCGCCAGAAGCTGCGCCCCTTGGCAGCGGGACCCTTACAGGTGATTTGCCCTTGCGTGAACCCTTGATCGCGGTCCGTGGCAATCCGGCGCGTGCCACGATCGCCGGCGGATCGCGCTGGGGCTTGTGGCCGATCGGATTTGCGTCAATTCTGGTCGCGGTTGGGGACCGGTCGGAAAATGCCATATGGCCGCGCCCTCGGGACGGCAACACGACAGTCGCGAAAGGAACGGAACGTGTCGATGAAGGGCTTTCTCGCAATACTGGCCGGCATCTTCGTACTGGCCTCGCCCACCCTGGCGGCTGAGATCGACAGCGCCTATACCAAGATCGATCTCGACAAATGCACGCCGTTCGAAAGCTGGGAACTCGGGCAGAGCTGGGCCTGTTCCGGCTACAAGGAATACCCGGTCTATGTCGCCGAGGGCGATCTGAGGATGGTCGTCTCCTATGGCGTCGACGCGCCGAACGAGATGGCGGCGCAGCAGACCCTGCCGCAGTTCAACACCATCAACGACACGCTCGAATGGCGGATGGTGCGAAATGAGGAAGGGCGCTGGGACCCCTTCGCCACCATCCTTCGTTTCTATACCCAGACTGGCGACGGCTCCGAGCCGGACGGCCAGGTTCTCGTCGTGACCAAGCTCGAGGTCGGCAATACCTGCCATATCGCCTATATCGATGCGCGGCGGGTCGCCAATGCCAATGAAGTCGCCCGGCAATGGGCCGACGGTACCGCCAGGCATTTCGACTGCATGACGGACGAACCATTTCGGGACCCGAACTGAGGTGATCGCAGATTTCGTCAAGCCGGTCGGTCGTCGCCGCGTGCTCTATGTCATGGCGGCCGAGGCCGAATACGGTCCGCATCTTCAGGCCCGCATCGCGCCGCTGATGACCGGGGTCGGCCCGGTCGAGGCGGCCGTGGTTCTGACCGAGGCGCTGGCGCAGGCGGCTTCACGCGCCGTCCTGCCCGATCTCGTCGTCTCGCTCGGCTCGGCCGGCTCGCGGCGCCTCGAACAGGGCGCCGTCTACCAGGCCCTCTCCGTTTCCTATCGCGACATGGATGCCAGCCCGCTCGGCTTTCCCAAGGGCGAGACGCCGTTTCTCGGCCTGCCGATCGACCTCGAACTCGATCCGCTGGTGCCCGGTGTTCCGGAGGCCCGCCTTTCGACCGGCGCCAACATCGTCTCGGGCGCCGCCTATGAGGGAATCGACGCCGACATGGTCGATATGGAGACCTTTGCCCTCAAACGCGCCTGCATGCGTTTCGTCGTGCCGCTCGTCGCCCTGAGGGGCATTTCCGATGGCGCCGCCGAACTGCATCATTTCGATGACTGGACGCAATATCTGCACATCGTCGACGAAAGGCTGGCCGAGGCGATCGACGCGCTGGAAGACTCACTCAGGAATAGCGGTTCGCTCGAATGATCGCATGATTTGGGCAATGCCAATCCAGTTTCCGGTTCCCCAGGGACCATTTTGCGGCGTGACTACACTTTGGGCGGATTCAAGGAACCGGAAATAACAATGATTCGCCCGGCAGTGGTGATTTCCTCCCGGCTTTCTCATCGTGATCAGCTTTGCGCCATTGTTCCGTTATCGGGAACGTTCAATGGACGCGTACTCGACTATGTCGTCCGTCTCGAAATAGATCCGCTGCCAGAACCCTTCGGTCATGCCGTCGCATGGGCAAAATGCGATATGCTGGCAACCGCAATTTTCGCTTGTCTGGATTTATCTGGAACGGCCAGAGACCAGACTGGAAGAGAAAACATCTGCGCCCCAAGCTCAGCGAGCAGGATTTCCGCAGAATTCAAATGGGGGCGCTAGAGCATCGTGCGCAAAACCGGGATCCACTTTTCCGCACGATGCTCTAACCCGCCTGCGCCGCGCGGAAGGCCCGTTTGCGTTCGTTGGGATCGAGACGGATCTTGCGCAAACGGATGTTCTTCGGTGTCACCTCGACATATTCGTCGTCGGCGATATAGCCGAGTGCCTGGTCGAGGCTCAGGCGTTTGGGCGTGGTCAGCCTGACCGCCTCGTCCTTGGAGGTGGTGCGGATATTGGTCAGCTGCTTGCCCTTGATCGGGTTGACCTCGAGATCGTTGCCGCGGGTGTGCTCGCCGATGATCATGCCCTCATAGACCTCGACGCCCGGATCGATCAGCATCGGGCCACGATCCTCGAGATTCCATAAGGCATAGGCAACCGAAACGCCGGTCGAATTGGAGATGAGCACACCGGTGCGCCGTCCCTGCATCGCTCCCTTGTGCGGCTGATAGGCGTGAAACAGCCGGTTGAAGATGGCGGTGCCGCGCGTATCGCCCAAAAGCTCGGACTGATAGCCGATCAGGGCGCGGGTCGGCACGTAGAAGCGCAAACGCGTGCGCCCGTGGCCCGAGGGCCGCATCTCGACGAGGTCGCCCTTGCGCTCGGTGAGCTTTTGCACGACGGCGCCGGCAAATTCGTCGTCGACGTCGATGATGACCTCCTCGATCGGCTCGAGGGTCCGGCCACCCTCCTCGCGCATCAGCACCCGCGGCCGCCCAACGGTCAATTCGAACCCTTCGCGCCGCATGGTCTCGATCAGAACGGCCAGCTGCAATTCGCCGCGCCCGGCAACCTCGAAACTGTCGGCGTCCGTGCCGCGCGTCAGCCTTATGGCGACATTGCCCTCGGCCTCGCGCCTGAGGCGTTCGAGAATGACGCGCGACTGCACCTTGTCGCCCTCGCGGCCGGCGAAAGGCCCGTCATTGATGCGGAAGGTCATCGAAAGGGTCGGGGGATCGATCGGCTGGGCCGCGATGGGCTCGACGATCGTCGGGGCGCAGATGGTGTCGGCGACCGTTGCCGTTTCCAGCCCGGCAATGGCGACGATGTCGCCCGCCTCGCCGATCTCGATCGACTGGCGTTCGAGGCCGCGAAAGGCCAGGACCTTGGAAATGCGCCCCTTTTCCACTTCCACGCCATCGCGGTGAAGGGCGTGCACCGGTTCGCCGGCCTTGACCGAACCGGAAAGGATACGGCCGGTCAGAATGCGCCCGAGGAAGGGATTGCGCTCGATGGTCGTCACCAGCATGCGATAGGGACCGATTTCGACCCTCGGCTGCTCGACATGCTCGACGACAAGGTCGAGCAGCGGCGCGACGCTGTCCCTGGGACCGGCCGGATCGTGAGCCATCCAGCCCTGCTTGGCCGAGCCGTAAAGGATGGGAAAATCGAGCTGTTCCTCGTGGGCGTCGAGGGCGACGAACAGATCGAACACCTCGTTGACGACCTCGACATGGCGCTCGTCCGGCTTGTCGATCTTGTTGATGGCAACGATCGGTTTCAACCCGAGCGCCAGCGCCTTGGAGAGAACGAACTTGGTCTGCGGCATCGGCCCTTCGGCCGCATCGACCAGAATCACGACGCCGTCGACCATGGAAAGGATGCGCTCGACCTCGCCGCCGAAATCGGCATGGCCAGGCGTGTCGACGATATTGATGCGGGTGTCATGCCACATCAGCGAGGTGACCTTGGCAAGGATGGTGATGCCGCGCTCGCGTTCGAGGTCGTTGGAATCCATCATCCGCTCCTCGGTCCGCTGGTTGTCGCGGAAGGAGCCGGATTGCTTCAAAAGGGCATCGATCAGCGTGGTCTTGCCATGATCGACATGGGCGATGATCGCGATATTGCGCAATTGCATGGGGACTGGCCGCATCTGCTGGCTGGGTCGCGCCCGCCCCGACTGCCGAGGCGAATGGGCACGCGCAACGTTACATCCGAAGCGCGTGCTCTAGCCGACTAAGCAGACGGAAACAAGACCAAACGGCGCAGGGCCGCCACGCTTCAGGCGTCCTGCCGCCAGCGCCAGGCCTCGAGAACGATCCACGCCAGTGTTGCGATCTCGACCGCCGAGAAGAAGATGTAGTGCAAGGTTATGCCCGGCGAGATCACCGTACCGATCTGCACGACGATCAGCAGGACACCGACAACGATGTTCGGCCAGCGGTTCCGGCCGAACGGCGCCAGCCGCGAAACCAGCACCATCACCATGCCCAACTCCATCAGCACGGCGGCGCCGAGCAGGAAGGGCTGACTCATTTCCGTGCCCCCGGCGGATCCCGTCAGCAACTCGTTGAGCGTCGGCCCGTGAAAAAGAGACAGTACGTCACAAAAAAGAAAATTGAGAACAAGAAGAATTCAGAGAATGGACAGCTTCTCACGCGTCGTCGGCATGGTCGTTCCCTCCCGTTCGTCCAAGGCCTGCGCCATGCTTGGCTGCAATCGGCATCGCATTCGACGCGGCCCATGGACACTCTCGACCGGATGCGAAACCCGTCATTGAGCGGCGCCAATTCCACCGACTTCATTCAATCTGGACGCGCGATCGGCTAGACTGGGGATATCCTTTCCTGCCCAGACCGGAGACCGTTCATGCATCCTGCCCTCATCCCTGGAACCGTTGCCGTCGTTACCGGTGCCGCCAGCGGCATCGGCCGCGCCGTGGCGCAGCATCTCGTCGGCGCAGGGCTGAGCGTCGCCCTCATCGACGCCAATGCCGGCAAGCTGTCGGCGACCGAAGCGGAATTGCGGGCGGCGTTGCCCACCGGCAGCGCCTTGCGGGTCGAGGGCTTCAATGTCGACGTCTCGGACCGGGTCGCCTTCCAGTCCGTCGCCGAGCTCATCCTCAGGGACTGGGGCACGCCCGGCTTCCTGATGAACAACGCCGCACTCTACGTGCATGGCGGCCCGGGCGGCATCCTCGATCCGCTGGCGAACTGGCGGCGGGTCTTCGAAGTCAATTTCTTCGGCGTGCTCAACGGCATCGCCGCCTTCCTGCCGGCGATGCTGGCCGCCGATACGACCTCGCTGATCGTCAATACCGGCTCCAAGCAGGGCATTACCCACCCGCCCGGCAATCCGGCCTACAACAGCGTCAAGGCGGCATTGAACGGCTATACGATGAATCTCGCGCGCGACCTCAGGGAGCGCGAGGGCGGCAGGGTCTCGGCCCATCTGCTCGTCCCCGGCTGGACGACGACCGGCGACAATGAACACAAACAGGGTGCCTGGACCGCCGATCAGGTCGCAACCTATTTGTTCACCCGTCTCGAAACCGGCGACTTCTACATCATCTGCCCGGACGGCGAGACAACGAGCGAAACGGACGGGAAACGCATTCTCTGGCAGGCGCTCGACATGATCGAGAACCGCCCGGCCCTTTCCCGCTGGCACCAGGACTATGCCGAAGCCTTCGCCGCGTTCATGAAGAAGCCGCTCGGTTAGGCGATGTCGGGCTTTGCGGGATACGATCGGATTCGCTCTAGAGCATTTTCCGTTCCGATGGAATCAGAACGGAAGCGCCAGGTTGTTGAGTGGTCGCGTTTTCGAACCGGCGAACCGGTATCCGCTTCGCCT
>CAZKTH010000206.1:3824-6719 GCA_964555575.1 uncultured Devosiaceae bacterium | reverse complement strand
AAAGCGGACAGGACCGTAGTGGTCAAGGTGGAGCGTCGCTTCACCCATCCGGTGATGAAGAAGACCGTGCGCCGGTCGAAGAAGTACCATGCGCACGACGAGAAGAATTCGGCCAAGCTCGGCGATATCGTCCGCATCCAGGAATGCCGGCCGATGTCGAAGCTGAAGAGCTGGGAGCTGGTCGAGACGGTAAACGCGGCCGGTGCCTGAGGGCATGGTTCGTGAAGGTAAAAGAGCGGCCCCGGATGCCGGGGCGCGACGCGGTGGAAGACGAGTGACGCCATGATCCAGGTAGAAACAAATCTCGACGTTGCCGACAATTCGGGCGCGCGCCGGGTGCAATGCATCAAGGTGCTCGGCGGATCGAAGCGCCGCTATGCCTCGGTGGGCGACATCATCGTGGTGTCGATCAAGGACGCCATCCCGCGCGGTCGCGTCAAGAAGGGCCAGGTGATGAAGGCCGTCATTGTCCGCACCGCCTTCGACATCCACCGTCCCGACGGCACGGTCATCCGTTTCGACCGCAATGCCGCCGTGCTGGTGAACAACAACAAGGAGCCGATCGGGACCCGCATCTTCGGCCCGGTTCCGCGCGAACTTCGCGCCAAGAACCACATGAAGATCATCTCGCTCGCCCCGGAGGTGCTGTAATGGCCCAGAAGATCAGGAAGGGCGACCAGGTCGTCGTTTTGACCGGCAAGGACAAGGGCAAGACCGGCACCGTGCTTCAGGTTCTGCCGTCAGAGAACCGTGCCGTGGTGCAGGGCATCAACCACGTCCGCCGCCACACCAAGCAGACCCCCGAACGCGAGGCGGGCATCTATACCCGCGAGGCGCCGATCCACATTTCGAACATCGCGCTCGCCGATCCCAAGGACAACAAGCCGACGCGCGTCGGCTTTACGATCAAGGACGGCGTCAAGTCGCGCGTCGCCAAGCGCAGCGGAGAAGTGATCAATGGCTGAGACCCTCAACATCCCGCGCCTCAGGCAGCATTACGACGAGATCGTGCGTGCCGGCCTGGTCAAGGATTTCGGCTACAAGAATCCGCTCGAGGTTCCCAAGCTCGAAAAGATCGTTCTCAATATCGGCGTCGGCGAAGCCACGGCCGATACCAAGAAGGTCAAGTCCGCCGCCGACGATCTCGAAAAGATCGCCGGTCAGAAGCCGGTCATCACCTATGCGCGCAAGTCGATCGCCAATTTCAAGCTGCGCGAGAAGATGCCGATCGGCGTCAAGGTGACCCTTCGCAAGCAGCGCATGTACGAGTTCCTCGATCGACTGGTGAACATCGCCATGCCGCGCATCCGCGACTTCCGCGGTTTGAACCCGAAGAGCTTCGACGGCCGCGGCAATTTCGCCTTCGGCATCAAGGAGCACATCGTGTTCCCGGAGATCAATTACGACCAGGTCGACCAGATCTGGGGCATGGACGTGATCATTGCGACCACGGCAAACACCGACGACGAAGCCCGTGCGCTGCTGCGTGCGTTCAACTTCCCGTTCCGGCAGTAGGACGGGGCAGGGAAGGACAAGAAGGATCGATAGATGGCCAAGACGAGCTCTATTGAAAAGAACAAGCGCCGGGCAAAGCTGACCAAGCAGTATGCCGCCAAGCGTCAGGCGCTCAGGGACGTGATCAAGAACAAGGATCTGCAGCTCGAGGAACGCTTCAAGGCGTCCATGAAGCTGGCGGAACTACCACGCAACGCGTCCAAGGTCAGGATTCGCAACCGCTGCGAATTTTCCGGCCGTCCGCGCGGCTACTATCGCAAGCTGAAGCTTTCCCGCATCGCCCTGCGCGAGCTTGGCAGCCAGGGGCAGATCCCCGGGCTCGTGAAGTCCAGCTGGTAAGGGGGAGACAAGAAGATGTCCGTGTCCGATCCCATCGGCGACATGCTCACCCGCATCCGCAACGCCCAGATGCGCAAGAAGACCAGCGTCATCACGCCGGCCTCGACCCTCAGGGGGCGCGTACTCGACGTTTTGAAGTCCGAGGGCTTCATCCGCGGCTACAGCGAAACCAAGTTCGATAACGGAACCATGGAGTTCAGCATCGAACTGAAATATTCCGACAACGAGCCGGCCATCCGGGAAATCCAGCGCGTCTCGCGCCCCGGCCGCCGTGTCTACTCGTCGGTCAAGACCATTCCATCGGTGGCCAACGGTCTCGGTGTGTCGATCCTTTCCACCCCCAAGGGTGTGATGGCCGACCATGAGGCAAAGGCCAACAATGTGGGTGGCGAAGTTCTCTGCCGTGTCTTCTAAGGCCGGCGACAGGCAATTTGATCCGGAAGGCATGCGATAATGTCCCGTACAGGCAAAAAACCGGTCGAGATCGCCAAGGGCGTCGATGTCAGCATCGACGGCCGGACCGTCAAGGCGAAGGGGCCCAAGGGCGAACTCAGCTTCGAGCTGCATGATCTGATCTCGGCTAAAAGGACCGATGACGGCATCGTGGTCGAGCCGGTCAACGAAACGACGGCGGCACGGTCCCAGTGGGGCACGGCACGTTCGCTGCTCCAGAACATCGTGACCGGCGTTTCGACCGGCTTCGAAAAGAAGCTGGCAATCCAGGGTGTCGGCTATCGCGCCGCCATGCAGGGCACGGACGTCAAGCTTTCGCTGGGATTCTCCCACGAGGTCGTCCATACCGCGCCCGAAGGCATAACCATTTCCACCCCGACCCAGACCGAAATCGTGGTCTCGGGCATCGACTCCCAGAAGGTCGGTCAGGTGGCGGCGGAAATCCGCGCCTATCGTCCGCCCGAACCCTACAAGGGCAAGGGCGTGCGCTATGCAGGCGAATATGTCTTCCGCAAGGAAGGCAAGAAGAAGTAAGGACCGGCAAGATGGCTTCGAAACATCAGGGTATTGAACGTCGCAAGGCGCGGG
>CAZKTH010000206.1:0-3814 GCA_964555575.1 uncultured Devosiaceae bacterium | reverse complement strand
GCCAATGGTCGGCCGCGTCTCAGCGTCTTCCGTTCGGAAAAGAACATCTATGCGCAGGTGATCGACGATACTTCGGGTCGCACCCTCGCGGCGGCGTCGACGCTCGACAAGGACGTCAAGTCCGAGACAAAGAGCGGCGCAACGGCAGCGGCGGCGGAACTGGTCGGCAAGCTCGTTGCCGAGCGCGCCGTCAAGGCCGGGATCGGCGAGGTGATCTTCGACCGTGGCGCCTATCTTTTTCATGGCCGGGTCAAGGCCCTGGCCGATGCGGCCCGCGAAGGCGGCCTGCAGTTCTGAGAACAACACGAAAGCTGAGTGAACGATGAGAGATGTAGCTGAGCGCGAAAGCGAATTCGTCGATCGCCTGGTCCACATCAACCGCGTGGCCAAGGTGGTCAAGGGCGGCAAGCGCTTCGGTTTCGCCGCGCTCGTGGTGGTCGGCGACCAGAAGGGCCGGGTCGGCTTCGGCCATGGCAAGGCCCGCGAGGTTCCCGAGGCCATCCGCAAGGCGACCGAACAGGCCAAGCGCCAGATGATCCGCGTGCCGCTGCGCGAGGCCCGGACGCTGCATCACGATGTCGAGGGCCGTCACGGCGCCGGCAAGGTGACCCTCAGGGCCGCTCCTCCCGGCACCGGCATCATCGCCGGCGGCCCGATGCGTGCCGTTTTCGAAACCCTCGGGATCAACGACATCGTCGCCAAGTCCCGCGGCACTGCCAATCCCTACAACATGGTGCGGGCCACCTTCGATGCCCTCAAGCGCGTCGACAGCCCGCGTTCGGTCGCGTCGCGGCGTGGCATCAAGGTGTCCGAGCTTCAGGCCCGGCGCGGCGAAGTCGCCGCCGATTCCTGAACGCGGATTTAACAAGACGGAGACCGGACATGGCTGACAAGACCATCACGATCGAGCAGATCGGTTCACCGATCCGCCGCGAAAAGTCGCAGCGCGCCACCCTGATCGGCCTCGGCCTCAACAAGCTGAGCCGCAAGAGAACCCTCAAGGACACCCCGGACGTGCGTGGCATGATCGCAAAGCTCCCCCACCTCGTCCGCATCGTCGACGAGGGCAAATAACCGAATGAGGACCTGCGCCGCCTCACCGCGCGCGGGCAAGCCATAAGGGCCTGATACAATGCGTTTGAACAGTCTTTCGGACAATCCCGGTGCCAACAAGGCGCGCACCCGCGTCGGTCGCGGCATCGGCTCGGGCAAGGGCAAGACCGGCGGCCGCGGCGTCAAGGGCCAGAACTCGCGTTCGGGCGTCGCCATCAACGGCTTCGAGGGCGGTCAGATGCCCTTGCACATGCGCATGCCGAAGCGCGGCTTCAACAATCCCTTCGCGCTCGAATTCAATGCCGTGCGCCTCGACCGCGTGCAGCGGGCCATCGATGCCGGCAAGCTCGACGGGCGCGGCGTGATCGATAGCGAGGCCCTGATCAAGGCCGGCGTGATCCGCCGCAAGAAGGCCGGGGTCCGCCTCATCGCCGGCGGCGTCTTCAGTGCCAAGAAAGTGACCTTCAGCGTCGCCTATGCCAGCAAAGGCGCGCGTGCCGCTATTGAAGCGGCGGACGGAAAGGTCGATATGACCGAGGTCAAGAACGAAGCGACCGAATAAGGGCGCAACACCCGGCACAAGGGGAACCTCATGGCTTCGGCAGCCGAACAGCTAGCACGCAATCTCAGCTTCTCGACCTTCGGCAAGGCCAAGGCGCTGCAGCAGCGCCTGTGGTTCACCCTGGGCGCTCTTCTGATCTATCGCCTCGGCACCTATATCCCGGTGCCGGGCATCGACCCGCAGGCCTATGCCACGACCTTCGAACAGGCCCAGCACGGCGTCGTCGGCCTATTCAACATGTTCGCCGGCGGTGCGGTCAAGCGCATGGCCATCTTCGCGCTGAACCTCATTCCCTACATTACCGCCTCGATCGTCATCCAGGTGCTCGCCACCGCCTCGCCACGTCTTGAAGCCCTCAAGAAGGAAGGCGAATCCGGCCGGCGCAAGATGAACCAGTACACCCGCTATCTGGCGGTGGTATTCTGCTCCATCCAGGCCTTCGGCATCGCCAAGGGGCTCGAATCGAGCCAGGGCGTCGTGCTCGATCCGGGCTGGTTCTTCGAGATGTCGACGGTCATCACCCTGGTCGGCGGCACCATGTTCCTGATGTGGCTGGGCGAACAGATCACGGCGCGCGGTGTCGGCAACGGCATTTCGCTGATCATCTTCGCCGGCATCGTCGCCAACCTGCCCGGCACGGTGGCCCAGACGCTCGAATTGAGCCGCACCGGCGCCATTCCGCCGCTGGCGGCGGTGGGCCTGTTGGTTCTCGCCATCGTCGTGATCATGGTCATCGTCTTCTTCGAACGGGCCCAGCGACGCCTGCTGATCCAGTATCCGAAGCGCCAGGTCGGCAACAAGATGTTCCAGGGCGACACCTCGCACCTGCCACTGAAGCTCAACACATCCGGCGTCATCCCGGTGATCTTCGGCTCCTCGCTGCTGCTGTTGCCGGCGACGGTCGCCTCGTTCGCGGCACAAGGCTCGGCACCGCAATGGTTGCAGGTCACGGCGGCCCTTCTCGGTCGCGGCCAGCCGCTCTATCTGACGCTGTTCGCCGTCTTCATCATCTTCTTCTCGTTCTTCTACACCTCGATCGTGTTCAACCCCACGGACACGGCCGACAATCTGAAGCGCTCCGGCGGCTTCATTCCGGGCATCCGGCCGGGCGAACGCACCGCCGCGCATATCGATTATGTGCTGACCCGCATCACGGTGATCGGCGCGATCTACCTGACGGTGGTGGCACTGATTCCGGAAATCCTCGTCAGCCAGCTCAATGTCAGCCAGTTCATCGGCGGCACCTCGCTTCTCATCATGGTGACGGTGACGCTCGATTTCATTTCGCAGGTACAGAGTCACCTGATTGCAACGCAATATGAGGGCCTCGTGAAGACTTCGCGCCTGGGACGCGGGCGCGGCACGAGCAGGCCCGGAGGAGTACGAAGATGAGACTGATACTTCTGGGGCCGCCGGGTGCCGGCAAGGGCACGCAGGCCAAGCTGATTACCGAGCGCTACGGCATTCCGCAGCTTTCGACCGGTGACATGCTGCGCGGCGCCGTCGCCGCCGCCACCCCGATCGGCCTCAAGGCCAAGGCGGTCATGGAAGCGGGCGAACTGGTTTCCGACGAAATCGTCAACGCCATCGTCGCCGAACGAATCGACCAGGACGACTGCGCCACGGGCTTCATCCTTGATGGCTATCCGCGCACCCTGCAGCAGGCCGACGCGGTCGAGGATATGCTGCACGCGCGCAACCTCAAGCTCGATGCCGTGGTGGAACTGGTGGTCGACGACCGCGCCCTGGTCGGGCGTATCGTCAACCGCGCTGTGGAAGCCAAGGCCGCCGGCCAGCCGGTGCGCAAGGACGACACGCCCGAGGTCTTCGAGGAGCGCCTCAGGGAATACTACAAGAAGACGGCGCCGCTGACCGGCTACTATTTCGCCAAGCGTGCGCTCAAGACGGTCGACGGCATGGGGACCATCGAAGAGGTTTCGTCCGGGATCGCCAAGGTGCTGGGCTAGCACTTCTTTGGGTCGGCCGGTTGACTTCCGGCCGGCAAGTCATTAGGAACCGCCAGTCTCAAGGATTAGTTGGACTGGATTCGGTTCCCGAAAAAGGTGGGGATCGGAAACCGGTCCCTTGTGTTATGCGTCGGAAATCTTTTCGGCGCGGGAAATCAAGGAGAGCGGGCGTGGCACGTATTGCTGGCGTCAACATTCCGACCAACAAGCGCGTCGTCATCGCGCTGCAGTA
>CAZKTH010000205.1:0-6819 GCA_964555575.1 uncultured Devosiaceae bacterium | reverse complement strand
AAGTCCGAATCCCGTATGCCCCGGTGTTGCCGTGGCTTTTAGCATGCGTACGATATCATTTCGAGATGAAGATGCTGAGAGCCAGTTCGGCTTGTTGCACCGCCACTTGCCCGAATTGGCTTTCCGGTAAGGTTAATAATCGGTAAACATGGCCTTGGGCCATGCGCTCTGCCATTCTGTCGGGCATGGGGCGAAGTTCTTGTTCGCCTTTGCCTCCGCGATGCGGCGGGGAGAGAGATGCTGATCGAAACCATAATGTATTTCGCCCTCGGCTTTCTTGCCGCCAGTCTGCTGGCGCTGATGATCGTGCCGGCCATCTGGCGGCGCGCCGTCAGGCTGACAAAGATGCGCATCGAGGCGGCGACGCCGATCACCATGGCGGAATTCCGCGCCGACAAGGACCAGCTCAGGGCCGAATTCGCCCTTTCGACCCGGCGGCTCGAGCGCAATGTCGAGGTCCTGCGGGCCCGCCTTGCCGAACAGGTGGTCGACATCAACCGCCGCAGGACCGAACTGGCCCAGGCCAAGTCGGAGCGCGACGAAAAGCTGACGATCATCGGCGAGCTGGAAACCCGCGAAACCGACCTCAAGTCCCGCGTCCTCGATCTGGAAAAGCAGGCCGCCGATCTGGCCCAGCGCCTCAGGATGCGCGACCGCGACTACGCCAATCTTACCAGCCAGCTCGAAGCGGCGCGGGGTGGCGCCCGGCTTTCCAATATGCCCGACATCGATCAGCTCTATGCCGACCTGACGGCCGAACGCGAGCGCGCCAGTTTCTTCGAGGCCCAGGCCCGGCATCTGCTGACCCGGCTCGAAAACGCCGAAAACGATTCGAACGCCGCCGCGCACGCCGTAGCCGAATTGCGCCAGGCCCTGACGCGCAAGGCCGACGAGACCGACGCTTCCAGCCAGGCGCTGACCGAGGCCGAGGCCCGTATCGCCAGCGCCGAGAACCGGCTCAACGCCCTGTTGTACGAGACCGAGCAGACGCTCGAGAGCCAAGACGAGCGCCACACCCAGCTTCTGGCCGAAAAGCTCTCCCTCGAAGAGGAGATGGAGCATCTACGCGAAAAGGTGCGCGAGGTCGAAAGTGTCGTTCTCGAGGACTGGGAGCAGGAGCGGCTCGACCAGTCGCATTTGCGCGAAAAGCTCAACGACATCGCCTCGGAGGTCAGCCGGCTCGTTTATGCCGTCGACGGCGACGCCGTTCCGGCCGAGGAAGAGAGCCTGTTCGACAAGGTCCGCAAATTCGCCGACGACGACCTCGCCGCGCCGGAGCTGGCGGAGACGGAGGACGGCGAGTCCGCCCGCCGCGGCACGCTGTCGGACCGCATGACCGCCATCAGGGAAATCCAGGCGAGGCAGTAGGCCTGTCGGTTTCGGTGTTTTCCCGCGTTTTCGCCAGTGATGCGGCGACGTGGTGGCCCATGTTCATTCCGTATGGTCGTCGGGATGACTGGATTTGCTGCATTCACGAACGAAGTGCAACATCCTGCCTAAGGTGTTGCCGCTGCAGATTTGACCGTCACCCCGGCGAAGGCCGGTGTTCAGACGCATCAGGCACGACCACCGCCCAGAGGCTCGATGGTTTCGTTGCTGCCTTTGTCGCAATGACGTGTTGGAGACAGCGGCAAAAAAGCCGGTGCCCTACTCGGCCGTCACCCTGAACTGCCCTACCAGCTCGCCGGTCCTGCCGTCGACGATCCGCACCTGCTGTGTTCCCTCGCTCTTGTAGGCAAGGGTGATCAGCCCCTCGGCGCTCGAGGCCGAGATCAGCTCCGCTCCGGCCGGCAGGCTGATTTCCTTGACGGCATAGCGCGTGTTCGGCTCGTCGCCGGTGCGATAGGCGCGATAGACAAGGGCACCAACAACGGCGATAAAGCCGATGAGCAGGATGGCGATCGACACGCCGAAAGACCGGCGCGCCTTGTCGATGACGCGCTTGGCATCGGGCGGCAGTTCGGCTTCGGGCGGTTCTTTTTGCGGATCGGATTGCGGCATGGTCAGGGATATCGGCGAGGAATTCGCGTGGGAGGTTGTAGCCGGCCCGGACGACGCTGGCAAACGCGTTGACGCCTTTCTCGCCGGCGCGCTCGACCCCTTCAGCCGCAGCCGCATCAAGGACCTGATCCTTCAGGGCGCCGTCTCGATCAACGGCGCCATGTGCGGCGAGCCGAAATTCCGTATCCATGCCGGCGACAGCGTGCTGCTCGTCGCTTCGCCGCCGGAGGAGGCCGAACCGGAACCCGAGGACATCCCGCTCGATATCCTTTACGAGGACGTGCACCTGATCGTCATCGACAAGCCGGCGGGGATGGTCGTCCATCCCGCTCCCGGCTCGCCTTCGGGCACGCTGGTCAACGCCCTGATCTTTCATTGCGGCGACTCGCTCGTCGGCATTGGCGGCGTCAGAAGGCCGGGGATCGTCCATCGCCTCGACAAGGACACCTCCGGCGTCATGGTCGTCGCCAAGACCGAACCGGCGCTCAACCGTCTTGCCCGGCAATTCGCCGACCACGGCCGCAGCGGGCCGCTCGAACGCATCTATGCGGCCTTCGTCTGGGGACGCATGCAGGCCCACACGGGAACGGTTGACGCGCCGCTCGGACGCGACGCCAACAACCGGCTGAAACAGGCGGTGCGCAAGAACGGACGCGCCGCCCTCACCCATTACGAGACCGTCGCGCGATATGGCGCGGCCGGCTGGGACATCACGCGGATCGACTGCCGGCTCGAAACCGGCCGCACCCACCAGATCCGCGTCCATATGGCCCATATCGGCCACCCGCTCGTGAGCGACCCGCTCTACGGGGCGGGCTTTGCCACCAAGATCAACAAGCTGCCCGGAGAGCTGGCCGGGACCGTTTCCGGTCTCAAGCGCCAGGCGCTGCATGCAAGGCTCCTGGGCTTCGCGCACCCCGCAACCGGCGCGGAGATGGTGTTTCGGTCCGATCTGCCGCCCGATCTGGCGGCGCTGGAAACGGCACTCGCGCCCCATGATCTGGCGGCCGGGAAAAGGACCGGGTTTTGAAATCGTTCGCCCGAAACAGGCGGCGAAACCGAACACCTGCTGCCAATTTCGTGCACATTGGCATGATGGAAATCCCCTCGGGGGATGAAATGACCAAAATCCTGCCTATATGCTGGTATGTTTTGCCTGGCGCCGCCCTGGCTTTGCACGGGCCAGTGAGCGGACGGTGATTTGTTCTTTTGCGTTTCCGGACAGCGAGCCGGTACCGAATTCGCCTGGAAACGCCCTGGCGCGGGCCAATCTCGGACGCGCCGTGAACCGGTTCGTTGCCTTTGCGGGACGGACCATAGGGGGAATGTAATGACCCAGACCAATTTGCCCGTCCTGTCGAGTGAAGGCGGGCTTTCACGTTATCTTCAGGAAATCCGCCGGTTCCCCATGCTGGAGCCGGACGAGGAATTCATGCTTGCCAAGCGCTACAGGGAATATGGCGACCCCGACGCGGCGCACAAGCTGATCACCTCGCATTTGAGACTCGTCGCCAAGATCGCCATGGGCTATCGCGGTTACGGCCTGCCCGTTTCCGAAGTCATTTCCGAAGGCAATGTCGGGCTGATGCACGCGGTCAAGCGCTTCGAGCCGGACAAGGGCTTTCGCCTGGCCACCTATGCCATGTGGTGGATCCGCGCCGCCATCCAGGAATATGTCTTGCGTTCCTGGTCGCTGGTCAAGATCGGCACCACGGCAGCTCAGAAGCGCCTGTTCTTCAATCTTCGCCGCATCAAGGGTCAGATCGCCGCGCTCGACGGCGGTTCCCTGCACCCCGACCAGATCAAGCAGATCGCCAACACTCTGCATGTCAGCGAGGACGAGGTGGTGGCGATGAATGCCCGCCTTTCCGGCGACGCCTCGCTCAACGCGCCGATGCGTACCGACGAGGGCTCGACCGAATGGCAGGACTGGCTGCAGGACGAAACGCCCAATCAGGAAGAGGCGTTGGCCGACAGCGAGGAGATGCGCGAGCGCATGGCGCTCCTTTCCGAAGCCCTCAACGTCCTCAACGAGCGCGAGCGCAAGATTTTCGAGGCGCGGCGCCTGCGCGACAATCCGCTGACCCTGGAGGAACTGGCGCAGGAGCACAATGTCTCGCGCGAACGCATCCGCCAGATCGAGGTCAGGGCTTTCGAGAAGGTGCAGGAAGCGGTCCGGAAGGCCGTTCGCGCCCGTCAGCAGGAAACCGAGGACGCCTGAACGAAAGACGCGGCGGCGCCGAAGCGCCGCCGCTCCCCCCCTACTTTCCGTCTACTCGACGGAAATGGTCCGGATGAAGATCGTGGCCGACCATTTGCCCCGGATGGTCGGGATCATCCGTTGCGCCACCCCGTGCATGCCGGCGCGCCGGCGAACGGAGCAAGGCCACGGATGGTGAAGGCCAGCGGGAAACTGCCGCGATCACCGGGCATCCCCCCAGTCTCGGGAAGACGATGCCGCCGACGCCATGGGACAAAGGGACATGGGGCAGTTTCCCTCGCCTCCCGACCTATTTCTTGGCTCCGATCGGCAGGACTTCCCGGCCATGCGTCTCGTTGATGACCTCGGCCGCGGCAAGGTAGAATGCCAGAGCCGCCGTCAGCAAACCGACATAACCGCCGAGATTGCCGATCCAGCCAATGCCGGTGATGTCCTTGATCGCGAGCAGGACGAAGGTGATCCACAGCGCCAGGAAAACCGACTGCAGGGCGCGGTTGAGCTTGAGGCTGCCGATCCACATCATGAAGGTGAACGCGCCCCAAAGGAGCAGCCACCAGCCCACGAAGGGGGCGGGCACGCCATCGGAGAAGAACGCCACATAAAGTGCGAACGTCCACCAGAAGGCGCCGTACGAACAGAATGCGGTGAAGCCGAAGGTGTTGCCGCGCGGCATTTCCATGACGCCGGCGACGAACTGCGCCGTGCCGCCATAGGCAAAGGCGCTGGCCAATACCATGGGGACCGCCGCCCCGGGGAACCAGCCGGCATTCACCATGCTCAGCAACCAGGTAGTCAACGCAAAGCCCATCAGCCCGAGCGGCGCCGGATTGGCAAGTTTCATTCTTTTTTCCTTCCTCTATCTGAATTTTGACGCTCGCGCGGAACGTCAAACTCCTCCCGATTTCACGCTCGGGATTTCTCGATGCACCTTCTAGGGCATCGATCGGAGCCGACAAATGACACCGATCAAACCGTAATCATGGTTTCGTTCACTTTTCCACGGCCGGGACGGCATTTTGGCGCGTCAAATTGTCAATTCTTTACAATCGCGTCCGGAAGATGCCGGCCGTCTCAGCGGCCGAGCGATGCCATCAGGGGTCCGACTTCGATGAGAAAGCAGTCGCGCACGTCCGATCCGGCATTGCCCCCCTGCGGCATGTCGACGAAAAGCCGGGCAAAGACGTAGGCCTGCCCGTTCTTTTCCATCCAGCCGGCGAACCAGCCAAGCTGGCGTCCGTTCATGTCGCGCGGCAAGGCGGAACCGGTCTTGGCCTCGATCCGCCAGCCATCCGATCCCTCGAACCACTGCGCCGTGGCAAAAAGCCTGTCATGCGCCTCGATGCCGACCGGCACCTGCCGCAACCAGATCTTGCGCAGGAAGGCCACTTGATCCCTTGCCGAGATCCTCAGCGACGAGCCGAGCCAAGCCGCGGTCAACCCGTTGTTCTCGCCCGGATCGCCGGACAGGTCACGATTGCCGTAATCGAAGGCGTCGACATAGGCCTGAAGCCGCCCCATGCCCAGCCTCCGGGTCAGCGTCTGCGAATACCAGACGACGGAATCCCTCAGCCAGATCGTCGGTGTCACCGTCGTGCGCCAGCTTTCATAGGGGGCATCAAAGGCCGGATCATAGGGGATGACCGGTGCATCCGGGCCTTCGAGCAGCCCGCTGTCGAACCCCATCAGCGCCAGGGCCAGCTTGAAGGTCGAGGCCGGCGAGAACGGCTCGTCGCATCTGTCGCCGGAGCGGTAGACTTCCTGCCCGTTTCCGGTGTCGACGACCAGCGTGCACGCCTCCGCCGCCATGGCACCCGGTGCCAGCATGATGAAAACCAGCGCAAGCGGGGCGAGAAACCTCATCCGTCCCGGATAGCCCGAAATTGTGGTGAAAGCCCGGTTGGCGGCGCCGGCCACGCTGCGACATTCAGGCGCGTGCCGCCGCGATCAGGGTATCGAGATTGGCAACGGGCAGGATGACGAGATAGGTGCCGGTCTCGCTGGCCGCCGGCAGGATGCGCACATGGCTGTCGGTCGCCTGATTGGAGGTGCCGGTCCGGATCCCCGGCGCCAGCATCAGCCCGGCGAGCGGATAAAGCAGGCCCTCGGAACGGGCAAAACGCAGTTTTTGCAGCGGATGCACCGAAACGCGCGTTCCGGCGGACAGGTCGAGTTCGACCGGCCCGGACAGCGACAGCGCCGCATCGGTTTGGTCCACGAGGATGATCCGCCGTCCGGCACCATGGCGCGTCACCGCGTCAAGGGCCGCCAGCGTGTGATCGAAGCGCTTGCCGGTCATCCCCAGCGCCAGCGTCACCGGCGCCTGAACCGAATACAGACATTTCTCGAAATCGGTCGTTTCCTGCTCGGCGATGCGGACAACGCGGGTGCGGGCGCGCCACGCCGCCTCGTCGCTGAGGGAATCGAGATCGCCGATCACCAGTTCCGGCAGAACCCCCGCCGCCAGTGCCGCGTCGGCGCCGCCGTCGGCGCCGACGACCAGCGCGCCGTCCATGGCGAGTCGGCCGTGCAGTGCCGCATCGAGATCGCCGCCACCGACGATCACCCGCAGCCGGTCCGTGCGCATCGGCACCGCGTCA
>CAZKTH010000204.1:0-6850 GCA_964555575.1 uncultured Devosiaceae bacterium | reverse complement strand
TGATGAACGAGAACTTCATCGCCAAAAGTGCCAACATCTTCGAGATCGATCCGGCATTTGCCGACATGCCGATTGTCCGCGAGCGCCGCGACAATGTGCAGCTCGGGGCGGTGATGTCGAATTCCTTCGGCTTCGGCGGCACCAACGCCACGCTGATCTTCAAGCATCCAGATGCGTGAGGCGCGGGGACGTTACGGTCTGTCTTTCAGCCGAGCGCATGCAATCACGCTTCCGTCATCCCGGTCTCCGAGCCGGGATCCAGCAGCGTGCGGGTCTCCGCACGCGAGAAGGAGCCTTTGGCGCCACCGACGCGGCGCTGCTGGATTCCCGATCGGGTCGGGAATGACGATGGTGTTCGGGACAGCTTCCTGACTCGAACCCACGCCCTATTTCCGGAACACCCCGACGCATTCGAGATGCGCCGTATGGCGGAACTGGTCGACCGGCGTCACCCTTTCGAGCCGATAGCCGCCTTCGATGAGAATGCCGGCGTCGCGGGCGAAGGTCACCGGATCGCAGGAGACGGCAACGACGCGCCTGATCCGGGCCGCAGCGATTTGGTGCGCCTGGGCCTCGGCGCCGGCGCGCGGCGGATCGAAGACGAGACCGTCGAAACGCGTAAGCTCCTTTGCCGTCAGCGGATCGCGGAAGAGGTCGCGCGACTCGGTTCCGAGCCGTTTGAGGCCGGGTGTCGCCATCAGCGCCTTGTCGCAGGCGGCAACGGCTGACCGATCGGCATCGACGGCATGAACCTGCGCTTTCTCGGCAAGCCGCAGGGCGAAGGCACCGACACCGCTGAAAAGATCGGCGACCCTTTTTGCCGGGGCCAGCGCCTCGACGACGAGACCGGCCAGTGCCTCTTCTCCTGCCGTCGTCGGCTGCAGAAAGGGCGCGACCGGCAGGTCGAGTCGCGCCGCGCCGATCTCGACGACCGGCACTCTTCTCAGGATCAGCACCTCGCCATTGAGGCTGACGCGGGCAAGCTCGAAACGGCGCGCCAGCGCCGAAAAGTCGGGCTTGTGTCCGGTTCTCGCCGTCAGCGCCAGATCGATGCCGGTAGCGGTAGCCGTGATCAGCGCCTGGGCATTGGCACCGAGCCGACGGCTGGCGGCCCCGGCGATTTCGGGCGCCTGCTGCAGCTCCGGAGCAAGGACGGGACAGGTCTGGATCACTTGAAGATCGTGGCTTTTCCAGGCGGTGAAGCCGGCGCCCTCGGGCGTTGCCCGCAAGGTGACGCGGCGACGGCCGGCGCCATGGGCGTCAACGAGATCGGCGATTTCCGTCTCGATGCCGGCCCGTTCGAGGGCCGTCGTCAACAAGGAGCGCTTCCAGTCGCGATAGGGCTCGGCCCGCCAGTGCTGCAGCTGGCAGCCGCCGCAATGGCTGAAATGCCGGCAAAGGGGCGCGATCCGGTCCGGGCTGGGCTTGCGCATCTTCGCGATCTCGGCGCGCGGACCGTCGATCCGGGCGTCGAGCCTTTCGCCAGGCAGGGCGAAGGGTACGAAGATGCGACCTTCCGCCGTTTCGGCGAAAGCCTCGCCGCGCCCGCCCATGCCAACGATGTCGAGTTCGGTCATTCCTGCCCGGTCATGAGAGCACGGTGTCGTAAAGCCGCATCACGTCCTCGCGCTCGCACAGCTGCGTGCCCGGGGTCATGGCGGCGGCGGCGCCGGCGGCGATGCCGAGCCGGAAGGCCTGCTCGCGCTCCCAGCCTTCGCTGAGGGCCCAGACCATGGCACCAAGGAAGCTGTCGCCGGCGCCGACCGTCGACTTGGTGACCACGTGCAGGGCCGGCAGGCGCAAGAGCTTGTCCTCATAGGCGAGCATGGCGCCTTCGGCACCGAGAGTGATGGCGAGCATCTGGCACTTGCCCCGGCCGATCACCGCCCTGGCGGCTTCGCGCGCCGTGGCCTCGTTGAGCCCATCGCCGGCCAGGTGCCTCAGCTCGGAGAGACTCGGCTTGGCCAGGAACACGTCGGCATGTTCGATGGTGTAGTTGAGGGCGTGGCCCGAAGTGTCGAGGACGAAACGGCCGCCATTGGATCTGACGATCTTGGCCATGCGCACGAGGAGATCCTCGGGGGCGCCGACCGGCACGGAGCCGCTGGCCACGACATAATGGCCGTTGAAGGAAGCGACGGTGTCCAGGCAATTGTCGATGGCCTCGTCCGAGATCGGCTCGCCTTCCGGCACGAAGCGGTATTCGAAGCCCGAGGTGCGTTCGTAGAGGTTGAAGCTCAAGCGGATCGGGGCGGTGTTGGGGATGTAGATCGACTTGTAGGGCCGGTCGATCAAAAGCTCGGCAAGCAGGGTGCCGGTGGCACCGCCGCCGACCCAGAGCGATTCGACGTCGCCGCCGAGATTGGAAATGACGCCGGCGACATTGATGCCGCCGCCACCCGGCTCATAGGTCAACGGCGTGGTGCGGACCTTGTGGACCGGACGCAGCAGTTCGGTCTCGCCCGAAACGTCGACGGTTGGGTTGAGGGTGATGGTAAGGATGCGGGCAGACATTTGCTGGCCTTGGATCTTCAAAAGGCAATGCCGCGGAGGAGCATGACATCGCCAAGACAAAGCGAGGGGCGGTCCTATGCCGCCCCTCGCCTTTATGGTGCCGCTTGTCCTTTATCGCAAGCGCTTTGTGACTACATGCCGAGCGCCTTGTCGGTGATTTCATGTGTCCAGGCGCCTTCCGACGGCTCCTTGGTGATGGCCGGATTGTCGGGAGATACCGCCGACAGCAGCGTTGCCACGGTTTCCTCGTAATCGGCCGGGTCGAGCGTCCCGTTGGAACCGGTGGTCAGCTTGGCCACCTCGCCCATCATATATTGCTGGTGCTCGAGGGTCTGGGCGCCTGAGGCGTCGTTGTCGATGATGATCTGGGCGGCCGCGTCGGGATTTTCCTCGGCCCATTTCCAGCCCTTCATCGAGGCGCGCACGAACTTGACCATCTTGTCGACGAAGGCCGGGTCCTTGAGCTTGTCCTGGCTGGTGTAAAGGCCGTCCTCGAGCATGCCGACGCCCTGATTGAGGTAATTGAAGGTCACCAGCTCATCCGGGGCGATGCCGGCATCAAGCACCTGGCCATATTCGTTATAGGTCATGACCGAGATGCAGTCGGCCTGCTTCTGCAGCAGCGGATCGACATTGAAGCCCTGCTTGAGAACGGTGACGCCGCCATCGCTGCCGTCGGTCGGAATGCCGAGCTTGGCCATCCAGGCATAGAAGGGATATTCGTTGCCGTAGAACCACACGCCGAGCGTGTGGCCGGGGAAATCGGCCGGCGTCGAAATGCCGTTCGACTTCAGACAGGTCAGCTCCAGCCCGCCATGCTTGAAGGGCTGGGCGATGTTGACCAGCCCCAGACCGCGTTCGCGCGCGGCCAGGGCCGCGGCCATCCAGTCGACGATGACGTCGGCGCCGCCGCCGGCGATCACCTGTTCGGGAGCAATGTCCGGCCCGCCCGGCTTGATGGTGACGTTGAGACCTTCATCGGAATAAAAGCCCTTGTCGAGCGCCACGTAGTAGCCGGCGAACTGAGCCTGGGTGACCCATTTCAGCTGCAGGGTAACGTCGTCGGCGGCCTGGGCGCCGAATGCGGAGAGCGTCAGCCCCCCGGCCAAAGCTGTGACGATCAGTTTCTTCATGCTTGCACCTTCCTGGTTTGGAACCGTCGCACCGCAAGGCTGTGCGCCCTGGGGTGTGGCCCTCGGTCAAATCACGTCCGATCCGTACGGATGGACGGATGCCAGAACGTGACCGCCCGCTCGACAAGGGCGATCAGCGCGTAAAAGATGGAGCCGCTCAATGCCGCCACCGCGATCTCGGCCCAGACCATGTCGACATTCATCCGCCCGACCTCGGTCGAGATGCGAAAGCCCATGCCGACGATCGGGGTTCCGAAGAACTCGGCGACGATGGCGCCGATCAGCGCCAGGGTGGAATTGATCTTGAGGGCATTGAAGATGAAGGGGGCGGCCGCGGGCAGCCGCAGACTGACCAGCGTCTGCCAGTAGGTCGCGGCAAAGGTGCGCATCAGGTCGCGCTCCATCGTGCCCGAGGCGGCAAGGCCGGCATTGGTGTTCACCAGCATCGGGAAGAAGGTCATCACCACCACGACCGCGACCTTGGACGGCCAGTCGAAGCCGAACCACATCACCATGATCGGGGCGATTCCGACCACGGGCAGGGCCGAGACGAGATTGCCGAGCGGCAGCAGGCCGCGCTGCAGGAAGGGCGAACGGTCGATGAGGATCGAAACGAAAAAGCCGGCGCCGCAGCCGATGGCCCAGCCGGTCAACACCGATTTCAGGAAGGTCTGCTGGAAATCGGCGAGCAGGGTCGGCACGTTGCCGACCAGGCGATGCCAGATCTGGGTCGGCGGCGGCAGCAGCACCGGCGGCACGGCGAAGCCGCGGGTGATCCCCTCCCAGATGACCAGAATGGTGATGCCGAACAGGGCCGGCACGGCGACGTCGATGAGGCGCCGGCCGATCTGGCCATCCGGGGTCAGCCTTACCAGCCATTCGTTGACGGCCCAGGCGGCGATCCAGAAGATGAGGGCGAAGGAAATGATGGTGATGTTCATCGTGCCAGCCCCATACGCGAAACCACGACCCGTTCGACGCCGCCGACCACGACGACCAGAAGCGCGGCGAGCAGTGCCGCCATGAACAGGGCCGACCAGATCTGCACCGTCTGGCCGTAATAGGAGCCGGAAAGCAGCCGTGCCCCGAGCCCGGCCACCGCGCCGGTCGGCAATTCGCCGACAATGGCGCCGACCAGCGAAATGGCGACGGCGACCTTCATCGAGGCGAACAGGTAGGGCACCGAAGATGGCCACCTCAACTTGAAGAAGGTGTCGGCGGTCGAGGCGTAGTAGGTGCGCATCAGATCGAGCTCGATCTGTTCGGGCGAGCGGAAGCCCTTGACCATGCCGACCACGACCGGAAAGAAGCTGAGATAGGTCGAGATCAGTGCCTTGGGGACAAGACCGGTCAGGCCGATGGCGTTCAGGACGACGATGATCATCGGCGCGATGGCGAGGATCGGGATGGTCTGCGACGCGACGATCCAGGGCATGAGCGACTTGTCCATCGCCCGGTTGTTGAGGATCATCACGGCCAGGACGATGCCCAGGCCCGTCCCCATGGCGAAGCCGAGCAGCGTCGAGGAAAGCGTGATCCAGGCGTGAAAAACGAGCGAGCGCTTGGAGGTCGGGGCGGTGTCGATCACCGTCCTCCAGAGTTCGGCAAAGACCTGGTGCGGCGCCGGCAGCACCGGACGTTTCTGGTTGAGCGCGTCGCCGGCGAATTGCAGCCACGACCAGTCGGTCAGCTTGGCGCGGGCATAGGTGTCGACCTGCCAGGGCGCGTTGAGCAGCACCGAGCCGCCATACCAGAGGACGACAAGCGCCAGCAGAACGATCGTGACCGCGAAGGCCTGGCTGGTGAGCACCCGCCTCGGCATCAGGCTCACTGCGTCACCCCCTGGAAAAAATGGACCTTGGGCGCGACGCTGCGGCCGGAATGAAGTTCGTTCATCACGATCTCGACGGAGACCGGCATCTGTTGCTGCGCCAGGACCGGAGCCATCGTCAGGCCGGAGGCGAGAAACGTTGCGAGCAGCGCAGCCCGCAAACCGATCTTCCATCCTTTTGATTTTGCGGATGATCTTTGCGCTGGCATGGTCTTATCCCTCGTAGGAATGCCCGGCCCTCAGCCCCTCGCGAACGCGGTGGGCGACCTTGAGGAATTCCGGCGTGTCGCGGATGTCGAGCGGACGCTCCCCCGGCAGGGGCGAATCGATGATGTCGGTCACCCTTCCGGGACGCGGCGACATGACGACGATCTTGGTCGACAGATACACCGCCTCGGGGATCGAATGGGTGACGAAGCAGATGGTCTTTTTCGTCTCGGCCCAAAGTTTGAGCAATTGCTCGTTGAGATGGTCCCTGACGATTTCGTCGAGGGCGCCGAACGGCTCGTCCATCAAGAGGATATCGGCATCGAAGGCCAGGGCCCGGGCGATCGAGGCGCGCTGCTGCATGCCGCCGGACAATTGCCAGGGGAATTTCTTCTCGAAGCCGGTGAGATTGACCAGATCGAGCGTGTGCCTGATGCGTTTTTCCCGCTCCACACGGGCATAGCCCATGATTTCGAGCGGCAGGGCGACATTGTCGGCAACGGTCCGCCACGGAAAAAGCGCCGCCGACTGAAAGACATAGCCATAGGCCCTGTCCTTGCGGGCGTTTTCCGGGGTCTCGCCATTGACGACGATTTCGCCGGCGCTCGGGGTTTCCAGATCGGCAAGAACGCGCAGGAAGGTGGTCTTGCCGCAGCCGGACGGGCCGATGAAGGAAACGAACTCGCCCTTGTCGATGGCAAGATCGACATTCTTGAGCGCCTCGACCGGACCGTCCTTGGTCTTGAAGGATAGGGAAAGGTTCCTGGCAGAGACGACGGCTGTCATCCGGGACGCGCTCCAAGTGGCAATCAGGCGGTTTCGACAGGGATTTGCCGAAGCTCGGAGCCTTTCCATGCAAGACTGATGCCGTTTCGCCGGCCGATGGCGCGGCAAAAAAATCCCCAAAAAGCGTAAAAAAACGGCCGTTTCAGGCGCTTTCACGCGCCAAGTGGCCCAACTCGACGCCGGGCGCCGGAACGGCCGGCGGAGCGGTGCCTATACTTTAGTCTTTGGTCCTGAAAGGGGTTAATAATTAGGCAATTGCAGGCGCATAGCGAGTGCTATGGCGGATCGCTTTCCGATGGAATCGCAATCTGTCTCCCTCCCCTTGATGGGGAGGGATGGAGGGTGGGGTGAAGCCACAAGCGCCGGCGTAGACACCCCC